>JAGVKB010000122.1 GCA_020050835.1 Candidatus Obscuribacterales bacterium | reverse complement strand
CCACCACCACCGCCACCGCCATTAAGCAAGATCGCGTTATTGAGGAGTTGAGGCACAAATGTCTGTTGAGTGACCCATTCCATCAAGGTGTCCTTCTGGATGAACCCGCGGGTGGGATTGCGCACCTCTTCGGTCAATTGATTGCCGACATCGATTGAATAGCTGATGATCAGCTGAGTGGCCGGAATGAGAAAGACTGCAATTACAGCTCGAATAATTCCATCAAACGGCGTTTGAGCGTCTTCATCCTGGCCCAGGAAGCCTGAACCGATCATTCCTTTCAACTGGGTCAGCACCGCTCCGGGCAAAAGCAGGGCCACCCCGATCCATAGGAAAATATTGTGGTAAGCACCCTGAACAATCTTAACGCCGTTGCGAATACCGGCATCCGATCCGCCGCCACCGCCGGTGGTCGACTGCTCATTGGCGACGTTGATTAACACATGATTGATGCTGTCAAACGCCTGCTGGAAGGTCGACTGAGCGGCTCCGCCCAGAGCATTGGACATATTGGCGGTTTGCATCTGAGCGCTCGACAGCTCGGACCACATCCAGCGTTCGGGATCGTAGAACAGTTCGAGCAGTCGTTGTTTATTGAGGCGATCGATTATCTGAAATTGGGTGTCCGACATCGGCAGTCCGTAAGTTTTCACCAGGTTCTTGGTTACTGCTTCCGAGTCACGTTTTGTCGCCAGTTGAACAGTGGCCGTCTGGCTATCTTGCTTGTAATGAATGTGCGGCGTGAGAACCGGGTAAGGAAATTTGCAAGATTGGTTCAAGTAATCGCATCTTGTATCAATACCATCGCCGTCGCAGCGCTTTTCGACTTGTGAATATGCTTCAAAACTCTCAGTAGACCCTTCACTGGATTCTCCATTTTGAACTCTGTCCTGCCTGTTGGCCTCTTTAGCAAAGGGAAACCTTTTGAAGTAGTTCTCACGCACCGTCTTGGGATCGCTCGGGTTGGCATCCTTAATCTCCGATGCGGCCGCTCCCGGAGCGGGAGCAAAGCTTTCCTGCCCGCAAACCGGACCGCTACCAAACAAAATCAGGATAGCGACTAACGCCAGCCAGTTCTTCAGGTTTGCAATGTAGCTAGATTCGCTACTAGAGATATACATCCGTAGTATCACCCCTGAGCCGTGCGTACACGGACTCTGCGCGACAAGCAGAATGGCGATGCCAGAAAAGTCACGCCTTCAGTTTTTCAACCTTAGTAACTGCCACTCACCCATATATACCCGCGACCTGGTGAAATTAGGTGGCGCGGGAAATGGATTATGTTCTACCTGAAACAAACCCGCACCGACCTCCGACTGTACACACCGAACCGTTAAATCGAGCCTCACCTACATAGCTTACCTGCTCTTACGCCAGCTTCCAGTAGAGGAACTTTCGACCGCAAGCATTGACATCTTTGCCAACCTCCGCCGCGAATTTGCCCGACCGGCTATGCCAGAATATATCGTTGCCTTACTACCGATGCCTCAGAGGAAACATGCCTCTTCCCTCCATCACTCTCAAATCACAGCCACATGAACGCCGTCACCATCCCTGGGTCTACGACAACGAGATAGCCACCGGACCGGGTCGCAACTTCGAAAATGGTGGGCTGGTGACGGTGTTGGATTTCAAAGGGCGGATGGTAGGCACCGGCTATCTAAATCATGAAAGCAAGATCGCCTTTCGCTACTTGACCCGAAATCCAGACGAGTTAATAGATGAAGGCTTCTGGCTTAAGAAGGTCCAGTCAGCATATCGTTATCGCCAGGAGAGATACTTGGGAACCGGCGGGCTGCCGAATGCTTATCGGCTGATCCACGGCGAGGCCGACGGCATACCCGGGCTGACTGTCGATATCTACGGCGGTTTTGCTGTCGTGCAATTCCTGGCGATGGGGCTCGAGTTATGGCGGCCGATCTTGTTATCCGCCATTGCAGAGACAGTGTCCCTGGACGGCATATACGAGCGTTCGGACAGCACCATTCGCAACCTGGAAGGGCTGCAGCAACAAGTAGGGACTGTCTGGGGCACCGAGCCGCCAGATCTTCTCGAGCTGGCAGATGACGGAGCGCTGCTTTTGGCCGACTTGAAAGGCGGGGCAAAAACCGGGCTGTTTTTAGACCAGCTCAATAATCACAAGGCAGCTGCGGCCGAGGCGATCGAACGCGAAGTTCTCAATTGCTTCTCCTATACCGGACTCTTCGGACTGCGAGCCGCACTTAACGGGGCTAAGAGCGTCACTGAGATTGAGGCCAGCCAGAGTTTCAACAACATCAATCAGCAACAGTGGCAACGCAATAATCTCACGCAAGCGCACGAAATCTTAACCGCCAATGTTTTTGATTATCTGCACGAGTTAACCGGCAGCGGCTATAAAACGGACATGATCGTCCTCGACCCGCCGGCCTTCACCAAGAAGCGCTCCAGCCGGGAATCGGCTGCTCGCGGTTACAACGAAATCAACCGTCTGGCGATGCGCCTGCTGCGTCCAAACGGTATCTTGGTTTCTTGCTCCTGCTCCCATCACATCAGCATCGACGAGTTTCAATCCATCATCCAGAAAGCGTCCCACGATGCGAAGCGAACTCTTCGCTTAATAGGCAAACACGGACAACCGCCGGATCACCCTGTTTTGCTCGATGCTCCAGAGTCGGACTATCTTAAATGTCTGATCTTGAGCGTGGAATAGAGATTCAGATCGACGGCTGGCAAGCGGTCATCTTACTGCGAGGCTTGAAAATGACAGATATCCCGAGCGGCACGCCTACTTTCAAAGACTTCGAACATAGCGCCTGGCAGACGGTGGCCGACCCTTACCACCATTACTTTTCCGGGCTTACTGGTCAAACAATCGATATTTTGCTGGAAGCAGTCCAAGCCAAGCCTGGCATGCGACTACTTGATATCGCCTCAGGACCAGGCATAGTGGCCGCAGCAGCCGCCAACCGAGGAGCCAGCGTAACAGCCGTCGACTTCTCGGCTGTTATGGTTGAGAAGGCAAGCAAGATTTATCCACAGATCACGTTTATGGAAGCGGATGCCGAGAACCTTCCATTTGACAACGACAGCTTCGATGCGGCGGTGATGAATTTCGGCTTGTTGCATCTCAGCCATCCTGAAAGGGCGCTTCGAGAAGCATTTCGGGTAATTCGCAGCGGCGGTCGCTTTGCTTTTACAGTCTGGGCGCCGCCATCAGAGGCGCTTGCCTTCGGCATCGCTTTGAAAGCGATCGAGAGCGCCGGCAATGCCAGCGCTCCATTGCCGGCCGGACCGCCGTTCTTTCGCTTCAGCGCTGCCGATGAGTCTAAGAAAGAGATGGTAGCCGCCGGATTTGAGCCGCCGGCTGTCGCCAAGATTCCAATGATTTGGCAGCTTGAGAGCCCAAACGACCTTTTTAAAGCATTTTTTCTGGGAACACCCAGAACCGGTGGGCTCCTTAGAGCCCAGACTCAGGCAGATCTTAAGGCAATCGAAAACGCCATCATCGAAGAAGGTAAACGCTACTTGCGTAGAAATCGAGTGGAGATTCCGATGGCCAGCCTGGTAGTCAGCGCCAACAAGAAGTGATATTACAAATTGATTTCGGATTAGATCTTTGACCTATTTAGACCACGTCCCAGAACGGTACGATCACTCATCCCGCTACTCGATTAGAAGGAGATGGACATGACCACGCAGATGCTCGAAACAGAAGCAGTTGTCGATCGCGCTTACTTGAATGAAATACTTCATTGGGTGAAAACCCTGAACTCGGCCGGAGTTTCGCCGGACAAGGCAGCCGATATTGCTAAGGAATTCATGCTTCACTCTTGCAGCGCCAGCGTTGAAGAGACCGAAGAGTATTACGAAGACGAAGAGTAGACCGAAAGTCGCTCCTTGTTTCAATCTTTAGAAAGCGCCCCGAGAGTAATCTCTCAGGGCGCTTTCTGCCTGCTCAGGCTCGCGGCTTCAAGCTGCTTTGACCTGGCGCCGCAAGGCAACGAGGCGAATTACCGGTGAGCAAACCTTCCAGACGACGTAAGGAAGTAGAAGCGGTGAGAATGTCAGCCCAACCGCAAGCCAGATCGCTCCGAACAGAACCAGCTTCAGCGCACCATTCCTTCCGAAAGCTCCTCTGAGCATGCCGCAAACAATTGCCCCGAGACCGACTCCGAGCACAACCAGATTGAGCGCATTGGCGATGATATTGAGCAGAGCTTCGAGGTTGGCCAGGTTGTTCACCCGAACCGTGCCGCTCGTGTTGATACCGGTTATGACAGTTGCCGTAGATGCAGGTCCGATTGTGCCGTTGGTTGCTCCTTGCAACATTGCCGAGCTCCTTCCGCCACCGGAATATGAGCCTATGCCGGGACTACCGGCGCTGGCCGATTGTGTGCCGGCCTGCCCAGAGGCAAAAACGCCTACCGGCGATCCGGAGCTCTGTGCCGAAATCGGCGGCACAACGGCCGGCTGCGGGGCGGCCGAGAATCCTTCGCCACCAAAGAGATTGGCATCCCGGCTGCTTGCCACCAACCAGTTGATGATTGCGCTCGGCATGCCGAAACCGATCTGAGCCGGTATCGGATTGAATACACCCGATTGCAGAGCACCAGCTGTAATACCAGCGCTGGACGAAGCGGCGACGGATCCGACCACTCGAATCGGGGAGTTCGCGTAGTTGCCGGCTTGTGATTCGACATATTGGACGGTTTCCCGGTCTACTTCGCCGAAGATCTTCTCGTAGGAAACGCCATCCGGCATCTCGACCGGAACGACCACAGTACGTGCTTTATCTGCCGATGTTGTAGCAGTCTCGTCAACCGCCACGAACGACGTAAACTGAGTCATGATGTGCTGCGACAGGGCAAGCCTTACGATCTCATCCTTAATCCGCTTTCTCGGCTCGCCATTTTGCATTCCTGACCAATCGGCCGACATGAGCGCGTCAACTGCAGCTCTAGCCCATATTTGCGGCAGGATGAAATTGTTCTCTTCCTGTTCGGGCAGCACCACCGGCATTCTCTGCATGTATGGTTTGCCGCCGCTGAAACCGGTAATCACGGCCTCACCGCTACCAGCCTTGGTGTAGCGTCCCTTTATGTACAGTGGACGTTCGGCCCAGACATCGGCTATCTGTCTTGGAAAGACGTCAGTGACTTTCACTCCTTCGAAGTTGACTTTCACATCGGTCAGAACCGGCGTTGAGATGCGATCGTAGAAATGTTTGCCAACTTCATCAGCGCTCTTATTGAGCAAAACATACTCTGCTTCGCCACCGCCTTCTTTGGCGATGCCATCGATCAAGAAGCGATTGACGCTGTTTCCCGTCCCAAACGAAAACCAACGAGAGCTGCCTCGGTACTTTCTGATCATCGCCAGTATCTCCAGATCGTTTCCGACAAAGCCATCTGTCATGAAAGTGACGATGCGCAGCCGGTGATTGTCGGCGGCTCCTGCACAGACCTGCCTGACAGCCGGGCCCATCCAGGTTCCACCATCGGCGGTCATGTTTCTAATATAGGCCAACGCCTTTTCTTTCATCGCACCTTCGGCCGGCATCGGCTTTTCGAAGAGCTGCTCGGTTTCATCGCTGAAGGCGACGATTTGAAATGTATCTTGTGGATTCATATGATTGACGATGTATTTAAGCGTCTCCTTGGCCTTCTCGAGCGGCGGCCCATCTTGGGAGCCAGACTTGTCCACCAGGAAGATCATCTCTTTGGGAGCTACCTCTGCCGTTTGAATTCGCTTCGGCGGCAGGATCATAAAAGTTGCATAGCCGGTTTTACCAGTCTTATGAGTCAGATAACCACTCTGGAGACTGCTGGCGGCAACATCCCAGTTGAGCACAAAGTCCTTATTGGCGATCATGTCTTTGTCCTTCAACTCGATATGAGCGCTGGCAGGACCTGTTCGCTCGAGATTGATCTCGTGCAGCCCCGAGCTGATGTTGCCAACCGGCACGGCACCGTCTAAATCGACCGAAATCGATAGATCGTGCCCGGCCCGCCGCTGCGGATTCTTCATGAAAGAAGGCGGCGGAGAGATCTTTGATGCATCCGGAACACCGGTCGTATTGGCAGACCAACCAAGTCCAAACTGTCCGGTTGCAGCGCCTGGCATGAATCTCGGACCGACTACGGTCGGGAAGGCGAAGCTGTAATGCCCGGCTTCGTACGGCAACATTTCACTGTACTGCAATGTGATTTCAATCTCTTTACCGGAGTCGATATTGGCGACAGACTGCGTAAAAATATTGGGCCGCTCCTGCTCTAGAAGCGCAGCAGAGTTGCCGTCTTCTCTTGCTTGATCGTATATCTGCCTGGCCTCTTCGCGACGCTTGATGGTACCGTGAATGGTGCGTTGCCCAATTCGCATCGTCAGATCGTCAACCGCACCGGATTCCGACAGAGGGAAGGTATATACAGCTTCAATTTTATCCTTGAACGGATTGTGGAAAAGCTGCTTGACCGTCACGCGAGCGAAGTAGCCGGCAACCTTCACAGAAACTCCGGTATGTCTCAAGGCGCATTTGCCGATCTCCTTGCCGTTAGAATCTGTTGCCGTGAGCGCACCGGAGCCTTCGCCCTGAAACCTTTCGGTTGAATCAGACAATCGGCGCGTTCCATCCGGAGAGAGAGTCTGCGCTGAAACAGGTACCCCGCCGCTATTCAAGCTCAGAACAGCTAATGTGGCCAGTGACAGGAGTCGACGAACATCTTTCCGCAAATCAAATTCAAACATTGATGCGACCCTTTTAGCAGTGCTTTGAGGAACGGTTGTAACGGCCATGGAAGATCTGAGCCCGCGCCGTCCAGACCGACATCGCCATCCTACAAATAGACCGAGCCGAACACATCTACCGGCAGTCACCAATCATCATGACGAAAGTCACGCTTGACACTATCAGGCATCACCGGCCATTGGAAGTTTCAAAAATATGTCACAAACCTGACCAGTGCGTGACACAAACTTTGCCTAGAGTTGTCAGCAGCGAAGGCAAAGCGCGTTGGGTCACAAGATGGTCGAGGTTACTAAAATGACATACAAAGATGAGCACAGCAGAAACAAGGAAGCTTTGGACCTGATGGTAAAGATGCGCTCCGGCAATGGTGGCGCCGCCAAGGTCGTCCCATCGACCGGCTCCAATCCGTTAATTGGACTGCTCATGATTGCGGCCATCGGGCTGCCAATCGGAGTCTTGAGCGGGGTTATTCCAAAGAGCGCCGTATCAGGCATTCCGCTGCTTGGCGATCTGCCCGGAGTAAAGAGCGCTCAGCATGCTGAGATAAAGCATGCCGTCACCGGCAAAGGTCACAAAACCGGCAAGAGACATGGCAGCAAGCGAGCCAACCTGCACGTCAGCCACCAGGCGACCGGTCGTGTGCTGCACGCCGACTAGTTGATGTTGAGCTAGCGATTGCGTCCGCCCAGAAACTGTGTATCGGGCTGATCTATGTCGGCGGCTCTGATATTGTCAGTTCCGGGCATTTTGTCGTCCTTGTAGACCACCCAGTCTTGGGTACCGCGAAAGTCTTTCAATACTACCCCACTCTCTCCTTTGTCAACTTTGAAGACATCTGCTTTTGTAGCCGGAACCCACTCACCAGTTTTGTCACCCCAGGTGTAGCGACCGTCGGGATGAATGATCAAAGTGTCCGCTTTCCCGGCTTCAATTCCATCTCCGAATTCGTGCTTGTTCATGTTCCACGAGCCGAAGAACCAGTCTGTCTCGACTGGCGCTAAATAGTTGCCTTGCAGCGCCGATATGATTGATGATGGTACCTGGTACTTTCGAACGGCAGTTTCAAGCTCACTATGAAGCTCTAAGCCTTTGAATGCCGTTCCTCTATCTTTAAGCATGTTGAGCATGTCATCGTAAATCTTCTCACGCTCGCCGCCCCAAGGGATTTTGTTTGGATCATCACCCATCGTCGCCTTGAAGTAATCAATGATCTCGTTTTCGGTAAGCGGTGGCCCGGCAAATTGCACCGCAACCGGTTGAGCTGGTTGTTGATTAGCCAGGTTATTTACCGGTTGAGGCTGCTGAGCTGGCTTAGGCTGCTGATTACGATTCGCCGCATCAGCGGCTGCTTGATCCAGCGCTTTCCTTCGCAAAAACTCGTCAAGAGGAATGAAGCCTCCACGCTGATCGGGACGCAGAGGCTGCTGTTGAGCTTGTTGTGGATCTTGTTGTCGATTGATTTGTTGTAGCTGCTGCTGGAGCGCTTGGTTTTGTTGAGCATCGGTTCGCCGAGGTCCGCCAAACTTCCGTCTCATGAACTCATCAGCAGCATCCGGTCCCTGGTCGATCTGCGGCTGTTGTGCTCCCGGGTTTGGTTGCGCTCCTGGATTCGCAGGATTGGCGGCAGCAGCCTTGTCCATCGCTTGTCGTCGCATGAATTCGTCGATTGGTATGAAACCACCTCGTTGCAGAGGTTGCTGAATTGCGGGCGCAACGGCAGGCAAGGCATTTTGAACTGCCGCTCCAGCATTCGGGATGGCCATGTTTGGTAGGTCAGGCATGCCGGCAGCACCACCCTGCGGATTCCTTCCTCGCAAATTTGGCACCGCTCCACCCATGTTCGGAAGGGCTACGCCAAAATTAGGCACCGCTCCACCCACCGGTCTACCTCCACCCATGTTTGGTGTACCAGGCATGGCACCGGCTGGTTGGAGCGCCCCATTCACATTGCCGTAACCTTGCGGATTATAGTTTTCAGGCTGTTTCTCATAAACGTCGGATTTAGGTTTCCATCTAATATCGGAGCCATCGAACTGTCCGGTTAAGGCATTGCGAAACTCGATTTTTACACTATCTCCTTCTTCCTTGATCACCCTTGCTTCACGAGGTTCACCGACATAATTGACCAATACTTGGTCTCCTTGCTTGAAGGCACTGGCTGGCTGCAAGAGCAGCAAAGAGCTCAAAATTGTTGAGGCAACAAGAAAACAACGTGCCATTTTTTATAGCCTCCCGGTGCTTACCAAGGTATTTTATCGCAGTCCATACGTAGACCACTTACCAGCAAGTACGCTCTCCTATTTGGAGATGAAGTTTGCAAACGCGCTGGTAAGCTTCCACTGCTAGAGATGTCAACCATCTCGCGTTTGCCCTGGCTAACAGCATAGCCAGCTTGTCTGATTGTTCGACCATCGATTGCTCTGCTTCGAATGTTAAGCACCGGCAGTCCAAAAATTCCAGCGGTCGTATATAGACTGGAGTGCCAGATCCCTTCGGCGAGAACAGAATAATGCAAGGAAGTCGACAAACATGGGTGATCTGCGCGGTCAAGAGCAAAACTTCGGACAATCCGGGTCCGCTGGTCTGAGCCCGTTCCATCGAGAGCTCTTCGAGCAATTTACTAACAACGCTGACAAGAAAGACGCTCCAGGCGAAATGCCGGACATTGGCCAGCAGTCGGTCGCAGCGCAGCTTCTCCGGCAATACTTCGAGCTAACCGGAAATTGCGCTGCAGCAAACGATCAACCGGCAAAAGCAAAAGAACCTGCCGGCAAAGAGAAGCCGGAGTCGTACGAGGCAAAAGAAGAAGAACGCGTGCGCCGCTATCTGGAAGAGTGGAGCCGCTTAAGCGACATGGCCAGAGCGGCTCTCGCCTGGTCCAAGCTGCCAAACTCGGTAGACCTGAAAAGCAGCCAGAACGGCCGGTCGATCGAGCTTGCCAGCGATAAATTCTCCGGATTTTTCGAAGCGATTCCCGGGCTCCGTCTCGACAAGACGGTTCGAGACCTGCTCGAAGGGATCAGAAGCATCAGCTTGAAAGACAATCAGCTAAAACTCGAAGGCGAAATTACCACCAAAACCCAGGAGGGGCTGCCGCTGATTTTGAACAATGTCACGGTAGACGTAATAGCCGATCCCACAGACAAGGACAAGATTCAACTGCGCAACATTAAAGGTATGAGTTGCGCCGGATTAGCAATCAAGGAAGCAGACCTCACCTTCAAAAGAGACAATCCGGACGGCATTGTCAGGCTGCAAGTAGAGGTAACCAATCCGGTGCCGAAGTTTCTGCGTGAACTGGGAGCGCCTCAAGAGGACAAGATTAAGCTACCGGAGATTCCTCTCAGCAAAGCCGAAGCAGTCAATCCGATCATCGACGAACTCAGGAAGAAAGCCGGCGAACGTGACTACGTTCGCATGGCTGAGGCACTCACGGCCAACGATCTGCCGAAAGAGCTACACGATTTAATTGGTAGCATTACCGGTCGCTCGAAACGTGGCGACGACTTGATTATTACCAGGACAAAGGCCACCACTCACGACCTGGGGGGTCTGACTGCCACCCTGGCTGAGCGCATCGAAGCCAAAGTGACAATCAACGAAAAGGAAGCCCGCCTGGAGAATATAAAAGGAATCGACTTCAAAGTTCCCTTGCCGGCAGAGGTGAAGAAGCTGCTGAAGATGGACGGGCTCGACAGCAAGCTGAAAGAGCTGTCCCTGGCTGCCGTGGATTCCGCCGGCAATCGCATCTTAAATATAAAGTTCGACAGCGGCTCTTTAGTGGAGTCCATGTCAATCAAGGTCGGTAAGGACATGGCGCCGGTCCTGGACAAAACAGGACGGATGACAGTCGATATCGTAGCCGCCAAGACTTTCGAGACAGACGGCAAGAAAGAGACTCTGCGTCTGCCGATCTCAGTATCGTTTGACCCTAAACAGGTGGCGAATCCCGGCAAATTCGGTCCGGATTTCAGGATCAAGCTGGACGGCAAAGACCAGGATTATCTCAAAGTAGCTGAAAGCATGGTTCAAGGCGCAAATCTCAACGAGGTGAAGGACCTCTTTACCGGAGTCAAGTCAATTTCGAAGAGAGGCGATGCGATTGTGATCGAACGAGCAGAAAAAACGAGCCGAGAGCTCGGCGGACTCGCTCTTGATGCCGATCAGACGATCGCCGTGCGGATCAAGCAAGACAAGAACACCCTTAAAATCGCCGACATTCAAGGAATCACACTGACGCTGAAGCCGGAGATGCCACCGGCGGTCAAGAAGTATCTGGGTTTGGATATCGGCAACATACCGGTGGGAATCAAAAACATCTCAATCATCGACGAGGGTGGCAACAAGCAACGTGTCATCGTCGAAGGCAATAACCTCTTGTCGAAAGTAGGCGTTACCTTGAAAGATGGAGCGCCGATGCTGGAAAGTGATGGCCGCTGGAAACTGTACGCGCTCGTGCAGTGTCCGCCGACCATCGAAGAAAGACGGCTTGGCAAGCAACTTCGCGAGATGGGCGTTATCTTGCCGTTAGACAAAGACAATAAGGTAGCCTTGAAGTCGGAAGAGACGGCTGCGCTGATCGCCCAGGTAGCCTTTCAGAACATCGATCCGGACAATCCGAGAACCTGGGGTCTCGGACTGATCGCCATCGGCTCGCAGACAACATCGACCGCGATTGAAACCGGCAAGGACTTGAAAGCCCGGTTCGACGATGGTTGGAGACAGGTAAACGACGGCACGGCCGTCGAGCGCTTCAAAGATGGCGCCTCGCAGCTACCGGGCCGATTCAGCAGCGGCTTGAGACGAATTGGAGGCTGGGTCGGTCTGGATTGATTCCGGTCAACAGGCGCAGCCGGCGAGTTAAAATAAATGCTTTCAACTAAGCTTCTTGTCGGTCCAAGCTTGAAGGAGCTGCCGTGCCAACCACTGCCAAGTCCGCGCTCGAAACACATGTAGAAGAGCTCAAAGCCTGTTCGGCTTGCCCGCTTATGGTTGGACCGGTCGTGACAGGCAGACCTGTGCTCAGTAAAGTTTATTTGATCGGCCAGGCACCTGGACCGAAAGAGGGTGGCTTCGGGCGACCGTTTGCCTGGACCGCAGGCAAAATGCTCTTTCGCTGGTTCGCTAGCCTGGGAGTGACTGAAGAACAGTTTCGTAGCCTGTGCTATATGGCGGCTGTCTGCCGTTGTTTCCCAGGCAAGACCAAGCAAGGCGGCGATCGGGTACCGACTCCGGGCGAGGTGGCGCAATGTTCCGGCTGGATGAAGCGAGAGAT
>JAGVKB010000048.1 GCA_020050835.1 Candidatus Obscuribacterales bacterium | reverse complement strand
ATGCTGGGTGGTCGATGTTAGGCTACCTGCCAGGCATGAAAGCCAGGGCAGCATAAGGGAAGGCGCGGCGCAGCCGCACAAAATTGTTCTATGTTCGGGGGGGAATACAGAAGAACCGCGCTGCGCGGTCCGCTAGATTTGTTCGTCAGCTGGTCCGAAGGCCCTACACAAGTCGCCCTCTATCTGTGCAGAAACGCCACCTCCAGCCTTGATTCTTGGCGATTATCAAACACTAACCAAGTGCAGCATGCTTGTCATGAGACAATGGGCAATGCATGTCCCGGAGGACGAACAGGCATGGAGATTATCTGTATCGGAATCGCTGTTATTGTGGGGTTCTGGTTTATCGCCTGGCAACGCCGAAAACCTAAGCTGAATGAATCTTTGTTTGAAGCTGAAGGTCAGCAAACTTCGTTTGAAGCCGAACAAGGAGCGTTGATTATGATGCTCAGTTCAGTTGAGGCTGATGGCGAAGATGGAAAGAATGAGCTTTTACTGTGGCTTTTCGCCTGGGCTAATGCCCGCGTGTGCCGCCAACTTCCGCACATCCTCTCTTTCTTTAGAGGCCGCAAGCTTACAGTTGAGCAGGAACAGTACCTTGGGTTTGAATCAGCAGTCTATCTGTATTTTCATTTAGATGCGTGGGCCTTCGGTTTCGGCCAAAGTGATCGCTCGCGAGCGGCATTGGAAGATCTAATTGAGCAGAATGTCATTGAAAGTTTCGCGTCGAAAGACGAGAGCCTCCGAGATCTGGGCGTCGCGCGTTTTGATGAGTACACGCGCAGTCATCAGAGCAAAAGCCAGATGCGCACTCCGTCCGACCTCTTTCTGGAGCACCTCAAGGTATTGGCCGACACTGGTAACGTTAACCGAAGCATAGCTATACCTCAGTACGGCATGCTTGAACATATCGCTGATTGGACTATGCTGCAGGGAATGCAATACTTCTATCTTTTCCTTCGCTGCTGCAAGGAGTTATTCACGTCCACGACTGACTTATCCGAGCTTAGCGCGCATCAAATGAAAGACATAATGCTGGCAGCAGCGCGCACTGCAACCCCAGTCGACCTCAGTCCGAAGAAAGAAGCAGAAAAGGAATTGGTGGCAACAGGCCAGTAACCGGCTTCCTTCGTTGTTTCTGCCCGCAGCCTCCTGCACCACTGCCCGAATGTAATGTCCAGGGGCCACGGCGTCAAAGCTGCCGAAGGCACCCCGTAGCTGCTTGGGTTTGATGCTGGGTGGACGTTACTAGGCTACCTGCCAGGCATGAAAGCCAGGGCAGCATAACTGAAGGCGCTCCATGGGGGCACCATATTTGGTTCTATGTTCGGGGGGAATACAGAAGAACCGCGCGCAGCGCTCCGCTAATGCCGAGCCGGAAGGTCACACCGCTCTCTCAGAAATCCAAGTGCTTGGCCGAGAGCTGCTTCGGCAGAATCTCTATCGGTCCAGGGCAAATCTAGCCAGCTAACCCAAACAATGAAATCATCGGGCTCCCGCTCGTACTTGCCGTATGCCTTGGGATACGTGGGCTGCAACGTTACATGCTCTTCGTAATACGCTCTCGTGGAGTATCTGCCAGTCTCCTCGTTTCGCAATGCTTCGATTTTTACCGTCATTGACTCGCCATTGCGGCTCACAACTACCTGAATCGTCTTCGCAACGGTGTAAAACTCAGAGCAGTAATCGTGAAATTCCTTGTTGTACATTGGTGTTCTCCGGTATGCAGCCTCAAGCGTTCTGACTCTTGCGTCCATCACGTCAAGCCGCTCGGGTGTCGTGCTGCCGCCTTCAAAACCCTTTCGCAGTAAGGCGTTTATCGTGTGTGACTTCGTACCTGGATCGAGCTGATCCAGCTTCTGTTTTACGTCTGCGTCCGCATAGAAAGTGACTTTGCTGTTTTCATCTCTGGCCATCTGATGCACCTCTCTTTCCAAAACCATCATACCAGCAATTACCAGTAAAAGCCAACATCCTAATTTTAAGGCGTTTTCGGCTTTCAAGTGGATGTTGATAAAATACTAAATGCTTAAGTAGTAACAAGAGGAGCAAAAATGGAAAACATCATAACAATGCCCGCAGCTTCAGGATTTACTTCACTTCTGAGCGCTTCCGCATCGGGTGGAGGATGGCTAATTCCCGCTTTTGATGAGGCTTTGTACACAAGGATAGATGCACATAGAGAAGACCAAGATCGTCACTTTCAAGCTGCAGTATTTGGTTCTGAGCATCACGAGGAATCAATCACAGAGCTAATAGCTACAGGGGAAGCCTCTGCTTACCTGGTCCTCGCACTCTTGGTCACCATGATGTTTAAAGAGTTTTGCAAATGTAGAAAGCCAAGAATCCGCATGTTGTAGCGGCTGCCCTTCCTACTGCCTGGCTCAAAAGCCTATCACTTGCCCCCGGTATCAATGACCAAGCGGTAAACCGAGGCTGCGCTTGTCTTTGACACCGGTTCCCCGGCTGCGTGATTTTCTGGCAGTCCGGCAGATGGGTAGGTCAGCCGGTTTTTATCGCTTGTTATAGCCGCCTGCGTGACAATTTAAACGATGTTTTCTGAGTCCGACTGCCGGTTGCCTTCGGCTTGTCTTTTAAACCCCCTGAGTTGCAGCATAACCTCGCGGCCGGCGAGCTGCCGAAGAGGCACTGAGGCAGAACCGATGGACGCCGCCAAGGCGCCGTAAGGCAGGATAAAGGGCGCTTTCCCATTCTTTGAAATCACCATTGGATGACTGCATTGGCAGTTTCCGGCTAGATATCCATTCGATAACCAATGGATATCTAATATGTATACTACTCATGCCGAGTGCATTTTAAGCGTTTCCGAGTAACCGTTAAGAGTCCTGCTTGGTTTTTGGCAGTTCAACGACCTTTGTAGCCGAAGCGTATGTCTGCATTGCCCTTATAGCTAGGTCCATGCCTTGTTTCACCGGATCATTGTTGACACGCTGATAGATTGAGGCGGCTGCTAGCGACTTGTGACCAAGCGCTTTTTGAATAAGCGGTGTGTTGACTCCAGCCATGGCCATGTAACTTCCAATTGTGCGCCGAAGATCATGAATTCGGAGATCGCTGATACCAGCGTTCTCGATGACTTTTTTCCAAGCCTTTTTAGGTTCAACAATGTGTCCTTGAGTGGGCTGGCGAATGCCGCCACCAGGAAAGACCCATGGATTGAGTCCGCGATCTGGATAGCGTTCTTGCAAAATCTTAAGCGCCTCGTCCGACAATTTTGCTGTCTGGCTTTCGCCGTTCTTGGTCCTCGGGATGTGCCACGTTCCCAAGTCCAAATCGACTTGATCCCAGCGCATGGCCATAACGTTTCCGCTACGAGCTCCAGTGTAGAGACAAATCAGGAAGAAGTCTCGGAGACGCCCGTCTGTATAGCTCTTGATGGATTGGAGCAACCGGTTAAATTCATGCGGCTGAATAAAGCGTTCCCGGGATCGTACTTCGAACTTGTCCACTTTGATGGCCGGGTTGCTTCCGTTGTAGATACCCTTCTTGATTCCCCAACTGAAAATAGCCTTGATGTCATCCAATGCCCGATTAGCTCTGTGATAATGCCCACCAACAGCCAGTTTGTTGATCTGCGACTGAACCCAGGTCGTGTCGATCTGTGATAGGCGTTTTGAGAGATCATCGGCAAACCACCGCCGGAAATTCTTTTGCATGTCTGTTGCCGTTGTGCAGCGATCCTTGGCATATTGATCAAAGTAGAAATCTGCCAAAGCTGCCAGGGTCAGTTCATCTTTCACAACTTGGCGCTTAGCAGTGAAGTTGCCACCGCCGACCAATTCCGCAGACAGGAGAATTGCTTTGTCCCGAGCATCCTCAAGAGAGACCGTTGGGAACGGTCCAATTGTCGCCCACTGTTCTTTGTAATCAACAGTCTTTCGGAATCGGAATATCTTGGACCCTGAAGACATTACTTCAAGAACTAGACCTTTAACTTTCAGGTCGTAAAATCGTTGTCTGGTTGGGGTCGTCTCCAACCGGTCGATGAATCCCTCGGTGAAAGAAAGCTTGTTCCCTTTCAATTTCCGTCTCCGCTTACGTTTGTGTCGTTTCCTGGACTGTCCCGAGATTGTCTCGTTTGTCCCGGAATTGTCCCGTAATGATCGCGTCTTTGACCGCAAACGTAATGAAGACGCGGTAATGTCAAGCGGTAAATTTGCCACAGGACCACACCTTTAGCCGAAAATTAGGCATATCCGGTGTATATATTCCACAAAACGCTCTCGTTTACACCGAAGGGGTTAGGAGTTCGAGTCTCTTACCGCCCAAGGCTTT
>JAGVKB010000036.1 GCA_020050835.1 Candidatus Obscuribacterales bacterium | reverse complement strand
TGGCAACCGCACCAGCACCTTGATCGTACGCTCAAAGTAAAGATTGCCACTTAGACGCATAAGTTGATCAGTTGCGGGGCAGATTAGCCTTGGAGGCTGGATATGTCAGAATTGCTCCCCAGCGACAACTCAGACCGACAAGTGGAAGGCGATTCGGGACCAGCCGACGCGCTACCTGCTGGCGAGAGCAAAATGGCAGATGGCCCTGTTACTGAGGAAGCTAAGGCGGGTTTGCTCATCGAGCGGCTGAAGTCCGAGTTTTCTCAAGGTGGCGGGCAGTCAGCTGGTCTCGAAGAGTTAAAACGCTTGAAGAAGGAAGGTTCAGCGCCGGCAGTTCTAAAGACATTTCTGGACCTGGACGCCTGCCGGCAGGTAGCCTACACGCTGGCAACAGTCAAGGAAACACGTTTGCGCGAAGAGTTGGAATCCAAGCCAATCGAGCCACCAAAACCGTTCAATCCGATTACGGAATTCAAGCAATCGCTGCCCTGCAACTCAGTATGGGATAAGTTGCAAGGAACGGAGCGCGTGCGTTTCTGCAGTCAGTGCAGCTTACAGGTTTATGACTTTTCCAAAATAGAGCTTCCAGAAGCCGAAGAGCAAATTTTTCAAAAGGAAGGGAAACGTAAGTTTGTGCTCTATAAGAGGAGAGACGGCAAGTTTCTAACCGCCAATTGTCCGGTCGCTGTGAAAAGGCGATTGATGATGGCAACGGCCATTGCTTGTGGCATTCTGCTCTTAGGTGGACTGATTTTACTTTTGGCCCTCAATCCACCTCCTAAGCCAGCTGCCAATCAGAAACCTGTTACCAGCAGCGAGCCAGTTTCAGGTCCCTCTACAGATGGCAATGGGTCGTCCCCTAAGTCTCCGGTAGCAAGTCCCGCCGGCAGCAGTCCGGTACAGGCGGAGCCGCAAGAGACTTTTTCGCAACGGATGCTTAGAGCACGCACCTATACGACGCCAGTTAACGCGCCGCCTTCAGCTCCCAGCGAGCCCACACCACCGGACGGACAAGTTTACCAGCCCCAGTACAGCATTCCCGGCGGGCAATTGAACCAGGCGCAACCAGCTCCACAAGCCGCCGGACCCGGAGTTGACGGCAGTCCAGCAAGTTCTCCGCAAACTCCAGCAGGACAGGCACCATTGAGCGACTCATCAGGGCAGCAGCCTGCGCCAGGAGCAGATTCGGGTGTGCAGACTACGACTTCCCCCAATCAGCCTCCGGCAGCGCCAAATACTGGTCAAGCGCCCACACAGCAAAACCCGTACATTTACCAGGCTCCAGCTAGCAGCGGCTCAAGATAGCGCCGTTTCAAATCGCACTGCCTAGAAGATGCTGCCAAACTTTTGCCAGCCTTCGTTCAAGTTGCCACATTCATTGATGCATACCAAGCTGGTAACAGATAAACAGCTGCCCCTTATTCGAACTATCTGGTTAATGACTGGACAGAAAGCAAGATTCTCGCTCTTCAAAGTGCTAGGCACCATCGCCGGGCGAGAATCATGCTTATACTAGATCCGACTTACGAGCAGGAAAGCAGCATGCAGTTGACAGATATGGGACTCAAGGAGTCCAGAACCACAACGTGTCGGGAGCACCGTTGCCTTTGCCGTAGTGGTCGATCGTTTGTCCCAGCGGCAGGACCGACGTAGGCGTCCGAATTCCGAGGCAAGCATAGGGCGGTGAACCGGGAATCTTTCCTTCCGGAATAATGTGATTGCTTGTGCCGCTACCTGGAGCTAGATTGGTAAACGCCGAATAGCAGGGAACCACAACGGAGTGTCCAATATTGCTCGGATTTCCAGACTGCCCGGTCTCAAAGTACGCCAACCCGTGAACAAACGGCGCATCGGCTGCGGCAACTCCAATACCGGTAGGATAAACAGAAGAGAGGGAGAATAGAGATCCGAACTGCACAAAGAGATTCGGAGCTGGCAGAGTAACCGTCACCGTATCGACAGTAAGCGGAGCGCCATCGGTAGTGGTGACCGTTGTTGAACCCGGCTTGTAGATAGGAGCAATTTGGGGCAATCCGAGCGCTTGCTCCAAAGCTTTGCAGGTGGCGTTACCGAGAGCTTCGGCATTACCCGTCTCTGAGTCCGGAAGCTTCATGCCGAGCCAGGTTTTTTGACTCATGTATTGTCTTGCTGTCTGGGTTGCCACCGAATTCAACTTTTCCTGATTGATCACGAACCGGCCAATTCCCAGCATTAGCAAAATAAGGCAGACTCCTACCATTACTAAGACATAAGTAGATACCACTCCCTCCACCAGCGCCTGCCCGGATGCGGACCGCATGTTGTTCGCCAAACGATATCTCTTTCGATTCCTCGGTCTCATGGTAAAGCCCTCCAGCCTTGAAAATAGGTAAATTGAACAACGGTGATGCGTTTCGCTTAACGTAGTATTCCAACTTGAACCGCTTTCTCACTCGCTTGGCAAAATCTTACTTGGGCAGCGTTACTGCTAAGTTACTCAATTGTGGCAAATTCGTTGCAAGATACCGTGCCTACAATTATCACCGGCCGCTTAACTAACTTTGGGCAGCCGAAACCAGAATGTGCTTCCCATTCCCTCCTCACTTTCCACACCAATAGTGCCGCCATGCTGCTCGATTATTGCTTTGCAAATCGGTAAACCCAATCCGGTTCCCCCTTTTTCGGTAGCATCAGTAGATGCAACTTGTTGAAAGCGCTCGAAAATGATCTCCTTGTAACTTGCCGGCACGCCACGCCCTTGGTCAATCACTTTTACCTCTACATGCTGAGCAGTCTCCTCACTGACAATTTTGACAGAGCCGCCTTTGGGTGAGAATTTCACAGCATTGGAAAGCAGATTAATCACTACCTGCACCAGCCTTTCTCCGTCTGCTGTAATCTCTATGTCCTTGGCTTGCAGTTCGATCTTTACCTGGTTCTGGCTGGCGAAGCTAAGAACTGCATCGACTGAACTCTCGAGTATGACGGAAAGCGGAAGCCGCCGGCGGTCCAGATTCAATTGGCCTGACTTGATTTTCTCTGCATCCAAGAGACTCTTCACCAGGGCGATCAGGCGCTCCACTCCGGCCTCGCAACTCTGCAGCAGGTTTTTGGCATGCTCGGAAATTGGGCCAGCGCGGCCTTCCGTGATCATGGCTAGGCTGATCAGCATGGACATTAGCGGAGTTCGAAGATCGTGGCTTACCATGGCGATGAGGTCGCGTTTCATTTGCTCGATCTGGCGTCGCTCGGAAATATCAGTGAAGCTAACCAGCAAGTAGTTTTCATTATTCATCGGCAGCTCGCTCAAAGAGATTTCAATCGGCACTATACTTCCGCTACTATTTCCTACCTCCAGTTCCACCAATCGGCCGGCAGCGCTCTGCCTTAAGCTGTTTACGAAAGCATCTGGATTCTTCTGCGTGTTGATCGGAAAGAAAGTGGTCAGATGCTTGCCGGCTACCTCAGCCTGTTTGAAGCCGAGGAGCCTTTCCAAGCGCGCGTTCAAGAATTCGATCATGCCACGCTCGTTCGTGACCACCAGGCCAACCGGCATGTTATTAACTACCGAGCGGATTCGTGCCTCGCTGGACTTGATTATCTCCAGAGCCTCTTGCTCTTTGCGAGCCGCTTCAGCTAGAGCGGCAGCCATGTCGTGAAAAACGTGATCGACATGGGCAATCTCGTCTGTACCAATCAGTTTGTCCTGCAGTTGCTCTTTAACGACAATTCGTCGAGCGTTCTCTACCATTACCGCCAATCTGCGCACCGTGCCAAGATGAAAGTAGAAAGCCAGGGCCAGCGCTATTGCCACGTTCAGCAATACAGCTGCGAAAATGAAATTGTGAATAGTTCTGTTGAACTTGAGCATCTGCTCCGGTGTAGACTGCACGATCTGTCTTTCGGCCTCTGCAACTTCATTCAGTTTCGGATAGAGCCCAGCCAGTACTGACTGAATCTCTCCTCGCAGCTCTTGCATATACTCGATGGTCATCTTGCCTTCGCTTTCGTCGAGCGTCCGTTTAGCCTCCTTCATTAGCACTAGAGCCCGATCAATCAATGGCACCACCATCACAACGATCGGTCTGTGCACCGGATCGTCGGCAACTGCTCGCACGAGCTCTTCCTTCTCTTTGGGAATCTGCGCTTCAATCAATGAGAACTTGTTTCCCAGAGACGGATCTGCCGTTGCTCCATATTGAACAAGAGTGGCCGTGGCCTGGTAAACAAGTTGATCTAGTCGCTCAGCCTTATAGACTATGGCTTTAGCCCTAGCTTCACGAGCTGCCACCGACTCAGCGTCGAACAACAGCTTGGATAAAATAGCTACGAATAGCAGTTGAAAAATTAGCGGAACAGCAACAAGGACCAAACCCTTGTGAAATAGCTTTAGTTCAAATCGCATTGCGACCCATTGTTACTTGCCGCACCAGCTCCGGAAGATCATCAGGACATCAGGAGTTCCACCAGAATCGACTCAAAATGGCAGCGGAAGCGGGCTTCCAAACCAGATCCAACCAGATTCAGAAACTATATTCCCCAGCTTTCCAGTAGGATATCTTATGAGACCGCATGTTTTAACGCAGGCAGGGCTGGAGCGAATGACAGATACTGTTTTCGTCAAAATTGCCACAAGGATCGCCCTGACCACAATTTTTATCGGGCAGCCAGACTGGCTATTATCAGCAACTGCAGCTAACTCGACCTGGGTTAAAGACATGAATCTTGCTGAGCAAGCGCTCCACCAGCGAGACTGGAGTAAGTGCGAGCGACATTATACTGACGCGTTGAAAGAAGCGAGATCGCCAAACGGATCTACCCAACGGCTTGCGTCTACACTTACTGCGTTATCTCTGGTCGAATGCCGCCAGGGGAGAGTCTCAGATGCTGAATCACTTGCCTGCGCGGCAGTCGCTTTGACTGACAAAGAACCGTACGGTCCAATTCTGGCTAAGAACCTACGGGTGCTTGCTCACGCATATCTGCATGCAAACAAGTATGAGCTTTGCTATTCGACCCTGAAAAGGGCGCTTGCGATTCTCGATAAGGCGGAGTCGAATCTGACCGTGGAGCGGATTTATGTTTTGCGAATGCTCTCCGACGTGTGCTTGCAACGAAAGGACCTGGCCGGCGCCGAGCTATTTGCCGAGCAGCTCGTCAATGAACTCGAACGCTTGCGAATCCACAAAGGCCGATTTCGAGACGATCTGCGCGATGCCCACCAATTGCTGGCAACCAGACTGCTGCAGCAGGCCAGGGGCTTTGCTGAGAGAGGTGACTTCGACCGGGCGATGGAATTGTTGAAACGAGCGCTTTCTCTAAAGATTGACCACCCGGAGCTGGCAGTTGGCATGGAAGAGCTGGCTCAGTACAGCCGGGCTATGCAACCGCCCAAACCAGCAAAAGAGCAGGAAGATAAACAACTGAAGCTGGCTGAATTATGCAGGTTAGAGGCCTATGCACTCCGCTGTCGTCTAGAAAAGACTCCAAGCGAGGGGCGACTTTGGGACTCAGCCTGCCTGGCCACCCTCTACCTGTACCAAGATCGACGTACTGAATCGGAGCAGTGGCTGCGCAAAGCTCAGTCTTTAATTGCTACGCTGCCTGAGACTCAAAGATTGGCAACAGTCTACTTCTCACTGAGTGCTGTCAATGAAGGGCTTGGTTACTTTCCGGCAGCTGCGGAAGAGATGAGCAAGTCACTTAGAATTATGAAAGCCCATCGGGACAATTATCCTGAATCCCAGATCGTCTTCACGAAAGCTATGCTGGATAAGCAACTCGCCAAAATTAGTAGGTAGGCGCCGGGCGAGATACCAGTAAGCGATGGAAAAGAACAATGGCATGAAGGAAGCAGCCGATTGGATGGAGGAGTATCGAATATTTTGGGAGGCCAGCTTCGACCGCTTAGAGGCTTATCTCCAAACTGTCACTGCGAAAAAGAACAACAAAGGAAGCAAACATGGTCGTAAAAAGTAAGTCCAATGAGTTGAGAATCTCAAGAGTCTATGACGCTCCCATTCAAGTTGTTTGGGATGCTTGGTGCGATCCTGCGCAAGCATCCAAATGGTGGGGCCCCCGCGGGTTTACTATCACCACTCACAGTAAGGACTTGAAACCAGGCGGACATTGGGATTACACAATGCATGGTCCGGATGGCGTCGATTATCCCAACAAGACCAAGTACCTCGAAGTCGAACCATGCTCAAAATTGGTCTATGACCACGGTGCTAACGATGATCATGGTCCACTGTTTAGGGTAACGGTGCTTTTTTCCGAAAACAATGGCAAAACACAAATGGACATGTGCATGACGCTTCCCACTCCGGAAGCAGCGGAAGAGACTCGCAAGTTTGTCACAAAAGCCGGCGGTAATGCAACCTGGGATCGCCTCGCGGAATATCTTGAGAAGTCATCCTCCGGCAAAGAAGCTTTTGTCATCAACCGCTCTTTCGACGCACCGCTCGAAACGATGTTCGAGCTTTGGACAAATCCCGATCACTTTTCAAAGTGGCTACCTCCAACCGGATTTGAGATGCAGTTCATCAAATGCGATATCAAACCCGGTGGCAAAACCTTCTACTGCATGACCGGTGCCGGGGGGATGAAGATGCATGGACGAGCACATTATCTCGAGATTGAAAAACCACATCGCATCGTATATACCCAACAATTTTGTGATGAGAATGAGAAGCTTGCGCGCCATCCGATGGCTCCGACCTGGCCTGCCACCATGCTTACCACAGTCAATCTAACCGCAGAAGGTCCGGAGCAAACTCGCGTAACCATTACTTCGGAATGTCATGGCGATACCACGGCTGAAGAGCTCGCAGCGTTCGTTCAAGAAAGAGGCGGCATGACTCAAGGTTGGACCGGTTCATTCGATAAACTGGAAGAACATTTGTCGCACCACTGAGGACTGCAAAGGCTTGCGATTGCATTAGGCAAGAGGTACTTTTCTTGGTGGCATTGCTTCCACTCATGAAATGATGATGCTACTATGCCAACAGGCATGAAAACGATGATTGTGAGAAACTAAATGTTGGCGATACCAAGACCGGTGCATGCTGGTCTAGCGAGACTCTGTCTTGCGGCTGGTCTTCTATCGCTATCCTTGAGTGTTCCGGCCAGGGCTGCTGGAATGGATCAACCATCAGCTCCCGAATTGCCGGCTTGGTCTTTAGATGCACTCACACCTGGTCCTTCCGATCGCCCCAATCATCCAGTCGACCGCTTTCCGATCAGTCTAAGCAAATCCTTTGAAACCTCCTACGTCCAGAACCCAAATGTGGTTGCTGCTTTGAAAAACATTGAGTTGGCAAAAGCTCAAATCAAGACCGCTGGCGCCCGCCCCAACCCGCAGTTAGCAATCCAGTATGGCTTTGGCACCCCGTACACAGAAGTGATTTCAGGAAACACCCAACAACTCGGCGCCAACCAACTTTTCGAACTGGGAGGCAAACGTCGAGCTAGATTGCGTTACGCTCGGGCCAACTATACATTGACGGAGTATCAACTAGCAGACCTCAGATTCGACGTACGCTCCGCTGTGCGAAAGGCTTATGCAGAGCTGGCGGCGGCCGAAGCGAACATCGAACTGGTGGAGAATCAGCGCTCGCTGGTGCAGCGGCTCAGCCAGATCGCCGAAAAAAGATTTCAGTCCGGGCAGAGCGAGGAAGTCGAAACTTTGCAGGCAAGACTGGCTGTTGACCAGTTCGAAACTCTGCGCAATTCGGCTCTGGCTCGCCTTCGGCAAGCTTCGATCGAACTAGATTATCTGCTCGGCTACAAGCCGGACCGCGATCTGGACGTGGAAGATAACGGTCTATTCAAGCTTTCACTCAAACGCACCGAACTTGTACCGCCCCCACATGAGCCCCTGCCACCGCTGGACCAACTGCTTGCACAGGCAGCCAAAGAGAGACCCGATCTCAAGGCTGCCAATCAGCAAGTTGTCACTACTAAATGCGCAGTAAGCCTTGCTCGATCGCAGGCGATACCCGATGTTCTGATCGGTTCAGGCTGGGTATTCAGCACTTACAAAAAGTCAACCGGCGTAAGACAGCAAGAAGGGGCCTATTTGAATGTAAATATGGATCTTCCAATTTTCTATCGGCACCAGGGCGAGATTGCCGCATCTAAAGCCAGCAATCAACAAGCTTTGCTTCAGGCAACAGCGGTGGCTGCGCGCGTAGACGTGGATGTCCGCGCCGCTTATGCATCGTTAGCCTCGGCCCGCGCCAACCTGGCGCACTTCAAACAAAACTTGATTCCGCTCGCTCTCAATGTAGTTCGCAAAGCCCAGGACAGCTACGAAAGTGGCAAGTCAGATCTTGGCTCGGCTCTCGTCGCCCAACAGCAGTTTCAGCAGACGTTTGCCAATTTCTTTGATGCCGTAGTTTCATATCAGAACTCCTGGGCTGACCTCGAAACTGCAATTGGCAAGAAATTAGACTTCTAGCCTGCAGTTCATGAGCCTATGCAGCTCCCGATTAATGACAGCCACAGCTGTAAGAAACTCGCATTTCGGCTTGAGCAATCCGCAAGAGATTACAGCGCTCAAGATACTCTGCAGACGGTAACCATCACCAATAATCAGGAAGCAGCTAATTGAGTTACCAGGCAGAGACTTGCGCTACTTCCTATCGATGTTAGTTACGCCGCTGCGCTACTTCTTATCGATGTGAGTTACCCGACCGTCAGCCTTGCGATATACAGTCCCATTCGGCAAAGTAATCGTCTCATTCTTCCCGTCTACTGACTTCATGGTGAGATCTCCGTTTTCTTCAATCTCGATCGTTCCCATCCTAGCTCCGGTTGGACTGCCGCCACGGTCGTACAACTTCCAGTTGCCATCAGTTTCCTTCTGCCAGTAGGTTCCGTTCTTCTCCTTAACCTTGGTCAGTCCGTCATTGTCATACTCGAACTGCTTGATGTCTCCTGCAGGATAATCAACCTTGGTGACCCATCCTTGCTCCAATTCGACTGAGCCGATCTTGCCGTCCGGACGAGTGATCATCACCCGGCTTCCATCTTGAGAGTGAAAAATCAAGGTGCCCTCTCTATCGACTCTTATCGTGGCCTGTCCCAGGCTATCGGTGGCGTGCTTGCTGTGCAAGTTCCAGTTGTCATTCTTGTCTTTCTCGTAGTAATCGCCGTTTTTGTATTTGATCTTGGTCAAGTGATGATTTGCATCGTATTCGAACGCCTTAGTGTCTCCGTTCGGGTAAGTTACTTTGGTCACATCACCATCTGGATTTTTTTCTACCACAGGCTTCTTCGCACCGTCCCCACTTGTCCGTGTGTCTGCTCTATCGTCACCGCCCCGGTCAGCCACCCTCGGTCTCCTTGCTCTGGCCCCACCGGACTGGGTGTCTTCGGCCGAGTCAGAACCCCGGTCAGACTGGCCGATTTGTGCCAACATTTCACCGCTGGAGGGAAATAGACGTGATATTGCATCTGACATGTCCTGCTTAAATGTCCTCTCGAAATCGGCTTTGTTCAGGAAACTTTCTAACAGGTTTCCGTTGTTCCGAGATGATTGATCAGTAGAAGATTCCAGGACTCTTTCATTTCCATCAACTGCCATGTAAAACTCCTTTACGGTACAGTCAAACTCATCTGTCTACGCGCTTGAGCCAATCTTCGCTCTCGGCTCAACACGTTCTTCTGCCGTTAAGTGACACACTAAAGCGAATTTGTATCCAAATTGTTTACACACATAAGCATGTAAACTCGAGTATTACCAGAAGTGGAGTTGCCCAAACAGACATAAATTGATGCAATGCGTAGTCTGTCCAAACGTGTTTTAGCCTTGGAAACGGTCACCAATATTGGGCGAACCGTAAGCGAAGACGCGTATGAGCAAAAGATTCTGCGCAATTTCATAAAGGGTAATCAGCTGATAGAAATTCCGGCAAGCAGGAAGAAGCGCAACGTTATTCTGCACTGGTTATCTGCTCAATTCGCTGACGGAAAGGAGTATTCAGAAAAGGAAGTGAATTTGATTATCGCCCGACATCATCCGGACTTTGCAACGCTGCGCCGAGAGCTTGTTGGCGCAAAACTGATGGACCGAGCAGCCGGATACAATTGGAAGGTCTAGCTTCTTGTTGGTACTTGACCCGGCGGCTATATCTGACTTTATCAAACCAGGTGAGCGATGGAAACTCAGTATGCGGGATTTTGGAGACGGCTGGGAGCAGCAATGGCTGATGCTGCTCTATTGGGATCAATTGGTTCAATGCTGTCCATCGGGTTGGCGGCAGCTCACTTCCCCAGCCAGGGAGTTCTAAGTGGTCTCATTTACCACGCTTTTGAATGCGTGTTCGTCTTCCCCGTTAATAGCATCTTTAGTCTGATCGACATTTGCCTCTTTGGTCTAGGCCTCAAGGGTATGAACAATGATTTCCCCCACTCATTGTGGTACTTACCAGGAAACTTGATCAGCTACTCAGCAGGAAGTGCGCCTATACTCCCATTCCTCACAATCAATTGGCTCTACCACGCTGTTATGGAAAGTTCTGCCAAGCAAGCAACCTTAGGGAAACTGCTTCTGCAGATCCGTGTCACTGACTCGAATGGGCAGCGCATCTCCTTCGGGAAAGCAACTGCCAGACATTTCAGCAAGATCTTGTCCACATCGTTATTGTTCATTGGCTTCATGATGGCAGGATGGACAAAGAAGAAGCAGGCACTGCACGATAAAGTTGCTGGCTGTTTGGTGGTAGGACAGATCACAGCTTGCTAGGAACAGCGCATCCAAGGAGAGCGCTGCACTTAACAACAGCAGCATTGACTTCTTCTTTTGTTGGGCTCAACATCCAAAAGTTGGTCCGCTAGAGCCTCAGAAGCATTGCTGGAGTTCAACGCGCTAGACATTTGCGCGCGCCGAAAAGCAGCCTTAGAATGTATAAAAATCCAGAAGGAGCGTTAGCTCAAAAGCCTGAGGACGCTAGAGAAATTCGCAGACAAGAATAGGCAGGACCTGGACAGGAGAAACAAATCCATGCGAGCGACCATGAGAATAGCCCTGTCAGCGCTAACGTCGCTCTGCCTTCAGCCTCCTGCAGAAGCGAAACAACAGCAGCCGACCAAAATGATGAAGATTGGCGAAGAGATTGTCAGCATCGAAGCCGGCAATGCGTTTATCAAGGTGCAGGGACTCCTCAATAACAAACAATTCGAACAAGCTTCTGCGCTTCTCACGCAATTTCTAGAGAGCTATCCAAACAGCAGCGCCGCACTTTACAAGTATGGCTTCGTGCTGCTTCAGCAGGGCAAAGATTCAGAGGCACTGGCACAGGCTAAACGTTGCACCGAACTAAAACCCAACTTCTTCGGAGGATGGGCTCTCCTGGGCGAAGCTTCTATGAATCTCAAGTTAGAGGATCAAGCTAAAGAAGCTTACCAAAAGGCTCTCGCAATTCAATCGACCGGCGAAAACGCGGACATCATTCGAGAACACTTGAATGAGATGACTAGACAGAAAGAAGTGGCCATAGGCGCAGCTGAAGAAAACGAGAAGGTGGCAGTGCAAAATCGCGTCATCATGAAACTAAATAGCGCACTCGCGCTCTGCGACCGGGCAAACGCGCTCCTTAAAGAGAAGCAATTCGAGCAAGGTTTTCAAGTGTGTCGGGACGCTTTGAAAGCCGCCCCTGATTCAGCTCAGATCAAAGAGAATGTTGTCGTCTATCTAAACAACTACGCTGCCGATTGCGTTCAAAAGCAAAACCTCAAGCAAGCCGAGGCGCTTATGAAGGAAGCTCTCGCTCTTCAATCGAATGGTGATATCACTCCTCAAAGCCAGAAGACAACCCTCAGAAACTACTCAGCTCTCCTGAAGTACCTCGGACGAAATGACGAGGCCAAACAAATCGATGAGCAAATGAAAACGGTCAAATAGGCATTCAACTGGCGCGAAACGGCACTATACACAACCGGCGAATCGTGTCCGATGTGCCAGTCCGCTATTATCTGGACAAAGATGCCACTGGTTGTATATGGCAGCTCAATTCCATTCTTGCAAACTTGCGATTTTGGGCAGATCAACATCAGAGCACAAGCCGTTGTTGACGCATCTCGTTACGGCAAGTGCACCATCCTAGACTCCGAGTGCGATGAGTTATTTAAACACGCAAAAGCTTTGACTTCGAAAAAATCTTAGCGCCCTTTACTGCTAATCTCGCAAGCGTTAAGGTCCTCAATTCCTTAAAGCACCAGGACCGCCACGGGCACCAACGGCTTGACCGGCCGGCAGTATCCGCGTTGGGTCCACCCATTCTTCGTTGACATTGCCACCGCCTTCATAACGCACCTGATATTGATCTATCCCTTTCCTATCAATAATCGTTGCGTCATACCACAGACCACTGCATAGAGCGTCGACCTTGTCTCCGATGTTGTAACCAGGCGCCTGAGCGCCACCATCTGCAGCGGCACGTATTCGGTCAACAGGAACTAATAATCCGTGAGGAGTTATCGTATAGCCATCAATCCGTATGCGAACCACACTGCCGTCTCGTGGATCACGATCCATAAACGGAATAACGGTTGCACCTTCCCAGGAGTTTATATGTGCCTTGTCAATTTCAACGCGATCTCCTGGGTTGAATCCAGTCTTTGGCTTCGCTGGCGCATTGCGATTTGCCGGCGGGTTTACAGCCTGTGGCGGCGCGACCGGTGCCCGAGCCGGCGCTTGTACAACCGGCTCCCACCCTTGCTGTGGCTGATTAGCAGCCGCATTGCCTTGATCATTAGGACCGGGAGCTGCGGCATTCGGGGCAGCAGGGGCGGCCTGTGAAGGACGCATGTGAATCTTCTGGACCAGCATGCCGTCGGGGTACAAAGAGTAATTCGGTACCTTTACACGCACAAGATAACCGTCTTGCCGGTCTCCCGGAAGAAAGGGCACGACGGTCCCCGCCTCCCAGTTTTGGATCCCCGACATGTCGACTTCCACAGCTTGGCCTGGTGCATAATCCTGAGCAACAACCGTCGAGAAAGTAAAAGAAGCGCCAATAAGCAATGTGACCTGGACGAAGCGCGATAGTGACTTTTTCATACAAGGTTCCCCCAATTTATTGGTAGTTTAGCTGGGAGTCCAACTCCGGATCAAGGTGACGCGTGGCACGCAAGCTTGAACCACCAGACTATCGTAACAACTCAGAACCGTTGCAGATGAAATCTGCCGCTGTCCGGCGAGAACCCGCAGCAACGGATTGATTGCTGCCGGCAAGAGCAGGCGGCAATTTACGGGACAAGAACAGGCAATTGCAACAACCCTCAGCAGTTACCGAGGGCGTTCGTAGACGATCTTGCCATCGAGCATGGTGCATCGCACTTTAGTGTTATGAATTTCGTCTACCGACAAGATAGCGGGGTGTTTGGTTGTGAGTGTTGCACAAGATTGACGGCACTAACAATGTACCTCAACGAACTCCGCAAGCGTGCACAGCCGTCCGCGCGCATTGCATCTATCGGTCCAAATATGGTGAAGGAAATTCCTCTACAAAAAGGCCAATAGCGGTTATAGCGTTGCAGTTTTCGGTGGTCAGCTCGACTCCGACACAGTACATGTAGTAATCCCAACCAAAGTGAAAATACAAGCCCGCATTAGCTTCAAGTTTGCACCATATGAGCTCCCGCAGAACAAGCCTGACGATTCTTGCAACTATCACAGAGTCAAGAAGCACCTGACTTTTCGTCGGTATCGGTTCATGAGCCAAATTGTGAAAAGAACTAGTCCTGCTAATCCCAGCGAGTGACGCTTCTTCTTGGTGGAGAGTCAAGATAGTTGAACTCGCTTCCGTCAAACAGCTCTTCAAGAGCATCTAGCCCTTGGTTGCGTTTGAAATCGACCTCTTCCTGGGTGATCGGAAGTAGCCATAAGCATCGGACTGAAGTCTCAGCCAGATGGAGATTCTCAAGGACCGGGCCGTGAAGTTAAGGCAGTGAAATTAGGCCGTGAGTGCAGTTTGAATCTGGAAGCCACTTTCGACCGAAGTTGACCGTGTGTCCTAAACCGAGCTTTGCACCCGTACGATGGTAGTGAGCTATGGCAGCCAGGAGTTCAACATGATTTCCCTCACCGCTATTGGTTGTCGACTTACTACGAGACCATAGATGCAACTCAATGGCTTCAGCCTGGTCCGGAGATAAGACATCAGTGCTCTCCCACATGCAACAAGTTGCATAACCCCAGGCATACACGGGTGCAGCCGGCGGAAATTCTAGGACGCAAAAGTCTTTGGTGAGCTCATGAACTGGTCCCTTAGCCCACGGAAGAACTTGCGATTTAACTTGCCACACTCGTTCGTAGTGTTGACGAATCTCTGATTGAAAGCTCGACATTTGGACCCAATGGGGTACCGACACACCAACATTATCCTGCCAAGAAACTGCGCCTGGTTGCGACCTCCAAACACTATGTTTATTCGGGTGTTGTTAGCTGGTTCGCAAAAAAGTGGCCACTCTTGCGCACATTCCCCTTATTGAGAATGCTCGAAAGCGTGAGCCTCCGATGCTTTGAGCCCTGTTTGAAAAGTAAATGGTGGAGGCGGCGAGAATCGCCTGGGCAGCCATTCTCATTAAGACTCGTCAATTGATTTTGTTTGATGTTGCGGCTTTCGGGATTTTTGCCGCTTGCGCGAAGTACCGCTAATGGTCCCGAATGGACACATGAGGGGCCACAAAATGGGCCACAGTTTTCGATGGACTTTTGGGGTAGTTTCTCTAACATTACCAGCCACCCACGCTGAACCGGTCGAATAGGATACAGAATAAATTCTGTAAAGCCCGCTCCTGCCCGAAAATCTCGGGTAATATGCTAACAAGTACGCGCTTTTAGTGTGGCGATGTCTTGCCAGGTCGGATCTGGCTGTCTAGGATAGATCTTAATGAATTCAACTCATCAATACGCCAAAGCTCCTATCACCGAAGCGCTTATAGATATCCAGGCGAAACTTACGCCTGGTGCTAAGCCCGCAGCTTTTGAGGCTTTGGCCGCGGCCGAAGCCGGTAACTATCCAAAGAAGAGCAACATCCTACAAGGTGCCTTCCGGCTGCAAGTCGGGCCAGGCGTTCAGGGCTCATCGAGCAGTCACAAATTACTAGGCGTAAGAATCTCGGATCCAGAGCAAAAGCAATTGGTTCAACTCCGAGTGAATGGGTTCACGATGAGCCGCCTCAACCCATACCAGGGCTGGCACAAATTACAACCTGAGGCCAAACGGCTTTGGACTCTATACAAGGAAGCATTGCACCCCACCGAAGTCACGCGCGTCGCTGTGAGGTTTATTAATCGAATCGATCTGCCTAACGATGTGACGGACCTAGAGCAATACATAACGACAGTACCTCGCTTAGGGCAAGGACTCCACAGCAGCATCGACCAGTTTTTCATGCAGTTACAGTTGCCACAGAATGACCTGAAAGCGATGCTAGTCCTCACTGAAGCAAGGGCGCAAGGACCAGCAGATAAACTGTCCATTCTCCTCGATATTGACGTGTTTCGGGATAACGAGATCCCGCAAGACGAAGATGGGCTCTGGCAACTCCTAGAACGGTTTCACGTCCGGAAAAATGAGATTTTTGAAGCGTCCATCACCGAGGAAACGAGGTCACTAATCAATGAGTAATGAACTTGACCGCATCCTTTCAGCAAATCTGTTTGCACCGCCCGGCATTTGGTACGCGGCCGGAATGAATAGCTCCGAAGCTCAACAGCTCCAGAGCTACGTGGAATCAATCACTCAACATTCTATGGATTCGGCTTACGGCCGCCAAACCATTCCTGATGAACTCCGAGAATTAACTTACGGACATCCAGGAATCGAAGAGTTATCCAAATTAGAAAAGGATTGGGACGGTTATGGTTCTGACGCACCATCCGATAACGTAATCGAAAAGGCTAACGATGTTTGGAATTTAGTCGTTGGAGCATTCGGACGCGCGCCTGGTACTCCGGAAGTCACGCCGGGTTCCTCCGGACTGATTGCTTTTACGTGGAAACTAAACAATCCAAGTCGACAACTTGAACTTTGGGTTCGTGATGACGTCGCTTTCAGCGCCGACTGGTGCTTGCTGCAACCCGACGGAGATACTTTGGAGGGCGAGCTTACGGTACTAGATGACTTATTGCCGGTTTTGCAGCAGTTTCTTGAAATGTAATAATGCCGCCCGCCGAGTGTGATAGAGCTAAAGAAGATCGGAACCGTAGGCGCAAGCAATTCGGACCAGATGTTGACGCCATTGCAATCACCCGTGAGCACCGGCTCTACAGGTGTATCATTGAAAAACATGTCGATCACGAGACAAAAAAGCCAAAGCCTGCGGCATTCGACCAAGCTGGAATGTCTGTCTTTGTAGAAGGTCCGGGATTCAAGGCGCTCAATTGGGCTGAATTACTCGCGAAGAAAAAAGAATGGATCGCCATTTGTGCGATTGATGCGGCCGAGCTTCTGGACAACGCGGCGCTTTACGCATTCGAACTCTTGCATGACCCCTACGGCGATGAGGCAGGAAATCAACATGACAATCACGCATTGGTTGTCTGCAAGAAGAACTCCACAAAGGGAACACGCATGCAGCAAGCATCCGTGTGGCAAGTTTCGCCGCCGGAACGCGATCATCCGCCCCAAGTCTGAGCTGCCGAACCGATGGTGGCACACCATACGGTAAGGCAAGATAAAGAGAATATCTTCTTATCCCAAATCGCCCACTGACACAGCGTCTTAAGAACCGCACGACTCATCGCGCCGAGTAAAATCCACTGCAAATATCCGCTATCGCAAAACAGGTCAGCGTTTTAAGAACCGACAAATGTAGGACATTGACTCGTTCTGCTCTTTCCATTTCGGGCGACGGCGATTCGATGTACAGCAAGTCAAAAAACTTACCGCCGTCGCGAATTGAATGTTAGCAGAACGGTCAAGCCGAGTCCTTCCAATTTTCGGGCTCTGGACGAAAGCGATACCAGCAAGTGTCGCTGCGAAGCAACTCATCCGGATCAGTATTTACCCCAGAGACAGAAATTTGCACAGTCGCTGACAATGATAGTAATCGGTGCGCAAGCGTTGCGCCAACTTTGATAGATATTTCTCTCTCTTTCAGATCGCCGAAATTTCTCCGGCGATCTTTTTTGTTCGAAGAGCCGCAATAAGCAGCGACATTTTCCCGCCTCGATATCTGATCGCGGGCAAGGAGATCATCATGTCCGAAACACTTCCAAAGCTTCACTCAGTAGCCGCAGCGGCCGAGCATCTCGGCGTATCACTCAAGACAATGTGGCGGCTAATCAATTCCCGCCAAATATCATTCATCAAAATCAACCGACGTATTCTCATCTCAACTGACGCGATGAACGAATTTATTCAAGCAAACACGATCAATAAGCTTGACCCGAATGACATTGCAAGGAACTTCGTATACCGCTAACGAAACTTGCACACCTCGCAATAGCTAGCATCAAGTGCTGATGCTGATTTTCTAACTAGCAAACACCCATTAGATGTGCGATCATTAGGGCACCGTATATAGTGCCTCAACATCGCGCGCCGGAGGAAAGATCATGGCAGGCGTCAGAGATGGTATCTGGAAACGTGGTAACAATTGGTATATCTCGGTGAAGGTCAACGGACGCCGCCGAGTGAAATCTTTCGGACGCGACCGCAAGGCCGCTGAACTTGCGTTAGCGGAAGTCTTGAAGCATCGCGCAGTTGCGAATGCCACCAATGACTGGTCTGGATTGGCCGAGTTCACAAAACCGAAGAGTCGCAAGACATTCGCAGAAGTAGCCGAAGACTATCTAGCAGAGCGAGCGAGCTTGAAGTCCAGCACGTTGCGAGGCTATCGCGAGGTGCTGAAAAATTATCTGCTGCCCGCTTTTGGAAAGATGGAAGTCAGCGACATCACCGAAGAAGCTATTGCCCGCTTTCAATCTGACGTATCGAAGAATGTGTCAGCAGTTAGAACAAACAACATAATGGGCTTGCTGCGCTACATCATGAAAGTTTGCCTGCGACGAAAGCTGATTGCAGAGAATCCCACCATTGGAGTTCGCGGGTTAACTGAGAAACAACCAGATATAGATCCGCTGAGCAAGGATGAACTTGATCCTGCGCTTTCGATGATCGTGCCGCACTATCGACCGTTATTCACGTGCCTTGCCTGGACAGGAGCGAGGCCGAATGAGCTGTTTGCACTTCGCTGGAAAGACGTCGACTTCAAACGAGGAGAAATTCGTATCAACAAGGGTAGAGTTCGTGGTTCGGAAGATTTACCGAAAACTGCATCAAGTTCAAGAATCGTTCCGATGCTATCAGTTGTGCGAGCCGCGCTGGAACAAGTTAAAAAGCAAGACACGATGCATCTAGATGGCTACGTATTCACTACCAAGAGCGGACAACCGATCGATAAGCATCTTGATCATGTTTGGCGCACTGCGCTACGCAAGGCCGGGCTCCGCCATCGGCCTTCATATCAACTCCGGCACACGTTCGCTTCACTTTGTTTGGAGAACGGGGTCACACCTGGATGGCTTGCCAACGTGCTTGGACACTCGACTTTGCAAACGACCTTCAAACACTATGCGCGATTCATCAAAGATGCGTCTCGTGAGAATGAGGCTCGCATGGAGCAACTACTAACGCCACCCCAACCGCGGCAGGCGCAGGCCGCTAAAGACTCGCTATTGTTGTAAGCTACAATAGCGACAATGCGCAGTCATTTAGAGGCGGACGACATGAGCTTTATTCTGCCGGAAGAATTGGAAAATGAAGAGAGATTCGAGCGCGAGCTGCAGGTCGAACGTGATGAGGCGCGTCAGATCCTTATGAATTCAGGATTGGTCGAGAAGGTCGTTTTTACAAACTGCATGATTCCGCTGCAAATTGATGCATTCCTGCCCACGGGCGAGATGTGCTACGGACGCAATTCACGCGTAGGCGGCGATGTCACAATGTGGGTTTTTGAAAATGAATGCGACCTCTCGAAAGGCTGGCCGCCAGTCCTCTTCAAAGGAGAAAGCGTGTCCGATGCTGGCAAATACACCATCCTCGCCCGAGAGATGGTTATCCTCATTAGCGACTACGTCACTAGTAAGAATACTGCGCCCGAACCGCAAATGCGCGAATAGTCTTGTTATTCAAGGGTGGATTTTAGCTCTCTGATGCGCTCTTTCAAGCAAAGCACTTCAATCGGGCATTCCGGCCAGTTGTGTTCCCAACACACAACCAGATCGCAGAGAGCGGCATCATGACCGTGCACGAGGAAGTTCCGACTCTGATACTCAAACTCGATGCGAACGGGTTGCCATCGGTTTCCTTTGACTCGTCGCTTCCCATGGCAATCAGGAAAGCCCGTTTGCACAGCCTCAATCAAAAACCCCAATTCATGGCTCACCATGCCAAAAAGATAGACGACGCCCTGCTCATTGATAGGAGCATGCCGCAATCCGCGGAAATTGAGAATTTCGCCGTACACCAATCCAGGACGGGGAGGACAAGAATTAGAGGACTCCATTCTCAACTCAACATGTTCACGATTGAGACCAGATTCGGCAAGGAGTTCAGCATCTATCGCGGCCAAAAGAAATGATGTCGGATCATGCCGTTCCAACCAGCCTTTGTAGGCACACAATAGCTTTTCTTTGCTACCGAAGCGGTTGCGAATCATCGTCCGAGTTAACTTAGTCCGAGCCTCGATCTGCGGCCAGGTGGGCAACGTTCCAATGTCTATTGAAATCCGATTGAACTCTGCCAACACATCATCGTCCGTAACAGTCCGCGATTGCCTCTGCGGATGTACGGACAGACCAGCAAGACGAAGCAATTCTGTGTATCCACCGTCAGGGAAGTGTTTGTGAATCTCGTGCTTTGAAATCTCGCTAACTCGGACAAACTCAGGCAAAGAAATATGCTCGCGTCCATCTGCTGCCCTTTGCAAAAGCGACACGATTTCCTTTTTTCTGGCCTCTCTATCCATGTTTTCGCTCGAAACAAATTCGCGGATGCCATGCACAACCCTTAAAGATATCATGGCGCAACAAGTGGCCTCACCCAAAATTCCGAGCGAAAACCCGGTGATTTCGGCTGAGAAAATGATCGTGACGGGCCACAAAAGGGGCCACACCTGCGCACTCTCTCCTTATTGAGAATGCTCGAAAGCGTGCACCAATGATGCTTAAAGCCCTGTTTGAAAAGTAAATGGTGGAGGCGGCGAGAATCGCACTCGCGTCCAAAGATATTGGCCTATAAGCCACTACAGGTTTAGTCCGAAATTCCTCCAGTCGCTCCTTGCGGAACCCGCTGGATACGGCTCTGACGGCCACCCGGGGTCGCGGTTATGGCTTGGACTGAGCAATTACCCGCTAACTTAGCTCAGTGGCAACCACCGTGGTTGACCCAATAGCATCGGGTAGTCAAGACGCTATCGAGTTCTCCGACCTAAGTACTAGTTAGGCAACAGCAAGCTGTTTTTTGGAGAAGTCAACGTGAATAACGTTGGCATTTGTTTGTTTTGCCCGGTGTTTAAAGAGGTTCCAGACGACCTCTACCTGCAACTCATAACCCGACATCCCTGTCGAATCTAAACGCCCCCATGTAAGTGTGGAGCACTGCAGAACTAGATTTTCAGGTTTCAACGGGTAAAAAATCACCCTGGATCCCTCATTATATCAAGCAAAGCACAGACTGCAAAACTCTTGGATTGCAAGGTCCCAAACCTGTAGTTGCAATCCTGGAGCTACTAACGCTAATTTCGAAAGGAGTTTGGCTTGTCAGGCAATATTGGCACTACCGGATAACTGCGCATGCATTCCACTGCTAATCGACGAACTGGCGGCTGTATTGCTTCCGGCAAAATAGATACCGGCTGCTGCAATTCCAAAAACAAGCGCAACAATTAGACTAATCGGCAACAAGAGACTCTTCTCGCGTTCACCATATTTACCCATAGCGACCCTCCTTAGCAGAACAAGAAACCGCAATCATCACCTGCAGACGACCGCTTCAGCCGAATGTTTCCAATTAGCGGTCTAGCAACTGTGCTACTGCCGACACTTCTGCTATTAGGCGGGTGTCGCGACAAGTCTTACGACTTTGGAGTTAGCGAAACTTTCTCAAAATGACTCCAGCCCAGAGATCCTCGAGCTCCTTTTCCAGGATTTCAAAAGACGATCCTTCAAGTGCTCGCTCTAACATGGGCAATTTTTCCTTGAGTATTCCAGCACAGATTACTACTCCGCCCAGTGGAGCAAGCTTTTCGTAGTCCGGCAGTAAAGCAATGATGTCTTCGCAGGTCAGATTCGAAAGCAGCGTTTGGTAAACGCTGCCGGCGACCGCTTCGGTCGAACCAAGCACCAGGCGAACTCTTTCGCTCATTCCATTTAAATCGAGATTCTCTTGCGCAACTTTTATGGAAACCGGATCGACATCCACGGCTGTAACGTCGCACTCGCAATTGATCATGGCAGCGGCAATTGCCAGTATTCCGCTTCCTGTGCCGACATCAAGAACTTCAGGACCCTGCAGATGTTTTTCAATCGACTTCAGGCAAAATCTAGTAGTGATATGCAAACCCGTACCAAAAGCCATTCCTGGCTCTACTAAGATCAGATGTCGATTGGCGAGTTCATCTTTGCTCAAACGATCTTTGAGCCAGGGTGGACAGATCATAAATCGCTTGCCGACTGGAAATTGCTCGAATCCTTGCTTCCATTTCGACAACCAGTCAGCCTCCTCCAGAGTGCTTACTTTGAGCGAATTCAAACAGGAGCCAAGACCATACTCCTCCAGGGAACTCTTCAGTTCATCCATTTCAGCCAGGTCCATGTCCTTTTCGAATACGGAATGAAGAAGTACTCTATCCCCCTCGTGAGGCTTCACCTCGCAGCCCTTGGCACCTCTATGCACCATCAACCAAGAAGCTAAGTCCTCCTGTTCTTTGCTAACAACAAACTCTATTGCCATCCAGGTGCGCAGTGCTTCTTCTTTTTTGGTTGTCATTTCGAACTTCCGCCTATGGAAAATTGGATTCCTTCGCTTGCTCACAGCTTGAACAGTCAAGTCTGCCAGCCAGATTCTGAATTGTAACGCGACCTGAAAATTTATCGACCTTTGAGGTCAAGCTGGTAAACTACGCTGCCTGGGTACCAAATCGTTAGCTTACGGCAATCTAATCCTAACTAGAAAATATGTGAATACAGCGTTGCCGCCGACTAAATGAGACAACCCACTCAAATGTTTGAGAGAAGGGAATTGCAAGGTACCCAACTATGAGCCTGTTCCTAATCAAGGCTCAATACATTGGAGGTAAGACTCATGGTTAGAGCTGCAGTTTCGAATGCTTCATATATTGGTTTAGCATTTTGTATCGCATTGTCTGCAAGCATTCCTGCGTTTTCAGCTACTAAAGGGCTCCGCGCCACTCAACGCACTTCTGCGACAAAATCCGGCTCTGGACGCATTCTTCAATCGGCGTTTCGAGAAAAGAAGATTTTCAAAGGCAAAATCACCGCGGACGTAGCGTCCGGCGAAAAGTTCCTGCTGTCTGGTAAATATGCAGAAGCAACTGATGCATTTAGAAAGGCGCTCAATAAGAATTCAAAGGATTCGGCCGCGCTGGAAGGACTCGGATTTGCATTAGCTCTGCAATTCAAACTTGACGGCGCAGACGAACAGTTCAGCAAAGCGCTCAGATTGAACGGCAAAGATCCGATGGCGCTGATCGGAAAGGCATTTGTGCAAATAAATCGCTTGCAGTCATCAAATATGAGCATCATCAGCCAACGCCAAAACTTGTTGGCTCAAGCTGAATCGGAATGCCGTTCGGCACTGCAAATAGATCCGCAAATGCCGGAAGCTATGAGCGTTTTGGCCATGACCTTAAAAGAGCAGGGGCGTTATGACGAGGCTCTGCAGCAACTCAACAAAGCAATTCAAATCGATCCAAGCTACTCCATGTCTTACACCCAGCGCGGCATGATCGAATTGCTCAAGGGTGATACGAGCAGCTCAGAGAGCGACTTTAAACAGGCCATCTCTTTGCGTTCATCCAACTCCACTGCTCAATACGGATTGGGCAAGACATATCTAGCGCAAGGGAAAGTCGATGACGCTCTCAAGCAGCTGAATACGGCCCTGTCTCTCAATCGAAACAGTGCTCCCACTCACATTGCACTGGGCGATTGCTATCGAAAACAGGGCAACACTGTCGCGGCTGTTAAGGAGTATCAACAAGCAATCTCTATCAAAGCTGAAAATGAAGCTGCATATCTGGGACTTGCCGACATACGCGAAGATCGCGGCGACCTGGAGCTCGCACTATCCGAAGTGCGGTCCGGGTTGACGTTAAATCCTGGTAGCATCGAATTGCACAAGAGAGCCGGCGACCTAGCGCTGCGCCTGGAGAAGACGGATGATGCAATTCGGGAATACACAAACGCCTTGTCAATGTCGCCTGCGGACACGCACGCAGTCGAAGGCTTGACTCAGGCATATGTAATCAAGGCACAGAAAGAGGCTACTGGAGCCTACTTCCTCTCCAACAACTTCGACGATGCTGAGCGAATGGTTCAACAAGCTATAAAGCTCAACCCAAACAACATGCAGCTTCGTCTTGCTGATGCGAAAATTCGCGCGATGTCCGGAGCGGATCCAATTGATCTTTCCACGCTTGGGACTCCATCTAATGATGCAGAGCGGATCTCCTATGCCCAAGCTGCACTTGCCGAATTTAAGTATGACGTTGCCGCTCAACAAATGAACACTGTTATTGCCAACTGCCCGGATGCCAAACAGACATTTGCGGTCGCTGACATTGCCTTGATGAGCCGTGATCTCGACAGCGCCGAAGCGGCTTATAAGAAGGCAGCCGGATTTCCGGATGGAGCAGCTCGCGCTCAACGTGGATTGTCTGCAGTAGCCACAGCACGGGATAAAGCTCGGCAGGAGTATACATTAGCAAGCGATCTCGCAAGCAAGAAACAGCTGGCAAGCGGCATCGACCACTTCAGAACCGCAGCTTATCAAAACCCGAGGATGGCGGAAGCCCACCTCGGCTTGGCGGATGCACTCAAGAAGTTCTTCTCAAACAGGCCAGCGGCACTGCGGGAAGCCGCTTTGCATTACCGAGCCTACATTAGCTTGAGCCCCAACATGCCTGAAAAGGAAAAAGAGAAATTCGAAAAGAAGGCTACCGGTTTAACCGAAAAGGCTTTCAAAATCGAACAGAAGCAAAATCGCAAAGGCATCAAGTAAGAGCATTGGCTTTGCGAGATCATTTGAATTGATGATTAAGCAGAACCAGAACGGTTTTCGAGAACCAATGCCACAGAATCAGAGCCATGAGATCGTCGTCCTGAAGCCTAAACCAGAGGCTCAGGACGTCGGTCTTATGGTCACGCGCTTCTTCGATGCCGAAGCAGCGCGCTACGATTCATACAACGACTCGGTTCCGGCTCGTCGCCTGTATATCGCTAGTGTGAATGAAATCATTGCCGCTGAACTGAAGCGCATTCCGACGCTGCTCAAGCTTCTCTCCATTGCTGCCGGAACAGGGAAAAGAGAAGTCGACATCAAAGAAGAGACTGGCTGCGACTTCGAGATTACATGCGTAGACATCAGTCGAGCGATGTGCAAAGCAGCTCGCGAACGGGGACTGAAAGCGCTCCAAGGTTCTTGGGAGAATGGCGCGATTGAGATAGAAGATCATTTTGATGCAATTTTGTACCTATTAGCGTTTGGGCTGCTTTCAAACATTGAACAGCGTAAGTCAGCCCTCAATTTGGCAAGCAAGGCGCTGAACAAAGGTGGACTGCTTTTCCTCGACGTCTTGAATCTCGACGACCGAGATGAGTGGGGTCCTCAAATCAAAACTCTCTTCGCTCAAGAGTCACTTGCGGCCGCCGGCTACGATCTGGGCGATGTTTTCTATCGAAGAGTAGGAGAACAGGAAGTATCCTTCACCCATTACTTTACGAAGACAGAAATGTCAGATCTGTTACAAGCTGCTGGATTTGATCTGGTTAGAGTCTTGAATGTGGGTTATGGCTCCTCGCCGGGAGTTGTCCTGGACCTTACGGAATGCGGCAACATGGTATTTATCGCTCGAAAGCGCTAGCGCGAGTTCGCCATTCACTTTTCCACCTGAAGACGACAATTAACAATCACAGTCCGAATCCAAAGTGCAAATTGAGCGACTTGCAATTACAGAATGCTCTTGAGCCGCTCTGCAAACTGTTCGAACTCAGCCGGATGGCTGTAAGCATAAGCAGAGACAACTACCGCCGCACGCTTTTCGGATCCATGTGGCGGTGCCAATGAGACTTCAGCCCGTAACTTAGCATCAGGACCTTCCACCTAGAAATTCGACTCTTGGCGCAATCGCGCTCTTCCTTGATCGATCACCGACTTGAGAACAGACCGTCCAATGTCATCCGCGGAGAGCGCATTATCCACTGCTTTGAAGATTTCGCGATACCACTTTTCACTCTCACAAAGTTCAATCCAGTTTGCGAGATCTTTCCACTCCCCATCAGATAACCCCAGGAGAAATCGAGCCCGGAATGGATCTACTCCTTCCATCTCATAAACAGCAACACGAAGGTCCCGCCCAAGACCTGTATCGAAATGGGCATTTCCGGCGGCATCGACATCCACGTCTCCAAAGATGTCATAACGACGAATGAGGCTCTGAGCCTCTTCCATATAACTTGAATGCAAGCGCTCGCCCCGAGGAGTTAACTTGTAGGCTGCACGTTTTACGTCAATTTCAATCAATGCTTCCTTTTCAGCCCAAGCAATTATGTCGGTCAGTTCAGGACAGTCCTTCGTGACATCTAATTGGGCTCCCGATGCAATTTGATATAGAAACAGCAAGCGACCAAGCTCTGGAATGGACCCATGCTGACCACTTCCAGCCGTAACCGCACCACTACCGACCACAAGGTCGCAGCGCTTGTAGTCAATTCCTTCCTTCTTTGCCGGCAAGAAAACACCCGACATCGGCTTGTCCGGATCAAGTGGAGCACCGTTTGCAAGAATGGTCAGATCATCTCTGATGAAAAGTCCCTCGGAATCACGATCAAAAATCAAAGCCTGCAGAGCCTTGAAGTCATCTACATGTCCTTCGGTCAGAATGCCATTCTTCAGGACTAGCTGGGGATCTTCAGATCCAAGCAGATCAAACACCAAGTCTATCGCCGCGCTTCTAACTTTCTCTTCTGTAAGAGAAAGCACCACCATGTGCGAACCGGTGGCATCACTAACTTGAAGTAATAAGTCCAATGCTATCTCCTTCGTCTGCCCCAACTACGTCCGGATGAGAACGAAGACGACGACGAGGACCGCTTACCACCCCAGCTGAAGCCCGACGAGCTTGAGCTACTCGAGCTGCTTGAGCTGCTGCCAAACCCACCCCACGATCGCTTCTTGCTGGTACTGTCTGTAGTGAAAGAATCACCGCCAAATTTGTTCTTGCTCACCAATCCATCGCCGGAAGAATTGCGTTTAAAGCGAGACTTAAACAGGTCGTTGGCTGCTTTCTGATTCGTATACGTCGGGCTGGCTCTAAATGTATCCCGTTGGTCCCGCAAAATAATCACTCGATCGTGCGGAGTGTAGTAGCTGCCACCCCACCCGCCTCGCATTACGCTTGACAGAACCATCATTTGCACGAATGGACTGTCAAGAATGCTGTGCCGTCCCTCGTAATAAGCTCTACCATCCGATCCTGAGAGTCGATAAGGCAACTCGTTGTCGGCAACTGCTCCAGTTTGTTCGATCGAGAAGAGTTTTTCCTCGTCTGGCTGGTAACCACTTTCCTTCTTGTTCTCAAGGTAGCCAACTACTGTCAACTTATCGGTCTTTCTAGTAGCGTCAATGGCCACAATTCCGCTGCCGTCGTAAATTTCATTGACGCGATTCTCGAAAGAATTCATCCAAGAACTGAAGTCTTTTCCCTTCGAGCTCCAAAACGCCTTTTGTACTTCCTCTAGATTTATCTTCTGCTCTTCACCTTGAATCCGCGAAGACGTATATCTTTCGACCGGCTGGCTCGAGCCACAGCCCGTCAAAAAAAGTCCAGCCAGGAAGGAAATTGACAATATGGTCGCCTGTATTTTTCTCATGTGGCTCCTTCGGGTTGCTCTTTGTTACGAGCAACCACTCGTTGGTACTAATTATAGAGACTGTAAACCGGATTTGCCGTATGACTCTGAGTGCGCTAGAACAAGGATCAATCAAGATCCTGAAAAGAACTCGATCTCAAATCCTCGTTGAAGCGTTACCTTCAGCAGGACTTTACCTAACCGAATACCTGTCAACTGGTTGCAACGCTACCGGAATCTGCCTCGTTGTCCTGAGCCTCACTTAAAGTAGATTAGTGACCTTCGGGGTCCTCGAAACTTCTATTAAGCTGTAAAGCCGTTAAATAGGCTCCTTTAACAGGTCTACGCGCGGAAGAACAAACGAAGAAGTATATTGTTGTTGGTCCTGAACTGCCAAGATCTCAGTAATGGTCTTCTTAATACCATCACAAATCTGATCCAGCGGCAAATCATCACCGTCGAAACCGAAGGGATCTTCGATGTCTTCTGCAATCAACTCTAACCCGATCAGGAAGTAAGCAGTCATAAGAATGATTGGTAGACTCCACCAAACTGAGAATTCCGGAACCATGTACCACGGAAGAGCCAACAAATTGAGTGCAATCCCCTGCCGCATAAAAGCTCTGTATGACACAGCCAGCGGGCTATTCTTGATTCGCTCGCAAGAGCCGCAGATATCCATGTAGGATTTCAAATGTAAATCGAGCATCATCATTCCAAACCCATCAATGCGGCCGGCTTGATGCCAATTCAAGACCATATCGTAGATTTTGCCACCGACGTAAACTGGAATGTTCTGCATCGGCAGCGTCCAAACAGAGCCGATTCCTGGCAGATTTTGTGACGGTTTCGTCCCTCTCAAGTGATGCTTGAGCGCATAGGCGAAGGAAACAATGAGTTCGCCCAGTTGAGTTTGCTCCGAATTACTGATCTTGGCGTATGCTCGAATCTTCAGGCTCAGATTTCTAGAATCGTTTACTAGCTGGCCCCAAAGCTTGCGACCTTCCCACCAGCGCTCATAGGCAGAGTTGGTTCGAAAAACCAGCAAAAGTCCGAGAATTACCCCACTGTATGCGGCAGCGCCCGCCTCTCTAACGATATTTGCCGGGAAGCTTCGCTCGGTAAGCCAGTCGACAGCAAGTACATAAACAGTCATGAATGCCAAATAGAGCCACACTCTTTTGGCAACTGGAATTCTATGAAACCGCGTAAAGGGCAATACCCAAACTCTCAGCGCCTTAAGAACACTGAAATTCTGCTCCCCCGTACGATTGTCGGGGCCGGTCCAATTATCGGCGGAAAACGAGCTATGAGGTTGTTGACTGGGATTTATCTGCTCGGTGGGAGTTTTCATTGAGAACGAAATACCTGTTCTGACACAAACGAATTGATTCACAGCACTTGTCAATTGTCCTTGATTACTTGCCTCAAGCCAACCCTCACTCTTTTAGAAATGAGTAAGCAATTTTAAACATCCTGAACTGGCTGGCATTTCAGGAAATTATTACGACTGAACAGAGTCAGCTGTTTCGACCCATTTCTTAATACGAGTAAATAATTGGCATAAAAGAGGCTCGTTGGCGTGTTCGGCAAGTCTCGTTAAATAGATTGGCTGGCCCATCCTGTAGACTTGAACTGCAACTTCAGGAGGAAAAACCGTGGCTAAGAAAGTAGACACCGATGCGCCGCCAGCCTTGATTATTGAGTTCAAGACCACATCTGGAGAGGTCTGGGGAAGTCTAACCGCCGAGGCTCGAGAGTTCAAAACTGGTTCAACCGGTTACTACGCCAACGGAAAGGTGAAGAACCCGAAGAATGGCTTTCCATATCAAGTTGGTACAAACGTAATTCTGATTGGAAGCAAAGAATAGCTCGTCGAAATCGCTCCCTTGCTTCGCCTCCACTGAGTCAGTCTCTATTATCACTGATTTAACTGGCACTGCTAACTCAGCGCCAGTTTGGATTTTGCGCTCCCAGCGTCAATTAAAGAAATTTCCAAAACGTTACCGGTAGTTGGTCTAAGGGCAATACCGTTGTAACACTCCTGGAACAAATCGTGACTCTTTAAGTGAATCGCAACCTCGATTCGCAAGGTTTGTCACGCACGTCAGATTCACTGCTGGCGCTTCAATGAGCGCGCCCAGGAGGAACATTCCCATGGCAAAACCAAGAATCATATACCCAACTTCACACCAGCTAAGTGTGAGGGTCCGGAGCTTTAGCTGGCATAGCTGCTTTCTTGCGTTTGCCCTGATGCTTCTTCTTTTCATCGCCCCAGCGGCTGCGGCTCCCGGGGGAATGCATATGCAGGGAGTCAATATCTCGGGAGCTGAATGGGGTGAACAAAACCTCCCAGGCACTTTCGGTGTTCACTACATTTTTCCAACCACAGCTGAATTAGATTACTTTGCCTCCAAAGGCATGACAGTAGTCCGGGTGCCATTTTCGTGGGAACGCCTGCAACCAGCAGCAAACGGTCAGTTAGATGCAGCCTACCTCGCTCGATTGGATGCTGTTGTGACCGGCGCAACTTCAAGAGGACTCTCGACAATCCTAGACTTGCATAACTACGGTGCATACAGAGCGGTTACCGTAGGCGTGCCTGGCGGGCATCCCAACTCAGTTCTGGCAAATTTTTGGAGCCAACTGGCCACACGTTACGGAAACAACCCCAAAGTGATTTTCGGAATAATGAACGAGCCGGTAGGGCAAACAATGACTTCCACTACATGGTTGGCATCGGCTCAAGCTGCAATCAATGCGATTCGCGCCACCGGCACTAAGAATTTAATTTTAGTACCATCGACCTACTGGGGGCATCCAGCCGACTTCGTCCAAGCAAACGCTAGCGTCATGATCAACGTTGTTGATCCAGCAAACAACTACTCATATGACGTTCACCAATACTTAGACTACGATGGCTCCGGAACTCACCAGGACTTTAAGAGTCCCAGCGAAAGTGTTGCCACGCTCAATGGTTTTACAGCCTGGTTAAAAGCGAATCATCGTTCCGCCTTTTTAAGTGAAATCGGCGTCACGTCCAATCCCGGAGCGTTAGCCTCTCTTAGCGCAATGTTGCAATACATGCACGCTAATTCAGAACAATGGGATGGCTATACCTACTGGTCAGCAGGTCCATGGTGGCAAGGATACATTTTTGGGGTCGAACCAGTAAATGGGCAAGATACCCCGCAAATGACCACATTAATAGCCAATCTCGGAAATCAATCACCTCCTCCGGCACCACCTCCGCCACCACCTCCGCCACCACCTCCGCCACCACCTCCGCCACCTCCTCCGGCACCACCTCCGCCACCGCCTCCCGCACCACCTCCGCCTCCTCCTCCGGCACCTCCTCCTCCGCCTCCTCCGGAGCAACCAGCGCCGCCTCCTCCGGCACCACCTCC
>JAGVKB010000112.1 GCA_020050835.1 Candidatus Obscuribacterales bacterium | reverse complement strand
TCGCAAACCAACCGTGGAAGCCGTAAAGAATTGGCGGAAAGACAATTACCCACCAGATCAACCAGGGCGATGAAAGTATGTGATGAAAGTTGGCGGCGACAGTTTCGAAATTCATCGAATGTTTTGTTTCCTTTGGAGCGCGCCTTTTCTCCTAGAAGTTTACTAGCTCCTTTCGAAGTTAACTCGTTATCTGTCTTTGCAAGATCAACAGCTTTAGCCTATCTGATGTTTGCTGTATATGCTTTCAGCCTTGCACTTATTCCATTAGACCATTCTCAGAGTTTCTTAGATTGCCACCAGCTCCACTGTTCAAGTGAAAGCTCCGGTAATAGTCCGCACGTTAACGATCCGGTTTATGCTTGGACCTGCGATGAGTCCTATAATGGCCACGTGCAATCAAGTCGCCATCAACTACCGTCTTTCCTGCTCGCCGCTCTATTGCTCTTGAGCCAATGCTCAATTGCTGTGCAGGCAGCTCATAACGACAAATTCGATGCGCACCTTAGAGCTGCCAATCTATATATTAAGCAGCGCGCTTTCAACGAGGCTTCTTACGAACTCCGAGCTGCAGTCGATGAAAGACCGGATAGCTCGGAGGCACGGCACAAGCTTGGCACTATTTTGACTGAGCTCGGACGATACGACGAAGCGTTCGTCGAGCTATTCGAATCGCTCCGGCTCGAGCCGAAGAAGACGGAGATTCGTTTTGATCTCGGCAGCTTGCTAATGAAAAAGGAGAGCTGGGACGAGGCCGGAGTGCAGTTTCGGCAACTGCTCGACGGCAATCCGAAGGATGCTGCTGCCCGCGGCAATCTCGGCATCTGTCTCGAGCAGCTCAATCATTTAGAGGAGGCGGCCGAACAGTTTCGAATGGTAGTTGCTGAAACTCCCAAGAGCCCGGAAGCACACTACAATCTCGCGGTCTGTTTGGAGTTGAAGAAGTTTTATGAAGAAGCCGCAGTTGAGTACCGCAAAGTAATCGAACTTCAAAAGGATCATTTCATGGCTTACACCGGCCTTGGAAAGTGCCTGCTCAGAAAAGGGGACTGTAAATCGGCAATTGCAGTTGAGAGGCGGGCAATTGAGATTTTTCCGCAGAATTTTTGGGCATACCTCGTGCTCGGTGCCGCATTAGAACAGTCTGGCGCGAAGTCAGAGGCGGTGGACGCCTTTCGAAAGGCTGTCCAGATCAATCCGAAGGATCCTGCCTGTAAGGCAGCTCTGGCGCATTTGCTGGAATCGCGCATGGCGGGCGGATCCGGTACCATACCTCGTTAATACCGCACTAAAAATTGGAGCGTTGTGATTATGTCTTTCGTCCGATTTAGAACCGGGCTCTCGCTGCTTGTGCTTGCCGGTTGCCTTTTAAGTTGCCCGCCTGGTGGATATGCCGCCGGTGATCAAGAAGATATTAAAAATGCAATCCTTAGATATAAATCGGCCGTTGAAGTCGATCCCAGCAACCCTACCACCCGCCTTAAACTGGGGCGGGCGTATCTTATGTCCGGCAACGTCGACGGTGCTGCCGAGCAATTCCGGCAAACAATCAAACTAAAACCCGGCGATGCGGAAGCCCATTTCAATCTGTCCCGGGCCCTGGTTCGAAAGAAAGATTTCGACGGCGCTGTGCTGGCTCTCAAGGACGCTGTGAAATTCGATCCGAATAATGCTGATTATCATCATAAATACGGACAGCTGCTCAGCCGCAAGCAGAAAGCTGACGAAGCGATTTCGGAGTTTCGTCAAGCCGTCAAATTGAATCCCAATCTTGGTGCCGCTCATCGCGATTTGGGCGCGCAGCTGGGCTTGTTGGGTGACATCGATGGTCAGATCTTCGAGGAGACCAAAGCGGTTGAGATCTCAGCCAATGATGCCGACGCCTTCTACTATCTGGGCACTGCTTATATAAACAAGGGAAAGACGGAAGAAGCCAGCAGCAACTTGAAGAAGTGCATCGCCCTTGACCCAAAGAATTCCGAGGCTTATCGAATGCTGGCCGCCTGTGAAGCTGCATCCGGCGACATGCAGTCAGCAATCAAGTCCGAACAGCAAGCGCTTAAGCTGGATCCGGACAATCCAGCGATTAAGTCTGCCCTGGCAAAAATGCAGTCGTCGGCCGCAAGAAAGTCAAAATAGGTATACATTTTGAATTTCTAATCTGCTAATCTCTACGCTTCTGTCAGATCGCGCAGAGTGGGCAGCCAAGGGAATGACAACCCGGAATGCCATTTATGGGCGAGGCTCTATTGTTTGAAAAGGTTAACAACATAAGGCATTTACTGACTTGCAAATAGCCGGTGGACGCTCTACCATTTCGAGCTGACAGTCAATGGAGAGGGCGTTTAATAACGCTGTTTTTGGCTTGCCAAGATAATTCCACTCCAACGTAGATGCAAACGAAAGTCCTAATACTTTAGACGAGGTTTATCAGTCGTGGCGGACCGAACTGAAAAAGACAAGCCCAATAGATTGGAAAACGCAGCCAACATCAAAGTAATTGGTGTAGGCGGCGCCGGCTCAAATGCTGTCAATCGCATGATAGCGGCCGGATTGAACGGCATAGAGTTCTGGAGCTGTAATACAGACCACCAGGCTTTAGAGCTATCAGCCGCCAAGAATCGGCTGCAGCTCGGCACGAAATTGACGCGCGGACTTGGTGCCGGCGGCAATCCAACAGTCGGCCAGAAGGCAGCTGAAGAAAGTCGCGAAGACATTGCAGCAGCACTGGCTGGCGCCGATATGGTTTTTATCGCTGCCGGCATGGGTGGTGGTACCGGAACTGGTGCCGCCCCGGTCGTTGCGGAAGTAGCCAAAGAGATCGGTGCCCTGACAGTCGGTGTGGTGACCAAGCCGTTCCTCTTCGAAGGAAGAAGGCGCAGCAATCAAGCAGAGTCAGGCTGCGAAGAAGTTAAGTCGCGCGTGGACACCTTGATCGTAATACCTAACCAGCGCCTGCTCGAGGTCGTCGATCACCGTGCCTCCATGCAAGAAGCGTTTATCGAAGCCGATAAAGTGCTGATGCAGGGCGTGCAAGGCATCTCCGACATCATTACTGTGCCTGGATTGATCAACGTAGACTTTGCAGACGTCAAGGCAGTTATGCAGACAGCTGGTTCGGCTTTGATGGGTTTGGGTCGGGCAACCGGTGAAGGCAGAGCGGTCGAAGCGGCACGCAATGCCATCAACAGCCCATTGCTCGAGACAACGATTGATGGTGCCTCCGGCGTCATCTTCAGCGTTACCGGCGGGCCAGACCTCACGCTGCATGAAGTACAGGAAGCTGCCAACGTTATCTACTCTGCTGTTTCCGATGAAGCTAACATCATCTTCGGTGCAGTAATTGATGACCGATTGCACGGCGAAGTCTTGATTACGGTCATTGCGACCGGATTCGACATGATTGTGCAATCAGCGTCTCAGCAACGACCGCGCGCGGCTACCACTTCTGCTCCGCCTCGGCAAGAGCAACCGCAGCAACCGCGGCCAACTTCAGAGTTCAAAAAGATAGCCAGCGATATTCTCGATATCCCCGAATTCCTTCGGGCGAGACAAGGTCGCTGAGCTCCCTGGAAAGTAAATAACTTCGAGTTTCCCTCGCTTCTAGAAGAGAAGGAAGTCTCAGACTGCCGCCAGTCTGGGACTTCCTTCTTTGTGCTGTTACAGTTCCTGTCTTAGACCGACCAAGCTGGGCTTATTGCCACAGCCCGCCGCCGGTGGCAGACGCTGCCGAGGAAACGTTGAAGCCGGCTTGCGATTTAGGACCCAGACCGGTTGCTACCTTCAAGACCAGATCTACCTTCGTTGCGCATGGTGCGTAACCGGTTGAGCTTTTCTCGAATTTGTTGGAGAGGAAAAGACGGGCCGGCGCCATGTCATTGGTTACCGGAGCGGCAAGCGGTGAAAAGTTGAACGGAAGCTGGCTGTCTACGGTCGGTAGACTTACCGGTCTTTCAGCACAATAGAGATTCACCGGTTTGGCGGAGTACACCTTGCCCGACTCAGCTCGGTCCTTCTTGACCAGCTCGTCGAAGCCTTCCAGCTCTTGCGCATTTGATTGCATTCCGGAGACCTTACCCGAGGTCAGTGATACCACCTGCGGTGTTTCGACCACCAACCAGGGCAGTACCATCGCATAGCTTCCTTTGATTTGATTGAACTTGTTCTGCATCGCTTGTCCGGACTCCGCTACCACCAAACCTGTCAGATAACGGCGTTCCGTTTCGAGTTCCTGGGCGCTGTCTCTGGCTTCGTTGATCAATTGTTGAGCGAGTTTCTCTGCCAGCGGGTTGTTGGCTGCACCCGCTGCGTCTTCATATTGCTTGCGGCTGGAGTAGACCAACTGGCGCGATCTGGCGATCATGTCATTCATCTGTCCGAGTCGATTGAATTGATTGAGCTTGCGGGCACCGGCCAGAGCGATTTCATCAGCTGAAGATTGCAAGCGGTTGTGAACGAAGTAGACAGCGGCAAATGAGTAAGCAATTACGAGGAGGAACGCTAATAAAGTCATCGACATGCAGACAAGAATTAGTACATTACCTGTTTGCTTTCTGTGGCTGCTCGTTTTGGATTGCTTGTACATTGGTCTGTTCCTTCTTAGATTGAAATTAGTTGTAATTCAGTAATACTGTTTGCCCGGTCTGTTCTGCTTCGACCAGAAGTTGCATCGGGACGTTTCCCTGGTCTTCCGGAGCAGTCTCCGGAGTAGTGACATAGCCCTGGGCATGCAGGTGATTGACGATTTGATTGAAGGAGCGCTGCGGAACTTTGACCATTACTACTCCACTTCGATTCAAATACGCTTCCATCCAGACTCTTACAATCATGTTGGCTGCGGCTTGCTGCTCTTCGGTGGTGGGATTCTCCGTCTTGTGTACCACTTTGATGCAAACGCCTTGGCCCGGTGGAACATTGAAGTAGTTGAATCGTTCCAGACCTAGCGGCTTGCCATTGTGATACCAGGCTGATTCGTAAGTGGTCTTTGTCTTCGCTTGGTCTTGGTAGTAGTAGTCGACATCGAGTCTTTCGACCAATCGTAAGTGCGAACCTTCGTATTCGAATTGGCGGTCCAGGCGCTTGGTTTCGATTTGAACAGTCCAGTCGTATAGCGGCTTTTCTTCGGCTTGGGTCGGAGCGGAACAGAGGCAGCTAGCCAAGATTGCTAATGTGCTTATCGCTCCGGTTAATGTCAGTCGGCGGTCCATAGTCTTTCTTCTCCTAGATGTACACTTGCTCTTGATGCCGTTTCGTTTTCTGACTTATTCGTTGATGTAGAAGTCACCGGTTATCGGATTGGGGCAAAGATTCTCCCATTGAGCTCGATTCTTGAATGTGAACGCAACCGGAGCATTGAATCCAGGCAGCCCGGTGCTTCCCTTGAATAGCGGCGGTACGTCGATATCACAAGCGAGCTCGAGCGAGTAGAGGCGAATTTCGCCATCGTTGTGCGGTAGCGATTGCGGTGGAACTTGTGTTTGACCGACCAGTGAGAGCTTCGTGTCACCGGTGTTGTTGCAAACCAAAAGCGTAACCTTTGCGCTCTTGAGATTTACTCCAAATGACTCTATGACTTTCTTCCAGTTGTTGCTGTTCAAGTAGCGGACAGCATCGCTGCGCTTCTCGGACAGCGCCATCTGCCTCACCACATTGTTGAGGTAGGTATGGACAATTAAATAGCGAGCCGGTACGAATGCCATATTGACTATTGGAACGAACAAGACGCAAACGAAAATGACCAGGCTGGCGGCAAATTCGGTAACTGCCGTTCCGCTTTGTGATCTTCGCTCTGTTCTCTTAACCGTCATTGCTGCAAGTCTCCTTTCCATTGAGGCTGGTTGTATTCAGACTTCGGTCTGCTCTCTCAACCGCATGCACTAATGCTAAATAGGAGCTGTCCGGCAATCGTTCCTAATATGTCCAAAAAAAGTCCCGACAGTCGGGGCTGTCAGGACCATTGTTTTGAGTGATTGGCGTCCGTTAGGATGCTGGCATCATGTAAGTAATCGGCATGCTGTGCCTGGAGTTGAGAGCAACTTTGCCAGAGCCGAGAAACTTCACCAGGAAGGGCGGGTAGATGTCGATCGTGGTTTCAACCGCTACGGTTCCTTCAACGGCTCCACCCATTGATTTTGGTGGTACGTCGGTTACCTGCTCATCGACCTTGATGGCATCTCTAACCTTCATCGGTAGATTGAAGTAGTAGATACGCTTAATCACTGTTGCCGCACGCTCTTTACTGGCTGCCGGTTGCCCTGCCGCCGCTGCGCGGGCGGCGTCTCTGCAAGCAAGATCGTTCATCGAGGCGCCGATACAGACGTATGAACAGTCTATCGCTGCCAGCAGCATCGGCACAATCATTACCATCGACGCGCACAGCTCAGCCAATCCTTGTCCGCTCTTTCTGTTGGGACGCCTGGTTGCTCGATTGGCAGCGTTTCTTCCTGACATTGCTCTGTACTCCTTGGTGAATTTTGTCTTGGGCGAAATTGGTGAAATCAAAGCGCGGTCAACTCGCGGTTCGCGGGAAGGGACGCTCGATGCGCCCCTTCCCGCTGTTGTTAGCCTCGGCGTGAACCATGGGCTACGTTCAAGGACGGGGGCGTGTTGGTCGTTGCGCCGTCGGTTGCCGGCGGGCGGTTATTGCCGGTTACCGCCGCGAGAGCATCAGGCATTCCCCAGCCGTAGTAGCTGTTAAATACCGCAACTCCTTGCACGTTCTTGCAGGCCTTTCTAAGCGTGTTGATTACATCGACGTTCGGAGCGAACGGCTTTGTTTGAAGTACCAACGCTGCCAGTCCAGCTAGAATCGGGCAGGAGAAGGAGGTGCCGTTTGGGGTCTGCAGGTTGCCTCCCTTATCCGAGCATCCAATCCCGACTCCTGGTCCGGTGAAGGAAACCGATGGACCGTAGTTGGAGAAGTCGGCCAGCTTGTAAGTGCGATCGACTGCACTGACTAGATTGAGGTAATAGGTAGGAGGGGTCGGATCAGGAAACGATTCGTTGCCGGATGACATAAAGATAAGTCCGCTTCGCTCCAGGAAATACTTCTGGAAGTAGACATGAATGCCGGGATGAAGTTTGGCATTGTGAAACCCGATGACTGGCGCATTGTAGCTGATGTTAATGATGCGAATGTCAGGCTTGGACATGATGTGAATCATGCCAGCTACGATCTCCAAATCGGTGGTGTAGACATGATCCTTATCGAGTGGGCTCTTGTTCTCAGAGATTCTCACCGGGTAAATGGTCGCATCAGGGGCGACACCGACTCCGGCAAATGAGTTGTTCATGCGAGCGGCAATTGTTGTGGCTACTACCGTTCCGTGCGAGTTGATGTCTTTGTCGACATCGGCGCTGCGACCGAAAAACTTATCGGCCACGCCGGCGACGAATCCAGCTGCTTCAGTAGTGCCAGGGCTGGCCAGAGCCGGCACAAAAATTCCCGCTAGTCCTAAAATCTTGCCGACCGCTCCGTAGGCGTCGAATCCCTTATCGGTCTTTCCTGCCAAGTCCTGATTAGTTGCCTGGCAACCGCTGTCGAAGACGGCGATGCGCACTCCCTTGCCGGTAGAATGGTTCCACGCTTCCGGACAGTGCAAGGCGTTGATGTGCCATTGATCGGCTGGATATTGAGGATTTGTGGCAGTGTCGGGGGCTACATTACAGGGGATTCGATAGTTGCGCGAAATCGTCGAGAAGTGCTTCCTGTCCTTGGTCAACTTCTTTTCAGTGTCATCCATGTGATTCTTTTCCGTCTTTACGATGTAACACTTGAGGTCGCCCTCACCCAGAGAGCCAACTATCGTTCCGTGAACTTCTTCCATCGTTTCGTTTAAGTCTTCGTCCTTCAATCCTTTGTTAGGCATGACCAGCAAAATGTCTGGCGTGTAAGTAAGCGCTGGCACGCGCTTTGGCGCAGATAGCTTGGTGGGCATCTTGAGCTCGAAAGCCGATGCCGCAGCTACATTGGATGCCACAGCAGCGATTGCGCAAACTATTGCTGCTGCCTTTCGTATACGAGAGCTCATCTTCTATCCTCCTGGTTAATCATTCAAAGAGCTTGGTCATTCGGTGCGGTCGAAACTTCGTTCGGTCTCGCCTCCCGCGCTCTGTGCTAACAGATTAAGGTCGAGCTGTTCCGGCTTTGTCCTTTCGTTGTCCCGATTTTGTCCCAAGCGGAAAGCGAGCGCCGGCGGACTGTCTGGACGCTGGGACGGAAAGAGGACAAGTTCGGCACTGCCTGGAAACAACTGCTCGCTACGATTCACCCGGAAGCCGCAGCCAGAGAGTCCACCTTGAAATTTTGAACATTGTCAATCGGCGGATTTCAGAACTAAAGCAAACAGGAGAATCAAAATGTCCATTAGCTGCATTGATGAAGACCAGCTGCTGGATTAGATTATTGAAATTCAATTGATTCAATTGGCGCTAGAATGATCAAATGGCTGGAGGGATGCCGATGGCGACCAGTACCTCTTTTCAAGCCGGCACATCAAGTGTTGTACCAATTCGAGTACAAGACGGACGTCTTGAGCTGCTCGATCAACGACGAATTCCAGATGCCATCGAGTATTTCGATGCGACGGAACTCGACGAAATCTGTTTTGCAATCAAAAGCATGATCGTGCGCGGCGCGCCGGCAATAGGTGCTGCTGCTGCGCTCGGGCTGGCATTCGAAGCAAAAAGATTGGTCCTGTCGGCAGCCGGCCGAGTAGACTTTTTCGAAAAGCTGGAAAGAGCGAGAGATCGGCTCCAGGCGACCAGACCGACCGCCGTGAACCTAAGCTGGGACACAGATTTGGTTTTCCGATTCGCGGAGAAGGAACGCAATTCACAAGCACCGCTCGACGTTCTGACCGGCAAAATGGTGGAGTATGCCCAGTGGATTCTGGTGCGGTACGGTGAAACCTGCAAGCAAATTGGCGAATACGGAGCAGATCTCGTCGGTCAAAGTGCTTCTATTCTTACGCACTGCAACGCTGGTGCGCTTGCAGCCTGCGGATGGGGCACCGCTCTTGGTGTCATTCGTTCGGCGCACCGACGGGGAGCGCAACTAACCGTCTTTGTTGACGAGACGCGTCCAAGACAGCAAGGCTCGCGGTTGACTACTTGGGAGCTGCTTGCCGATGGCATAACGCCTACGCTGGTTACCGATTCCATGGCCGGGCATCTGATGGCCAACCGGAAAGTAGATCTCGTCATCGTCGGTGCGGATCGCATCGCTCGCAACGGCGATGCCGCAAATAAGATTGGAACCTATACCTTGGCAGTTGTTGCCAATGCACACAAAGTTCCGTTTTATGTGGCAGCGCCACTTTCTACAATTGATCCTGCCATAGAATCTGGCAGTCAGATTCCAATCGAAGAGCGTGAAGCGAGCGAAGTTACTATCATTAACGACAAAGAGATCTGTCCGCCCGGTGTGCAAGTGTACAATCCGGCATTCGACGTTACTCCAGCCAATTTGATTACAGCATTTATCACCGAATCTGGTGTGCTTAGACCGCCCTTCCACAGCGCAATTGAGAAGGCGCTAAATGCGCGCAAATTGACGCCCTGAATCGCTGGCCGCTCCACTCGAATAGTGCGGGCATCAAGGTTCCTTTCGCTGCTCGTGATCGCGCAACAGCTGATGAACATTGGCGGCGTCGGCAATAGCTGATTTCAGAACGCGCACGTTCTTTCGGTTCTTCCCCAATCCCCAGGAATTGTAGATGTCCTTGCTGTAGATCTTTGCTCGTGTGCGATTAGCATCGATCGACTCGAGTTTTACGCCAACCGCTTCACCGGGGCTCCTCCAACTCATTTGAGTGACAGCGCGAATGTCGCCGCTGTTTTCATCAGCCTTCTCCACTCTTGTTCCTTTCGTCGCTTCCAGAGTGCTTTTGCAGACGCTATAAGATTCGGAAAGTGAAAGCGGAATCTCCAGGTCATCATGCTGAAATGTAGCCGGTTGACCGCTTGAGAGTCTTGCCGCAGTGCGTGGATACATAAGCTTATAGACAATTGCCAGAATAACGGTCATGGTTAGTCCGCAGAAAAGCGTACTAGCAATTGTCGAGGCTGCAAAAACAAGCAGGCCGGCCAGCAGTCCGAAGGTAGCTCCGGCATAGATTCCATCGAGCGATCCGATCAGCAAGCCCATAAATACTCCAAACAACGCTCCCGAATGCAGCGAAACTACAAAACAGCTTCCCAAATCACTTAGCCGATTAGTAATTCTTCGCACCCTGAGCGCATTCAAGGCGATTCTCAGCTCTTCCTGCTCACATTCTGACAGCGACATTGCAACCTTAATTACTCGATCTGATCTTGACTCAGGCAGAGCGGGAGGTTGCTCTTCGTCTGGCATGGCTTGGGTCCTCGATTGCCTTAATGGTGAGTTTGAGTCAGGTCCAACTCCATTTATTCCACGGCTGTATTCATTTGCATCCCAGAAAACTGCTTGTTCGGAAGAACCAAGTAAGAACAGGGTGTCAATCGAATTAATGTAATGTCTCGAATTTGAAAAATTTCCGCTTGCTAATTCTGATGGTTGACTCTGTAGTACCAGGGTTTCTGGGCGTCCTCGCTGACGTCGGAAGTAAACCCGAATCGCATCAAGAAATCCATTCCGCCGCGATATTGCCGTGCTGGCTCAACTACTATCTGCTTATAGCCTAAATCGTTTGCGAAAGATAACACGGTCGAGATCAGCTGCCGGGCGATTCCCTTTCCTCGCCAATCTTTGTCCACAGCCATCCGAACCAGCTCCAGCACGCAGTCGTTGCTGCGGCGGGCGCCGGCGATGCCGATTAGTTTCCCTTCTTCTTCAGCAATCAAGAACACGCCGTCGTGCCCAAAGTAATTGGCTTCGATGTTCTTTAGATCAGACTCGGTTCTGTCGGGCTCTACCGTTAAATCGAACTCCTTCATTACTGCGAAAACAAGCTGGTTGATAGACGACTCGTCTTGCCGATTACCAAGTCTGATTTGCATTACCGACTCCTCCTTTCGCAAGCGCTCCGATGGCTTGTTGATTGCCACCGGAGCGCTTTGGGACTTAGATTGCCTGGTCTCGATTAATGGGCCAGGTAGGAGACCAAGAGCAGAGCAACGATGTTGAGAATCTTGATCATCGGGTTGATAGCCGGCCCGGCGGTGTCCTTATAAGGATCGCCTACGGTATCGCCGGTGACGGCAGCTTTGTGAGCTTCCGATCCCTTGCCACCATGATGACCTTCTTCAATGTACTTCTTGGCATTATCCCAAGCTCCGCCACCGGAGGTCATTGAGATTGCCACGAATAGTCCGGTCACGATGCTTCCGACCAAAACTCCACCTAGCATTTTGGCAGCGGCATACTCTTGCGGCAAAGCGCTGCTCAGCCAGAAGTAACCAATTGCTGCAATCACGCATGGTGTCAGAACCGGCAATAAGGCCGGAACGATCATCTCTTTCAGCGCCGCCTTGGTGACGATATCTACGCAAGTGCCGTATTCTGGCTTGGCAGTACCCTCCATGATGCCCGGAATCGCCTTGAATTGGCGCCGAACTTCCGCCACGACCAAACCACCAGCTTTGCCGACAGCTTCCATCGCCAGGGCGCCGAAAAGGAAGGGGATCAATCCGCCCAGGAAGAGCCCGCAAAGGACGTAAGGGCTGGAGAGGTCGAAGGTCAAAATGGCATTGGAGCCAGACTCTGTAATCTTATGCTGCAGGTCCTGCGTATAGGAGTTGAAAAGCACGATCGCTGCCAGACCGGCTGAACCGATTGCATATCCTTTGGTGACAGCTTTGGTCGTATTGCCGACTGCATCGAGCGGATCGGTGATGGCTCGCACTTCTTTGGGAAGCTCAGCCATTTCGGCGATACCGCCGGCGTTATCGGTAATTGGTCCATAGGAGTCGATTGCCACGATGATGCCGGCCATGCTGAGCATGGACATAGCGGCTAAGGCCACACCGAATACGCCAGCCAATGCGTAGGATCCTAAAATGCCGATGATGATCACGATTACCGGCGCGGCTGTCGAGCGCATTGATACTGCCAGCCCAGCGATGATGTTGGTTGCGTGTCCGGTTTCCGATGCCTGAGCGATCGACTGCACCGGCTTGCAGTTTGTTGAGGTGTAGTACTCGGTGATCCAGACGATCGCTCCGGTCACTACCAGACCGATCATGGCCGATAGCCAGAACATAAGTGGTTCCACCGGTTTGCCATTGATCGCCAGGCCGCTCATCATTTGATTCGTGATTGGCCAGAAGCCGATGGCGGCGATTACGCCGGCGGCTATTAAGCCTTTGTAGAGGGCGCCCATGATGTTCTTGCTTTGATCGAGGCGAACGGCAAACGTTCCAACCACCGAAGCGATGATAGAGAATCCGCCGAGAATGAGCGGATACAGGAGAATCATCTTATTGCCGGCAGCGATCTGTTCTTTGAAAGTGATCGAGGCCAGCAACATGGTGGCGATCGCAGTCACTGCATAAGTTTCGAAAAGGTCGGCGGCCATACCGGCGCAATCGCCGACGTTGTCTCCAACGTTATCGGCGATGACGGCAGGGTTTCTAGGATCGTCTTCAGGAATACCGGCTTCGACCTTGCCTACCAGGTCAGCTCCGACGTCAGCTGCTTTGGTGTAGATGCCGCCGCCCAAACGAGCAAAGACTGAAATCAAACTGGCACCGAAGCCAAGACCAACCAGCGCATTGACATCGTTGGTTGCCATGAAGAAGCCGGATACTCCGAGCAAACCGAGTCCGACTACCAGCAAGCCCGTTACTGAGCCTCCTTTGAAGGCGACGTCAAGGGCCTTTTCAAGGCTCTCGGTCGCGGCTTGAGCGGTGCGTACATTTGCTCTCACCGAGACGAACATGCCGATATAACCTGCCAATGCGCTCAAGATTGCTCCGACGGCAAAACCGCCTGCTGTCGTCCAACCCAGCGCGAAGCCAAGAATGATGAACAAGACGACCCCGACCAGAGCGATGGTGGTGTACTGCCTGTTCATGAACGCGTTGGCACCTTCTTGAATGGCGCCAGCGATCTCTTGCATACGAGCGTTTCCAGGATTTAGCTTGAGCACCCATAGGGAAACAAATAACCCGTAAATGAGCGCCACTACCGCGCACACAATGGGCACTAATAGGTTGTCCATCCCGAAAACTCCTGTCTGTAACGTACCGAATGTTAGGAACTTCATAGTTCGCTCTCCCCTTCAACCGCAGGCACTGATCATGCCGGAGCAATGCGGCACCGGTCCGGCCCTGTTTCCTCCAATTTCGACGGCTTACCGCCGGAAATCGCCCGACGTTTGCCGGAATGCGGTCTCGAAAGAGAGAGCCGCTTGAAAAGGCAAATGCTTGAGTCAGGCGTTGGTAATTGGTACCGTTTGGCGCCGAGCTAAGAGTATCAGGTAATACAACCTGTCGTCCCCAGATCAAATTTTATTTACGCCTCGCCCGTGGTGGCACCTGACATCAGCGCCAAATAAAGTCTGTTACCTACGCTTTACTACCATGTTAGAATGCGGTGGAACTAGAAAGTTAAGGTGGTTTCATGACGCGGCGCCTTGGCCGTGTAGTTGCAAAAGTTCTACTGGTGCTTTTGTGTCTGGGTCAGCAGCTACCTGGCCATACCGAATCAGCCGCAGATTTCAATCACGTCGTCTCTGTGGTTGAGGATATCTCGGGCAACCTGGTGCTGATTAACACCAGCAAGAAAACACAGATCGCCGCTCCCACCGTTCAATATCTACCCGGTCCAGATGTCGGAACCGTGCTGGTGGCCGACTTCCCGGGCTTGTTATGGAGAGAGCCTTCGCGCACGTTCACGCCCCGACAGAGGTGGATAAAAAGTATTCATATCGGGCAGTTTCAAGATAACCCACCGGTATTGAGAATAGCTGTCAGAACGGACGAACCGAAGCTGTTGCGCAATCTTGCCTTTCGGTCATCACCCGGCGTTTTGGTCGTCAAGTGGGCAGGCGCATCCAATTCTTACTCTCAAAGAGCGGAGACGGGGCTCACCGCTCAGACCGCTGCCAGAACAGCCCCCAGGTTAGCTGCCTCTCCGAATAGACTGACGGCGCCTGCAGGCTTAAAGCCGGGGTCTAATCGGCAATCGGCTTCAGGCTCAACTCCAGTAAAAGTTGAGCTATGGTCGCCGGGCGGCGCTGTTCAGTCAAGAAATCCGGTTGTCGCTGCCGGTCCACAGCCCGGTGCGCAAAGGTATAGTTTGCCGCCGGGTCAAAAGTCACCGCTAGAGCCAGCTTCAGATCAGCTGCCGGCCAAATCTGGTGACGCGACAGCTGCCAATGCGGACATCAGGACAATAGGTGCAGTCGCCGGCGCGCCGGCGCGCACCAACGCCTGTAGACAACCAATTGTCGATGGAGGCACGGCAATTGCAAATTCGGTCGGACAGCTAAGAGGCGCCTTACCAATTGAAGGCTCGACAGCGACCCCACCTGTCGCTCCGCCCGTCGCCAAATCGGTGTCTGTCAAGCCGTTTACTACCGGCGAGCTGCCCGGTCGAGCAGCGTCCATGCCTCCGGCAGCACCGTCTGCTGGTTCGCGCACTTTGAATCCGCCCGCGGTTCGCAAGGGCAGTGCCAGACCTTCCGAACCGGATGCCAACTCTGAAATCGCAGCTCAAACACAAACTGATTCCAATCCAGAGAGACGGTCGGGAAGGTTCATGTCGTCGCTCAAGCGGCTTTTCGGTCCGGTCAAAGAGAAGACTGAAATCGCGGAGAATTCAATTGCAAAGGCAACTGCTGCTGGCAGACCGGCTGACTCTAGATTGCAAACGGCTGCCGTGCCCGACAGCAAAGATGACCGTACTGCCAAGCCGCCGGGCTCAGTTAATATCAAGCAAGGACAGTCAACGGTTGGAGTCTCGCCGCCCGACTCTCTGGCCGGACGTCCCGCTGCATCTTCCTCCACCGCACGAGCTCCAGCTGGTCGAAGTGTCGTTGCCGGAACGTCTCAGGTAATCGACTCGAAAGTCGAGCAGAGCGCACTCGAGTGGAAACAACAGCTGCCTGTCGCGGCCCGCGGTCCAGAGGGTGGCGCAATCTTCGAGGCTAGCCGAAATGCAAACGAACAGGCTCCACTCGACGCCAATGCGCGAACTCCTATCTCCGGTTCGGCCAATTTTGGATTGCCGAAAGTGACAGTATCTGGAGTCAGTCCACTCAAGGTCGATCTGGAATCGGACAAGCCGCTCTCATACAGATCATTCCGATTGCACAACCCGGAGCGATATGTCGTGGATATTCAAACCGGCGCTGATTTGCGCAATGTTTCAGTGCCTGCGCTTGAGCCCAATGGGTTATTGCAAGCTGTCCGAGTGGGCAGCCCGGAAAACGATAAAGGACTTTCCCGATTGGTGCTCGATTTATCGACAGCCGATGTTGACGTATCTGATTCAACAGATGATTCTAAGCGAATCTTGAGTTTGCTGGTTGGGAAGCCGCCAATACAGGCACAGCTTGGAAAGGCGCCGGCCGGGCAGACAGTTGTACTTGATGCCGGTCACGGTGGCAGCGATCCCGGCGCTCAAAGAGGTGACATTCAAGAGAAGGAGATTACCCTTCAGATCGCCGCCAGGGTAAAGAAGTTGCTTGAAACCGGCGGCGTGAAAGTAGTTATGACGCGGGGTGAGGACACAGCGGTGACGCTCGAAGATCGTGTGGTTCTAACAAACAATGTTCAGCCCGATGCATTCTTGAGCGTGCACATCAATTCTTTAGAGACAAACTCCACTATTCACGGCATTGAAACTTACTACCAAACTGACCAGAGCCGTCCTTTGGCTCAGCTCATCCATGCGCAATTGGTCGGCAAACTGGAGGCTCCCGATCGCAATATCCGTAAAGCGCGTTTTTATGTAATCAATCACACCCCGGTACCGGCTGTTCTTGCTGAGGTAGGTTTTATCTCAAACAAGGAGGAGCGGACGAAGTTAATCTCTACTGATTACCAGAATCAGGTTGCCAATGCATTGGCTCAGGGTGTTATCCTCTATCTGTCTCAGCGAAACGATCTCGCAGCCGCTGGGACTGCAAAGGGTGCAACGGGAACTCCTCGGTCCGGACTCGAGTCACAGGACTCGGTCAATCGTCCAGTCGCATCTCTCGCTCAAAGCGGAGCGGCTGCACCCAAGACGGCAAGATAGCGCTGAAGGAGCGTAGATCGGGTTGACAGGCAAGACAGACAGATCGACTATCACGATTGGACTGTTTGATTCGGGAGTCGGCGGTCTGTCTGTCCTTCGCCATCTTGAGAGGTTGTCGGCGCTCCTTCCCGCTTCGCGTCAATTCAAGTTTCTTTACCTGGGCGATACAGCTCGATGTCCTTATGGCAATCGCTCGCCCGAAGAGATCATCTTATTTGCTAAGCAGATAGTAGACTGGCTGATAAGTGCCGGCGCCGATCGCATCGTTATGGCTTGCAATACTTCGGCGGCCGTCGCCGGAGCAACAGTCAAGGTTCGTTCGTCGGTACCGGTCCATGATTTGATTCATCCGACTGCGGAGTATCTGGCAGAGCGCGATGGCAAAGTTGCCGTGCTTGCTACCGCCTCAACGGTTAGAAGTGCGGCCTTTTCCAAGGCGATTGCTCGCCTCAATTACGAAAAGGAAGTTCTGGAAATTGGTTGTCCCGAGCTGGTTCCGCTCGTTGAAAGCGGACAGATCGATGCGCCGGCAACCAGAAATGTCTTGTGGAATTACGTGAAGGACTTTCAAGCTCAAGGGATTAAGTCGGTGGTTCTCGGCTGCACGCACTATCCATTTCTAGCTGCACGGCTGGCTGAGCTTCTTCCTTCCGAGATCGAGCTGGTCGATCCGGCTGAGCATCTCCTGAAGTCATTACTGAACTCAGGAATAATGAGCGTTGCAGAGTCCGCTGAACCTTACGGTGCGCAATTTTCGCCGACTAAATTTTTCGTAACCGGCCCAACTGTGCCCTTTTCTCAAGCCGCGGCCATCTGCCTGGGGCGAGAATTGGTCAATGTTACAAACGTTACTGTTGAAGATCTGATCAGCTTCGGTCCGCCGGAGACGAGAGTCGAATCGGCTATCCCTGCCGATGCGGTGGCACCGGCGGTGTCAACAATTTTTCCTTGAGTTGCCTCGAGGTTTAGTTCAAATTGTTAGCTGGAGCTAATTGTAGCCCATGTTATATTGTCAATGGCTCAGAGCTCTGAGCGCTCCTGCCCAGGATCCGGCGCTTAAAAAATGACTAACGATTCCCAATTGACGATGTCATTGAACCGACAAGACCTCGACCAACCAGCGAGTCTGGATGTCTGCTCAACTTCTTCGAGCGAGCTCATCGAGCGTTTTGTATCGGATGCAACTGTCGGATTCAACTTCCAGTCTATCGAGCAAGCATCCGAAGCTGCGTTGCAATGCCGGCGTTGCGGGCTGTGTGAAACGAGAACTCATGTTGTTTTCAGTCGAGGCAATTCCGATTCTAAAGTTATGATCATCGGAGAAGGTCCTGGTCAACGCGAAGACGAGACCGGTCTTCCGTTCGTCGGCAAGGCCGGACAATTGCTGGATAAGATTCTGGCTTCGGTGAATATCGATCAAGGGCAAGATGTATATATTTGCAATGTAGTTAAATGCAGACCGCCTCAAAATAGAGTCCCGGTCAGGGAAGAAGCTGATGCTTGCCGGCCTTTCCTCGACGCGCAGATCGATTTGATAATGCCCAAATTGGTTTTATTAGCCGGTGCAACTGCCGTGCAAGCTGTTCTTCAAGTAAAGGATCCTATAAGTCGATTGCGGGGAAAATGGTTTCCGTTTAGGAACGGTGCTAAAGTAATGCCGATATTCCATCCCTCCTACTTGTTGCGTAATGAGTCCAGGGAGGTTGGTAGCCCGAAATGGTTGATGTGGCAAGACATAAAGGAAGTTAGAAGAGCGCTTGATGCTCTTAACTAGTTCGCTTTTCTTCGAGCGTTCTATCTCTGAGGTGAAACATGGGAAAAAAATCCGACACCCAAGCCGAATTCTTTTATGAGGATCTTCTCGATCAGCAGATCGCCGAAGCCATCAATAATGATTTCGGAAAGGCCGTGCTTCGCATGCCGAATCAGGGCATGGGCGAGGTCCGTGACGAGGTGTTTGTCTATTTTTCCGCAGTAGCAATGCAGCAGGTCAATGCGATCGCGTCTAAACACGGTATAGACGATCCCGTTGCTCTCAATGAGCTCTATCAATTGAGCAGGCTAAATCTCATCCAGGGCTTTCGCATCGGGCAGAACATGAAGAATCACTGGCAACCGAGCTAGACTGAGCTGTAAATAAGTTTTAGAATTTGCAGTCTGGCTCGCACCGCTGGTGGTGTGCGATCGACGTTGTCTACGGGGTGTGACCTTTGCGCTTGATGTGGTGACGGTCCGTCTGAGCGCTGTCACGTACCTGGTTTTGTTGAGGCTGGGGAATTCTTGGCAGAAGGACGAAGCACAAGAGAATCAGCAGCAGCAAATTCAGGATTAAGATGAAGCGAGGAATTCCAAAGGGGCGGGCCGAGCGACTGGTCACTATCTTGGCTTTGGTACTGAAGTCCAACGCTTCCTGATTGCCTTCCGAACGGTGAGATTTTGGAAAGCTGAATACACCTTGAGCCAATCTAAGTTTGGTCAATTCCTGGAGTGACGGCAGGTTTCGACCGCATTCCAGGCAAAATTTCAAGTTTGGTTTGACCGCCGATGCACAATAAGGGCAATTGTCGAGAACAAGCTCCTGCACGGATTTGTTGCCATGTCCGGCCGGCACAAGGAAACTAAGGAGGCGGCTCCAGATGCCTGCCAACCCGCTTCCCCTCTCACCGCCGTTGGCAGACTGGCTAGATGTGGATTGATTTCCGCTGTCGGAACGAACTTCGGTCACTACCTTCGTTGGATTGTTTGGATTGACTGCGCTGGACAGCGAGCCCAACTGGCCTTCGACCTTTTCAGTCATGGATGTGCGGCTTTTCGCTGATTGCACCTTAATCTTGTCGCGCCGGATCGCCTCGCTTAGCTCGCGACCGAACTCCGGCATCGATTGTTGCCTTCGTTCCGGCTCCTTCTGCAAGGACTTCATGAGCATATTATTGAGCGAATCGCAAAGCGCTAAGTCTGGGTTTGCCGCTTTGAGCGGAGTGGGCGGAGCGTACAGGTGGCAGTCAATCATCTCAATCGCGGTCTTGGCTTTGAATGGCAGCCGGCCAGAGAGCGCCTCGTATAAGACGATGCCCAGCGCGTAAATGTCGCTGCGAAAGTCGATCGGTTTTGTTGACAGACACTGTTCCGGGCTCATGTAGGGAGGACTACCGCAAACATCGCCGATCCTCGTGATGTTATATTCACTGGCTCCTTCCTCGTCTCGGCTCTTCAATTTCGATATTCCGAAATCAACCACCTGCACGAAATCAGAATCATTGGCGCGTTCGGTCAGCATTATGTTTTCGGGCTTAAGATCTCGATGGATTACCCCTTCCGTGTGAGCGCAGGATAAAGCCTCCACGACCTGCTGGAAAATGTGCTCGACGCGATCGAGCGGCTGTGGGCCATTCTGCTTGATCACTCGCTTGAGATTGGTGCCTTCCACGTAATCCATCACGATGAAGGGCCGGCCGACTGTCACGCCAAAATCGTACAGCATGATTGAATGCGGGTGCTTGACCCGGGACACCGCTTTTGCCTCGCGGTGAAAGCGCTTCATTGCGTCCGCGTCGGAAACCATGTGAGAGTGCAGCATTTTAATTGCCACATAGCGATCCATCTGTTCGTGGCGCGCCTTGTAGACTACACCCATTCCGCCTCGTCCTAAGACCGAGACTATCTGATAACGCTCCTGTAGAGTGGTGCCGAGCAAGGGGTCTGGCTCGATCGGTGAAAGGGTAAGCGAATCTTGCGGACAAACGTCCACATCATCCTGAAATTCAGAAAAGCATTCGGGGCAAAGTTTCAATGTCGTAGAAGTGCTGCTGCCGCTCTTGTTTTACTTCCGAAACGAAGCTGAACTGGACTTACTCTCCTTAATAACCATACCCCAGCTTGAAAATTTTAAGCAAACAGCGCTTCGACCCAGAAGACTCAGCTCACCGGCTGCGGTTGCGGCTGCCGGCAGCCGAAGTCGTGCAGTCAGTGCACCGGCGAGTTACATGAACTCAGCCATGACCAGATTGCTAACCAGGACACCCGGTTGGGTGAGCCAAAGGTGCTTGCCGTCAGATTCCAATAGACCGCCTTCGGTCAGGCGCTTGATCTGCTTGTTGAAGAGTCGAAAAAGGTCGACTCCATACTGGCGCTCGAACCGGCTCAGATCAATACCTCGTCTGGTCCTCAATGCCAGGAAGATCGCCTCTTTTATCCTGGTCGAAGCATCAATCTGCTCATACAATTCGTCGCCCAGCCAGTCCGTCATGTACCGTTTGAGCGATCGCCAATTGGCGCTTCTGGCCCCATCGACGTAGCGGTGGGCTCCGACCCCGAAAGCAAAATAGTCATTATTGCTCCAGTAAGACAGGTTGTGGGTCGACTCGAAGCCCGATCGGCTGAAATTGGAGATTTCATACTGCTCGAGACCAAAAGCGTCAGCCAGCTTGGTGAGCACATGATAGAACTCCACGAATTGCTCTTCGGTGGGATAGGCTGGTGAGTCGCGCGGATAGCGCCCGCTCAGCGGCGAATTGGTCGATAGTTGCAGACCGTAGGCTGAAAGGTGAGGCAAACCCAGCTCAAGAACCTCATTGAGAGTAAGTTGCCAGCTTTCAAGTGTCTGCTCCGGCAGTCCGTACATTAAATCAGTGCTTATATTGGTAAACCCTGCTTCAACCGCCAGGTCAATTCCGCTTAAAGCTTGCGCGCGGGTGTGATCGCGACCGACTGCTTTCAGCTCGAGATCGCTTAACGATTGAATGCCGATTGAAATACGATTTATTCCCATGTCAAGCCAGGCTTTTGCCTTTTCCAGGCTGATAGAGTGCGGGGTCGTCTCGAGCGTCACTTCTGCCTCGGGCGACACAAGCGCATGCTGCCGGAGCGTCTGGTCGATCTCCGCGATGATTGCAGGGGCGACCAACCCGGGCGTGCCTCCCCCATAGAAGATTGAATTCAATAACGGCTTATCGCATCGTGCCTTCAATCGATCTGAAATCTCCTGGCAGACTATCTGTCCGTATTCCTCAGACAGATGATCCAGACCAGCAAATGCAGTAAAGTCGCAAAAGTCGCATTTGTATGTGCAAAATGGAATGTGAATGTATGCGCTCAGTGCGTCCAATTTGTACTGATCTCCAAGATCTTCGTTAGTTATACTAAAATACCGAGGTGCGCTCTACCTCTAACTTGATAAACGTGCCGATTGGTAAACGAATAATTGCGGTGTTGCTCGTGTCCGGACTTGCCTTGAGCGCGCCCGGGCGCCCAGCTTTTGCTGTCACCGGCAAGTTAGCGGCGGGCAGCAAGCGCGCGCCGGTGGCCAAGGTTGAGCTTTCGCCTGGCTTAGCAAAGGAAGATATCGCTCTGTCTCGCTGGTCGGTCATGCCCGCCTCTGCCGCCGGTGATTCTTTGCCTGCGACTCTGGTGCCATCCACCCGCGGATTTCCAGGCGGCGGCGACAAGCCCAACAGCGGCAGCAGTGTCGAATGGACGACCAACTCTGGCAATGCCACTAGTGGTGGTGACAAGCAGCCGGCTGAAACAGCTTTGCTCACCCTGGAGAAGAGTCAAAACGATTTAAGAGTAATAGGCGAGACAATTGTGAAGTTGCGCCGCCAGGTGACTGACAACCCCAAGGATTTCGATCTCAGGCTAAAGCTCGGTACATACCTCGCATTGGCTGGTGATTATGAGGGCGCTTCCACAGAGCTGAACACCGCAATTGATCTCAACCCGAGCGATGCAATCGCCAGAGCGCAACTTGCAAAGGTGCTCGATCTGATCGGGGATCATTCCGAAGCGCTGACTCAATTTAGAAGATCGGTCGAGTTGTCCCCCGAATTCTCAGATACTCATCTTTTATTTGCCGAATCGCTCAGCCGAGGGCTCAATTATTCTGAAGCAGTCAACGAGTATCGTCGGGCGATCTCTCTTAAGCAGTCGGCATCAGCATTTTCCGGGCTGTCGGAAGCACTGTTGGTTGCCGGTGATACTGCCGGTGCCTTGAAGGCGGCCAGGCAAGCTGTATCAATTGAACAGAGTTCTTCGCGAGCGCAGGTAGCTCTTACCAATGCCCTGTTGCAATCAGGCGATGTCCAGGCTGCTTTGAGAACAGCCAGGCAAGCTAGTCTTCTCAATCCTAGCTTTCCGGACAGCCATCTTGCTTTAGGTCGTTGCCTCTTTAGCTCCGGCAACACCACCGGTGCCATCGACGAGTTCAAGCAGGCGGTGGTGCTTGATCCGCTGAATGCGAGGGCTCGCAACGATCTCGGTTTTGCCCTCTATGGTGGCGGAGACATTATGTCCGCGATCGGCGAATATCGGCTCGCCCTTCGCTTAAATCCACACCTGACCGAAGCGCGCAACAATCTCGAAGTGGCGATTCACCGACTCACGACGACCAAGCGTTAATTGAATTGACAGGGGTTGGTAGGTTTCTAGATCGGTTGTTCGGTAATCATAAAAAATCGCTGTTTGCAAGGATGTGATCGACTTGTTTCGGGCGAAAACTTGTCATGATCGATATTGGTGATCGGGGATCGTTTTGCCATGATAAATATGCGAATGATGTGTATCTGATACCATTATGGCTGTAGATTAACTCATTGCAATTTATCGGAATGAGTGTAATATTGTCGTGTTGCGTCCAGCTTAGGCAGTTTTTCATGCGAGCTAAACCCAACGTGTAGGTTCGCTCAAGAGACTAGACAGGACAAGGAATGACCCGCCTGACAAGAGGCGAGCTGGCAAGAAGAATCAGAGCGGTTGGACTTTTGTCCGCCTTTTTGGTTACCGTAAATCCGGTGTTGGCGCAGGAAGCCGCAATGCCTGGAGTGATTGGTGGAGATGTCTCCATCAAGACAATTGCACCAGCAGCTACGCCAGCTCAGTCAGTAGTTTCATCGGCGGTGTCGCCCCGAGTTGATGCCGCAGGCGGTGGCGTGCCGTCGCCTGCTGTCAAGACTGTTAAGTCCGTGCCTTTCCTGGCTCAACAAGTTGCACCGCCGGCACCATCCTTGGCGCCGGTGGCTTTGAGATTCTCTCCGGAATCCAGTGAATCGGCCGAGGGTACCGGCTCAATTCATATTGATTCGGCGACCAACACCTTCAGTTCCGGCCCCAGCAAGTCTGCCGCCGAACCAGCTTCACCCAATTCTGCTGCGGCGACGACCGCCGCCAGATCGGCTGCTGCCAGCTCGCCGATCTTGCGAATTACCGAGGAGACGCCTGCCGTTAGCGCATCGCTTCCCAAAGCAGCGGAGATGGCGGCCGCTCCCAGTTCGCCGGCGCCCAAACTAGCAGCTGCTCCGTCCGCTTCTAGTCCAGCGGAGCCCCGAGTCGTAGCTGCGCCGGCTGCTTTGAATTTGCCGGCACCACAGGCTGTGTCTGCCCCGGCCAGTCCTGTCCAAGCGCCACCGCCGGTAGCGGCTGCTGCAGCCAATGCGAATCCAGTACCACCGCAAGCAGCGGCTGAGCCCGCTGCTTCAAATCCGCCGGTTGCCAGACCAGCCGAGGAATCACTAGCCTCTGATTCCGCTGCAGCCAAGGTTGCCGAGGAGCCGAATCAGTCTCTCAGGAGCGTGACACCAGCCGAGGTGACTGAGCCTCAGCCGCTAGCTCAGCTTCCCGGCAGCACCGGGCAACCAATCACAGGCAAGCTGGTGGACAAGCGAGATACCCAGTTGCCAACCACTAGCGGGCAGGTGAAAATTCGCCGGCCGTTCAAGCTCTTTGCCCGTGAGGAGTTGATTCGCAACCTGAGCTTTCGCGATACGCCGGTAAAAGAGGTGATCGGCGAGTTGGCTCGTCGCGGCGGACTTAATATTTTGATTGATCAATCTGTAAGAGGCAAGATCTCGGGCGATCTGAAGGACGTCACGTTAAACGAGGCGATGGACAGCGTGCTGGCCGCCGCTGGTTTGCAGAGCCGCGTACTCGACAACAATACAGTGATAGTCGGTACCATGCAGGCGATGACTCAGCTTGGACTGAACCGTCCGATGGCCAGAGCCTTCAAATTGAGTTATGCGCATGCCTTTGATGTCGCTGTAATTCTTCACGCTTCGGTATTCAACAAGGGCATGGTTCCGGATTTCACGACTGCTTTGAGACGTAAGAACGGCAATACAGACCGGAACTCGACCGGGAATGAAGGTGAAACGAGAATCGAGTCTGATTTGCAATCGCTTGGTGAGGGTGGTGCCAAGAAGGAGCTGCGTTCGGCCGACAGAAAGAATAACAGCGGGGCATCCGTCGAAGAAGGTGAGTTTACCGACGAGAACAACCAGACCACTCGCCCGGATCAAAACAGGCAATTGCGCGGTATCAGTAGAGCGCAGACGCAGGAAGGGGTGGGCTTCAACAATGCCTCTACCGACCCTGGTTCTCAGCAGATCAGGCAGTTCCAGGAAACCCCGACTGATTATACGGTCGAGCAAAATGGCGGTGGTGCAATCGTAATTCCGGACGTGAAGAACCGGCAGGTGATTATTGTCGGTACTCCCGACGATCTAACTGTGGCCGAAGAAGCGATTCATTTCCTGGATCGTCGTCCAAAACAGATTCACATTCAGGCCTCTCTGATCGAAATAACCAATCAGGGTTTAAGGCAGCTCGGAGCCCAGATGAACTTGCAGGGACAGGGACTGTCCGGCACGGTGCTTGGTCCGGGATTGCAGCCGCTGATTCAATCTTTGCCAGGCTTGGGAAGCTTGGCTAGACCGGGTCCGCTTGTCACCGATGTGGCCCAGAATGGACCGAACTCGAATACCAGCAGCTTCACGACCAATGCTGCGAATTCCAACGGCAGTCAGGGGACCGCCACCAATACAACCACGTTTACGAGCCCGCCGCCGGCGCTGGCGCTCAGCAATACAAACACCGTCACCGATACTTTCAACAACACCTTCAACAGCGCTCTGGCTACTGCTGTAGCTCAAGCATTCTCAAGGCAGCAGAGTTATTCACTCAATCCCGGCAACTTGCAAACTCAGCCGATCTTGGGCGGCTCGACCGTGCCGACACCGTCTAACAACACCGGTTTCACCGGGTTGTTGGGAGCGCTGTTTCCGGTGCTTTCCACTCCGGTGGCCGGAGTTACGCCGTTGGCTGCTGCTCAATCCGGATTCAACTTCCTGACACTCAGTAAGGCCGCCGGCGGAAGAGCCAACATAGCTACCTTGCCGACCGGACTCGGTATTAATTTAAACCTGTTGCTGCAAACCAACAAGGCAAAGATTGTGGCCAATCCAAGCATATTGGTCGGAGACAACACGGAGGCGATGATCATCATCGCTGATGAAGTGCTGCACAAAGTTACCTCCGTCGCCACCATCACCTCGGTTACCACCAACGTCGAACTTACAAAAGCGGGAGTATTTCTCGATGTGCTGCCCAAGGTCACCCAAGACGGATTCATCACGATGCGACTGAGACCACAGGTCTCCGCACCGCTCGGTCCGCCCACGACATTCGGTCAGCCGCCCTCGCAAACTACCGTTACGCTCTTGAGCATTCGAGACGTCATGAACCAGGAGGTTCGTGTCAAAGATGGTCAAACTCTTGTGCTCGGGGGACTGTTCCGCGAGAATGAATCGGCTCAGCTCTCCAAAGTTCCATACTTAGCTGAAATGCCAGTGATGGGCGCGCTCTTCCGCAACAGTTTGAAAGGGCGCAACCGGACTGAGCTCATGCTGCTCATTACTCCTAAGCTGGTTGAAGAAGATCCGCCGACTCTGACTGAAGGAACAAGCGGACCGAAACAGATGTAGTAAAGAATGCCCGGTACCGAAAGGACCGGGCATTCTTTACTACATAGGCAGGGAGCGATGAGGAGCGTTCGGGTCATGTTAAGAAGGGAGCTTAAACCCACTTAAGTTCGGACCGAACCAGCCTCTTACTCGACTGTCACCGATTTGGCCAGATTTCGCGGTTGATCGACATCTTTGCCGAGGTAATCTGCGATGAAGTAGGACAGCAGTTGAAGCGGGATTACCGTTAAGAGCGGGCTGAGAAATTCGTCAACCGGTGGAATGCGCAAGATGGTGTCGAAAATCTTTGTCGCCTGCTCATCCCCGTCAATTGCTACGGCAATCATCTGGGCATTACGGGCTCGGGCTTCCTGGGCATTCGAGAGTGTCTTTTCGTAAACCGCACCAGGCACGAGCACCGTTATCACCGGTACATTGCGATCCAGTACCGCAATTGGCCCGTGCTTGAGCTCGCCGGCCGCGTAACCGGAGGCATGGATGTAGGAGAGCTCCTTAAGTTTGAGCGCGCCTTCCAGAGCGATCGGATAATTCATGCCCCGACCGATGAAGACGACGTCGTGAGCTTCAGCATGCCGAAGCGACTTCAATCGGACTACATCTTCGCGGGCAAGTATCTGCTCTTGCAAGGCCGGAATTGCCAGTAACTGGGCTTTGATTTCGAGAATACGCGCCGCTGGGATGGTGCCAAGCTCTTCGGCGATGTGCAGGGCAAGCAGATAGAAGCATGCACACTGGGCGACAAAGGTCTTGGTGGCAGCGACCGAAACCTCGATACCGCATTCGGTGACGATCAAATTGGGCGTAATCTGCGCCAGGTGCGAGTCCGGTCTATTGGTGATGCCAAGAGTCATCGAGCCTTTGCTCTTGGCCTCGGTGATAGCGGCAAGCGTGTCTGCCGTCTCCCCGGATTGACTGACGGCGACAGTCAGAGTCTCGCCATTTACGAGCAGATTTCTGCCGCGCATCTCGGATGCGATCTCGACTTCTACCGGAATTCCGCACAACTCTTCCAGCACATACTTGCCGACCAAGCCGGCGTGATAGGCGGTGCCGCAAGCTACAATGAAAATCCGCCGGACTTTCTTCAGGTCTTCCTTGGAAAGATGTACGCCGTATGACGAATCGCCACAATGATGCCCGCTGCCGTTGGCAGCCGAGAAATCAACCGGCTTTTCTGGGTGGTGCAAATACTTGCCGAGCGTCTGGCGCATGATCAACGGCTGTTCGTGAATCTCTTTATGAAGGAAGTGTTTGTGACCCTCCTTGTCGATTACGTAAGGATTGCTGTCAACTTCTACCGGGCTGCGATTGACAGTCGTGCCATCGAAGGCGTAGAGCTTAACCCCTTCGGTGCTAATTTCGGCGATCTCGCTTTGTTCTAGTCGCAGTATCTTATTGGTGTATTGCCTTACAGCGACGCTGTCGGAAGCCAGGTAGCTTTCGTTTTCTCCCAGACCGACTGCGAGTGAATAATGGTGATTCACCGCATAAATCTTTTCCGGAAAGATCTGACTAACCACTCCCAGCGCATAAGCTCCTTCCAATCTGCGGACAGCGCCGCGAATGGCGGTAAGCATGTCCCCGGATCCGCGAAACTCATCTTCAATCAAATGTGAGACGACTTCAGTATCGGTGTCAGACTCGAAAGTATGCCCGTTATCGCTAAGCTCTTGTCGCAAGGACTGATAGTTCTCGATGATGCCGTTGTGGACGATCGCCAGGGTACCTGTGCAATCTGTATGTGGGTGAGCATTTTGGTCGTTAGGGACGCCGTGAGTCGCCCAGCGAGTGTGCCCAATTCCAACGGTAGCCTGGGGCTGTTTAGTGTTGAGAAGCGATTCCAGATTGGAGAGTTTGCCAGCAGCTTTCAGCACAGCTAACTCACCATTTTCAATGATGGCAACTCCAGCGGAGTCATAGCCGCGATACTCCAGACAGCGAAGTGACGATAGCAATACCGGCGCTGCTTGGGAGGAGCCTAGATATCCAACGATTCCGCACATCCGAGCTATACCTCCATAACCTCAGCTTCCTTCTCCTGACACATTTTGTCTATCTCTCTGACGTATTTGTCAGTGAGCTTTTGCAATGCGTCTTCTTGTCGCTTGATCTCGTCTTCGGAGATCTGCGCGCTCTTCAACTTCTTCAGTTCGTCGGCGCCGTGGCGCCGAATGTTTCGAATGGCGACGCGATGATCTTCTGCGTACTTCTTTACCACTTTGGTGAGATCTTTACGGCGCTCTTCAGTAAGCACCGGAATGCTGATGCGAAGGACAGTACCATCGCTGTTTGGTGTCAGACCTAGCCCCGATTTGTGAATACCTTGCTCGATGTCCTTGAGACTACCCTTATCGTAGGGTTGAATTAAAAGCGAACGACCATCAGGTGTTGAGATGTTCGCAAGGCTCTTAAGCGGTGTCGGCGTCCCGTAATACTCGACCTCTATTCGGTCGAGCAGCGCTGGATTTGCTCTGCCAGTCCGAACGGTCTGGAGCTCTTTGTCTAGATCGGCGATCGCCTTTTTCATGCTGTTTTCAGCCGACGCCAAGACTTCAGTCGTGGTACTCATTTCTTTCCTCCGGCACCCGAGCCAACAAGCGTTCCCATAGTTTCGCCCAGAACAATTTTTTCAATGCTTCCCGATAGTGCAAAGTCAAAAACAATAATCGGAATATGGTTTTGCTGACAAAGTGAGACGGCGGCAGGGTCCATCACTTTCAGACCCTGCCTGATCAGATCATCGAAACTGATGGTTTGAATCTTCTTTGCGTCCGGATTCGTCCGAGGGTCGTCGCTGTATATTCCATCGATATTGTTCTTGGCCATCAAAATGACGTCCGCCTTAATCTCAGCTGCTCTCAATGCTGCTGCCGTGTCGGTTGTTACGTGTGGGTTGCCTGTGCCGCCTCCGAATATGACGACTCGACCCTTATCTAAGTGCCTGATCGCTCGCAGTCTAATGAACGGCTCTGCCACCTCTGGCATCGCGATTGCCGTTTGAACGCGGGTGCTGATTCCCTTGGCGTTCAATACCTCCTGCAGGAGCAGGCAGTTGATAATCGTGGCGAGCATGCCTACGTAGTCCGCCGCTGCCTTATCCATGCCTTTGGCGCTGCCCTGCACGCCTCTAAAAATATTTCCGCCGCCTACAACGATAGCGATCTGGGCGCCATGATCATATGCGCCGCGTATCTCTTCGGCTATGCGATCCATTACTTCGAAGTCGATTCCGAAGTGTTGAGCACCGACCAGCGCTTCGCCGCTTAGCTTAAGAAGGATCCGTTTGAATTTTGGTTTAGCCATTATTATCCGACCGTCGCAGGAACTTGCTCAGGCTCTGATGCTGCCTCGACCACAGCCGGATGGATCATAGCAAAATTAGCGCATTGGCTATTGGTACTGTCTCTAAGGGACAGCGCCGGATTCGCTGAGGATAAGGTTCGGCAAGCCAACCTGCCGGTATTTGACCAGTTTTTCAGCCGCTAGAAAGGGCATGAAATTCTTGTCAGACCGGAGAATTTGAGCAAGAAATTCCGACGGTCGCTGCTGAGTTTGTCAAAGAAGAGACCCGGCTCTCAAATTGAGCCGGGTCTCTTCAGACTTTCACAGGGCAAATGCAAGTGGCTTAGGCGTTGCCGTTCGATTCGTCTTCTTCGCTCGCTTGACTTTCGCCCAGTATGAACAGGCTGAATCGAATCGGCTTGAGGTCTGCTCCCCAACCTTGTCCCTTACCCTTGAGATACTGGGCGATGGTTTGGCTGGGATCCTTCACGAATGGCTGCTCCAATAGGCAGCGCTCAGCCAGAAGTTTGTCTACGCGACCTTGCACGATTTTGTCTCTGAGTTCAGGCTTTTTGTCAGCCAGGTCGGCTTTCCCAGCTTCAATCCGTCGTTCGTTTTCAATCACTTCGGCTGGAATCTCTTCACGAGAGACAAAGCTTGGTTTGGCTGAAACGATGTGCATAGCGATCTCTTTCGAGAGTGCGCTCACCTCTTCAGCCGGCACATCTTTTGTGCTTTGAAGCTCCAGCAAGGCACCCATCTTGCCACCAAGAGCGTGGATGTAAAGTCCGATTGAACCTTTGCTTGCGCCCAACTCGAACTTGGCGAAACGGCGAACCAAGATGTTTTCACCTATTTTGGCGACCTTTTCGGTAATCAGATCTTGAACCGTTCCTGAACCAACTTTTAACTTGAGCAGATCTTCGACTGCTGCCGGGTTGCTCTTAAGCAATTCCCTGCGGAGCTGCTCGGTGAGTTCAATGAATTCCGGATTGCGGGCGACGAAGTCCGTTTCGCAGTTAACTTCGAGCAATACGCCCTTGCCGTCAGCTGTTACTTCTCCGACCACCAACCCTTCGCTGGCGGCTCTGGAAGCCTTCTTGCCAGCAACGGCAATACCCTTCTGTCGAAGCAGCTCGACTGCCTTTTCAGCATCACCACTTGCTTCTACAAGAGCTTTCTTGCAATCCATCATGGCGGCGCCAGTGCGATCTCTCAGCTCCTTGACCATGGATGCGGAAATCTCAACCATTTGCATTTCTCCTATTTCTCCTGTAGGAACTCGCGATTACTGAATTCAGATTTTGAATTCTTCTTTTGTGAGGCGGGCGCTCGCCGAAAAGGCGCGTCTTGTTTTACCCGCCGAAGACTAACAGTCCGTCCCTGCTTGAAGATCCGGTTGCAGTCATGCCAGATTCGTTCTTCTGACAACCGGACCGTTATTCCTCTTCAGAAGTTTCGGCTGCTGGTTCTTCGCTCTCCACTTCTGGGCTGACAGCGCCAACCAGGCTCGCAACCGGTACCGGTTCTTCAATCGACTTTGGCGCTTCCTCAACGGCTACATAAGATTGACCTTGCTTGCCTTCGAGAATGGAATCAGCAATCTTGCTTGTTATGAGCTTGATCGCTCGAATCGCATCATCGTTGCCGGGAATTACGTAATCGATGCCGTCTGGATCGCAGTTGGTGTCGATGATTCCGACTGTCGAAATACCGGCCTTCTTCGCTTCGTTGACAGCGTTGATCTCACGCTTTTGATCGATGATGAAAAGAATGTCAGGCTTGCCTCGCATGTTCTTGATACCGCCGAGCGACTTGTCTAGCTTGGTCAACTCGCGGGTGAGCACGGCCACTTCTTTCTTTGGTCGACGATAGAATTCGCCGGTATCGCGCATCTCTTCGAGCTCTTTGAGTCGATTTATTCGCAAGCGAATTGTCTCAAAGTTAGTTAACATTCCGCCGAGCCAACGACGATTGACGAAGAAAGCGCCAACTCTCTTGGCTTCTTCTTCGACAGTCTCAGCTGCTTGCTTCTTGGTCCCTACGAAAACAATATTTTTTCTTTCTGAGGCAGCTTGCCTGATGTAATCGCAAGCTTTGTCAAGCGAACGGCTGGTTTGCTCAAGGTCGATGATATAGATGCCGTTCTTTTCACCGTATATATATGGACGCATCTTCGGGTTCCAACGGCGAGTCTGATGACCGAAGTGGACTCCTGCCTCCAACAGTTGTCTCATTGATGCTACTGGCAAGTTCGCTGTACTCCTCTGAATAACGGTCTGATTTAGCACTTCTCGTTTACTTCCAAATGTAGGGACCAACCTATGTCGCATGCCACGCCGCAGGGCTAGAAGCAGTGCTGACAGGTGTTTGACGGGTAATTGAACCCTCTTGCCCGAATGGACAAGGCACTCATTTTATCACAACCCAGAACAGGAGCGTGATTTCTGGACAGATCGACTCTTCAATCGTTATAATATTGCAAGGTAAAGATTTCCTAAAGGCACTCGGGTGCGGTGTTAAGCAAGCGGAGGTTAGGACAGCAGACAACATAGCTGATGCCGACGTGCTCAACGCGCGGGCCGGCGAATCAATCGCAAATACGAGGGGACAAGTCTTGCCTAAAGTACTCGTTCTAAATGCGTCTTATGAACCATTGAATATCTGTAGCTGGCGTCGTGCGATCGTACTTGTACTTAAAGGAAAGGCAGAACAGATCGAGCACAATGGGAAGCTGTTGTACGCGGACTTTCCGCTTCCAACCGTAATTAGACTCAGGTCTTATGTGAAGATTCCATACAAAGAGATCACTCTCTCTCGGCGCAATGTTCTGCATCGCGATAGCTATACTTGCCAATATTGCGGAGACCGCAGGCACGATCTGACGATCGATCACATCGTTCCGCGCTCGAAAGGCGGCGAAGACAGTTGGGAGAACGTGGTTGCCGCTTGCTTGAAGTGTAACGTCAAGAAGGGCGACCGGACGCCGAGGCAGGCCAGTATGCCGCTGATGACTAATCCGCGGCGTCCGCACAGTCATGTTTATTTCGAGATCTCCAAACACTCGACCTCCGGCGAGTATCACTGGCAAAAGTATATCGTCGGTGCCTAGCGGCGAAACAGGCTTCTGGTTAGGGTGCTGCAAGCTCTGCTTTGGCTCGTCCGAGTTTATCGGTCTTAGTTCGAATTGAACTTTCGTACCGATTCTTTCGTTATTACTAGTGTGATGCTTGAACTGCGTCTCCTGGTAAACCTGCAGCGACGCAGCTCACCGCTTGGTCGTTCCGCATAGGCTGATTATCGTCCCTGCGACGGTGATAAGAGGCACATCGATCCACTTTAACAAAAGGGGGTTGTTCTCATGGTTACATCCCTATATCGTGATCGGTTGTTACTCACCGTCGGCCAGCGGAGTGGTTTGTTGTCTGAAAACGCGGCTGTTTATGCCGAGGTCGTAGTCGATATCCCAGCGCGCGAACTCGGTGACAAGCTCTTTACTTATCGGGTTCCTGATTATCTCCAGCGTGAAACCTTCATCGGTGCCCAGGTGCTGGTTCCATTCGGGCATCAAGAGCTTGTTGGTGGCTATGTGGTGGCGCTCAAAGACACTGTGTCCAGTGATTTTAAGTTAAAAGATGTTGTAGATGTACTTGATTACGACCCGCTGTTCGATCGCGATTACATAGAATTTCTCTATTGGGTAGCTGACTATTACTGTTCCAGTCTGTCTTCGGTGATTTCAGCAGCAGTTCCGGCTGATTTCGGTCCACGCTTGAAGCGCGTGGTCAGTCTGGTTTCGCCAGCGGAGCGGCAGTCGATGCCGGTCGAAAAACGCTTGGTCGAGGTAGCTCAAGCAGATCGCTCAGCCTGCAAGATAGTGGAGACATTGCTGGAGTGCAAGTCGCACTCTCTGTCATTGAGAACTTTGCGACAGCGCAGCACTTTGACTGGCGCGCAATTCTATCGCTCGCTCGCCTTGCTTCGGCACGGCGGCATTTTAAACATCAAGGCCGAATCATCTTCTCAAGTCGCACCAAAGCTGGTGACGACTGTTGTCTGGACCGGCGAGCCGGGAAGCTCGTCGAGGCACGAAGAAGTGATTACAGTCTTGCGCCGAGCTGGTGGACAGATGCCTCTTGCTCGCTTGACCGAAGCCGCCGGTACCACACGCGAAACAATCAAGAAAATGTGCTCCAAGGGAATACTCTCGATCAGGTCTGAAGAAGTGATCAGAGATCCGCTTTCCAGGGTGTCTTCGAGCGGGTCTAACTCCAAGCAGCTCCCAGAGCTGACAGGAGACCAAAAGGTCGTGGTTGATCGATTATCCGCCGAATTGGATGCGGTCTTGAAATCAGCGGTATCAGAGGAGCCGACCCAGCCATTTCTTTTGCATGGAGTAACCGGCTCCGGAAAGACAGAGATTTATTTGAGAATAATTCAACGAGCGCTGGACGCTGGCAGAACAGCATTACTGCTGGTGCCCGAAATCAGTTTGACTCCGCAACTTGCGCAGCGTCTCAAGTCACGGTTTGAAGGACAAGTGGCAGTCTGGCACAGTGCGCTGTCTGCTGGTGAAAGGTATGATACTTGGCGAAGATTAAAAGCCGGCGACGTGAAAGTGTTGCTTGGCGCACGTTCGGCCGTTTTGGTCAGCCTGCCGGATTTAGGTGTGATCATTCTCGACGAAGAGCATGATGGCAGTTACAAGCAGAGCAGTCCTGCTCCGCGCTATCATGCGCGCGCACTCGCTCTGGAAAAGGCTAAACGGCTGGGAGCAATGGTTCTATTGGGCAGCGCTACTCCCGATGTAGCGACATACCATCAAGCAAAAGAGAGCGGTAATCTCGTATCGCTGCCCGAGCGGGTTTTCAAGCAAGCGATGCCGGCGGTTTCTGTGGTTGATATGCGGCAAGAGTTCGCCAACGGCAATCGCAGCATTTTCTCCGGGCAACTGGAGCACGCTTTAGGTGAATGTCTGGGACGGGGCGAGCAGGCCATCTTATTAATCAACCGGCGTGGCTATGCCAGTCACGTTTTTTGTAGAGCCTGCGGATATGTAGTGAAATGTAATCACTGCAGCGTATCGCTAGTGCTTCATCAAGCGGTAGGCGGGTCCAGAGTGTTCGATGATGGACACATGTCCTGTCATCATTGCGGCTTCGTTTGTCCGGCCTCTTCCACCTGCCCCAGCTGCGATAGCCCCTTTCTCAAGCAATATGGACTGGGAACGCAGCGGGTGGAGCAGGAGCTGTCCGAGCAGTTTCCAGGAGCTCGTATCCTCCGGCTCGACGCGGACGTCGCTGCAAAGCGTGGTGCCTATGAGACGGTATTCGAAACATTCTCGTCCGGCCGGGCCGATATCTTGATTGGCACTCAAATGGTGGCCAAGGGTCTGGATATCCCCGGAGTTACGCTCGTCGGAGTGTTAGCCGCCGATGCCGCATTTAACTTGCCTGACTACCGCTCCATGGAAAGGGGGTTTCAGCTCCTTACGCAGGTTTCGGGCCGGGCCGGTCGCGGCGACCGGCCCGGCCGGGTGGTTTTGCAGACTTACAATACAGAGCTACCGGCCTTGCGTCTGGCTAGAAATCATGACTACGAGACCTTCGCTGCCGACGAGCTGAAGGTGCGCAAGGAACTTCAGTACCCGCCATTCAGTCAAATTATCAGAGTCGTGGTGGCCGGTCCCGAACCGCAACTTGCCGAAGCAGCCTGCGAGCAGGTCGCCGAAGGATTGACTCATTTCTTGGAAGAGCAAATTCCGGCGGAACTGGTCAAAATCCTTGGACCGGCTCCCTGCTTGATTGAGCGCTTGCGAGGCAACTTCAGATTTCATCTGCTGGTGAAGAATCTCGCCGGTCAAGAAGGTCGTATGCTCGTCGCTTCGTTCTTTCGGACCAAACGCCTAGGGCCGGGGCTGCAGATGGCGGTTGATGTCGATGCGTTTGACTTACTGTAAGAGCAGAGCGATTAACCACCGGTGGTGGCAATCGCCGGGGTAGACACTGTTCGCTGGAGCAGCTGGAATTAGCTTGGACGTCTGTCCAGAGAAGTGTAGAGCGCGCAGCAGCTAGTGAATTGGTGGTAGTTTACAATTCCGTGAAACGGATTCAGAGATTGGTAATGTCAGCGGCCTATCTTGCTGTTATGCAATCATCAACCAGCCAAACAGCCAGCCTCCTATCTTGCGATGAACAAGAGCGCTTCGAGGCCTCCTTGAAAGCGGTTAGCCTGCGTCAGCCGGATATTGTCGACCGGATTGTCCGGCGCAACTCTAATGGAACGAGCTTGGTCTCTTTCCCTGGTGCTTTTGGTGTGAAGGTCCTAGTGGATGACTCTGCTTACGAAGAGACAAGCGAAAATTCCGCAGCCGATGATTGCGGACGCTCGAATCGACTGCTTTTCAAGGCCTTTCAGTCTTACCAAAAGCTGGCCGGTCGGGTTTCAGCTAATGAGCAACGCCTCTCTCCTTCCGGTGTCCTGGTTCCGGACCAGGATCCGATTGGGCTGCTTACCGGGCAAAATTCCCGTAACCTCGAGCTTGCCTGCTTTACCAATACTCAGATCTGTCGAGCATTACGTAATTTCACAGATTCAGGCAGGCTCGTGACTTGTTACCTCAAGCGCGGCAACTGCACTCGAGATTCAGCCAATCTCTTCTATAGTCTCGTCGATTTTACGGCATGCGGACCCCGCAACGGCCTGATCATCTTGCAGAAAAGCACTGACGGGTCCAGGATTTCGCTCAGTCTCTCCGATTTTATCCGACAGTTTTCCCGCCTCTGTCTTTGGTCCTAGTTGGAAATCACCGGCGGCCGCTCTATGCGGATCAAGGTTGGGTGTTAGGTTTTACTCAGTTAGATTGCGATAGTTTTAGCTGACCGGCGAGCTTGAAGCCATTGTTCGGGCGACGGAGTCTACTTCGGCTGGTTAAAATAGAGACTTCGCTGAAGGTCTCATCCAGTGCTCATCTATTACTGCCTCGTTTTCATGTTGCTCGGTTTGACCGGTCCGGTCTTGCTCCTGGCCGGCAAGCGCAGAGCCGGCATCTGGCAGAAGCTCGGGTTTATTCCGGAAAGTGTTAAACGTCGATCTGGTAAGGCCAAACGGACAGTCTGGTTCCACTCGGTTTCAGTGGGCGAGTTCAACGCAGTCTGGCCTTTGATTCAGAGCTTCTCCAACCAGCATCCTGATTACTCGATTATCATCTCGACGGCTACTCAAACCGGACAAAACCTGGCTAAGGCTAAAGCCGGAGATAAGGCGACGGTAATTTATTTCCCGCTCGATCTGCCCTGGTCCATCAATCAATGGCTGAACGAGTTGAAACCTAACCTGGTTGCGATTGTTGAAACCGAGATATGGCCAGGATTTACTTTTGAATGCTTTCGGCGGTCAATTCCAGTAGTTGTCGTAAACGGACGGATCTCTCCCCGCTCGGCGGCCGGATACCATCGCTGGCGAGCCTTTTTCGGTCCGGTTGTAAGGCAGTTCAGGGCAATTGTTGCGCAATCGGAAGCCGATGCCGATCGTTATCGCCTGATCGCTGGCGAGCAATTGCCGCTTACTGTTTCAGGTAATCTCAAGCTCGATGGACTGGCGCCTGCCGCCCCGGAAGTAACTGCTTCGTTAAGAGAGGCGCTCAAGCTCAATTCAGAGCAACAGGTTCTGATTGCGGGCTCCACACATGAAGGTGAAGAACAGGCCATGCTTCAGGTTCTGTCAATGCTCAAGCAAGAACACCGGAATGCTCGGCTTATCCTTGCGCCGCGCCACCCGGAACGTTGGAATCATGTTGCCTCCCTGATCGAATCCAGCGGATTTCGTGTGCGGCGATACTCACGTAAAGAATCCTTTGAAGCAGACGACGACGTCTATCTGCTCGACACGATTGGACAGCTCTTTAATTACTACTCGCTGGCCAGCGTTGCCTTCGTAGGAGGAACGCTAGTACCGGTCGGCGGGCACAATATCGTCGAGCCTTATGCTTACGCAGTGCCGGTTGTTTGCGGCGCCAACCTAGACAAGACCCGAGACTCCGCCAATGGGCTGAAGGGGGCCGGGGCGCTTACAGTTGTGAATAATGCCTCTGAGCTGGCAGCAAGTATATTGGCGCTCCTTCAGTCTGACTCTCTGCGCCGCCGGCATGGCGAGGCTGGTAGAACCTGGCTTCAGGTCAGTCAAGGTGCGGTCGCCAAGACTTTGAGCGTTGTCGAGGCAGTTCTTCAAGAGACATATAATGATCCACATCCCGGTTCGGGACAGCAACAAGGGGTACTGAGCAAATGACCTGGGGCAATCCTGAAAGTCCTAAAGAGCGAATCATCTCCACACTTCTGCAACCGGCATCGGCGGTTTACGGGCTCGGCTCCTACCTGAGACTGCGTGGCTACGGCGGCGGACTGCTCGAGCGCCACCGGGTGTCGGTGCCGGTCATAAGCGTTGGGAATTTGACCTGCGGCGGCACAGGTAAGACGCCGGTTACGATCGATCTGGCCAGACGTCTTACGGACAGCGGGTTGAATGTGGCGATCGTCTCGCGCGGATACCGCAGAAAGTCACGAGAGGAGCTGTTAGTTGTCAGTGACGGCAACGGCAGTCTCGTCAGCTGCGCCGATGCCGGTGATGAACCATATATGATGGCACTGGCTGTGCCCAAGGCCAAGGTGATTGTAAGCTCCAAGCGCTCGGTCGCTGCGGACGTGGCGGTTAACGTATACGATGCCGATGTAATAGTTCTGGACGATGGCTTTCAGCATCTGGCGATTGAGCGAGACCACGATATCGTGTTGCTTGATTACAATGACGATCCAGTCGGTGATTCATTGCTGCCAGCCGGTCGGCTACGCGAGCCGATTTCGGCTCTGACTCGAGCCAGTTGGGTAGTGGTAACCAAAGTTCCGCCGCATCCGAAATCTGCCAGGCTATCTTACTTCGAAGAGATCATTCGCGAGCGAGCGCAACGAGCCAATATCACTAGTTGCCGCTTTGTTCCGCATCGACTCAGACAATTCGGTGCAGCTGATGCGACAGACTCGCTGTCTACGCTCAAGGGCGTTAAAGTAATAGCCCTTTGTGGCATCGCCAGACCGAGACCGTTTGTCGATCTGGTCACCGAGCTTGGTGCTGACGTCCTGAAGTTGCGGGCTTTCCCGGATCACCACTGGTGGAGCGCGGCAGACATGAATTCCTTAGGCCGGGAGTTGGCACGTAGCGGCGCCGATTTGATTCTGACTACCGAAAAGGATGCTGCTCGACTCGACCCTGAGCTGTGTCGCAACTTGCCGCTACATTTTATCGAGCTGAGGACGCAATGGCTTGGACCGGTGCCGGTTTTGAGCGCACCACCTTTCGTTGAGAAGATCGGCAACGAAGAGAGCAGCCTGGCCGACCATCCAGAGGGGGCTGGCGCTCGGTGACGTCCAAGGAATTGATCCCAGATGCAGAGCTTGTGCTGGCCAAGCGCATTCTAGTGATGCGCTATCGCTTTATCGGAGACACAATTCTTACCGTTCCGTTTTTACGGAATCTGCGTCGGGCCTATCCCGCCGCCACAATCGATGTATTGGTCGGGCCGGAAAGTGGTGCAGTTTTAGAAGGCTGCCCTTACGTCGACGAACTGATCAGTTTCGATACCACCAGGTTTCACAAATATGATCGCGGCAAGGGCCGCCCTCGCAATTTCATGGCTTATGCCGTCGACCTCCGGCAGCGCAAGTATGATCTGGTGCTTGTCTTGAAGCGATCCTGGTCCTCCGGACTGTTGTCCTGGCTCACTGGTGCGCGCTGGAAAGCCGGCTATGATACTGAAGGACGACGCTTCTTTCTTACTCATCCGGTGTCCTGGAATAAGGACAAACATGAAGTGGAGTCCACGTTGGATGTGCTTAGGGCGATCGGGATTCCGGTGTTGGACAACTATCTGGAAGCCTGGGTGAGCCCGGTCGAAAAAGACCAGATCTCCAAAATGGTTCCCGAGCTTGCCAAAAATGGTAAGCATGTCTTGATTCATGCGGCGGCTGCTCATCCCGATAAAATGTATCCGCTCGAGCATTGGGCAGTCGTCATTCAGCGTCTGGCCGACGAATTTGCTTTGGTGCCATTTTTTACCGGCGCCGAACGGGACAAGGAGCTGTATGAAGAGTTACAGACCATGTCGGGCGTGAAGGGAGTAAACCTGGCCGGCCAGCTTACACTCAGGCAGAGTCTGGCGCTTTATCAGAGAATGGATCTGGCTGTCTGTGTGGATTCCGGTCCGGCTCATATGGCCGCTGCGGTAGACACTCCGACAGTCGCCTTGTTCGGTCCAACCGATTTTAACCGTTGGCGTCCGTGGGGAGCAGAGCATGTGGCTGTTTTTGATCAAGCGTCTGCGGAGCGTCGATGTGCTGTGCATGACAATTGCCCGCTCGCTCGATGTCTGGCGAAATTGGATCCGCAAATGGTTATCTCCGAATGTAGGGCAGCATTATCGAGACAGCGAGCTTCAGCGAGGAGATAAATTCATGGCTGGTCGAGCGGCTTTGCTCTTAGTTTCAATAGCCCTGACAGCAGTCGATCCATCTGTTTTTGCTGCGCCGCCCGGCTCGGACTGGCAGAAGCATGACGAGAAAGAGGCCAAACCGGCCGTGCAATCTGATTCTAAATGGGAGACTCTCAATCGGCAGCCGGTCAAGAGCTGGGAGAATCCAGTATCAGGGCATTCAAAGGTAAGCGAGCATCTCAGTAATCTCGGTGAAAACTACTGCATTTTAGGCAAATACGATGAAGCAAAACCGCTGTTCCAACAAGCGCTTGCCCTTGACGAAAAGGCATTCGGTCCGAATCATGTCGATGTCGCCAGGGACTTGCATAATCTCGCCGGCCTTTATCAGGCTCAAAGGAGATATTCTGAAGCCGAGCCGCTTTACAAGCGCTGCTTGTCGATCCGGCAGAGAGACTACGGACCAGAACATCTGCTGGTTGCAGAAAGTCTGACTAATCTGGCCCGGCTCTACCAGGATGAAGGCTATGCTGTTAAGGCTGAGCCATTGTTCAAGCGAGTGATCGCAATATATGAAAGCAGCCTCGGTCCTAATAATCCGTTGCTTGCCGATGCTCTGGACAGTTATTCCAAGCTGCTCCGCAAAGAAAGGCGGACAGCCGAAGCTGATCGACTGGACCGAAGAGCTAAGGCTATCTGGTCGGAGCAGTAAAATGTATCTGGGTTAGCCTGATTTCCTTTGGCAAAGTGAAGAGCGTGGGACGGCGGCGAAATCAAGACAACAGACTCTCTGTGCTGCGCCGAATCTCGGAAACCGGCGGTCGGCGCTTTGATCCCGAGCCGTTGCTTCAAACAGCGGTAGCCGAAGTCGGCGCTGCTCTGGCTACAAGTCGCTGTTTCTTCTACCAGGTCGACAGCGCTGGCTTTGTCAGAATGACTCACGAGTACGTGTCGGACGCAATTCAAGCGATCGGTGTGGGTACTGAGATCTTAACGCCGGCGACTTATCTGGCCAGGCAGACTGCGCAGACTGTCAAGACGGATGACACTCAGACTGACAGCCGATTCGGGGAGGCGATGAACAAGCAGATGTTCATCGATCTGAGCGTTAAGAGCGCCCTTGTCACTCCGGTAATCTTTCAAGAAACGATGTTCGGCCTGCTGGGAGTGCACCAATGCGACAGGGCCAGACCTTGGAGCGACGACGATGTCGAACTGATTGAGACCGTGTCGTCGTTGTTGTCCATGTTCATGCAGAGCTGTCGCGTGTTTGCCGATCAAGAATCGCAGGCGGATGTGCTGGCTCGCATGAATGAAGACCTCTCTCGACTCTATGTCGAGTTGGCGGCCAAAGATGCTCAAATCGATAAATTCATGCATCTCATCTCGCACGATTTGCGCGCTCCGGTTGTGGCAATTCAAGGGCTAGTGGACTTGCTCAAGAAGGGTTATGAGAACAGTCCACCCGACTCAAAACCAAGACGCTTTCTAGAGCTTATTCTGCACAGCGCCGAGCAGATAACGCAGCTTACCAGCGCGCTCCTGGAGTATGCCAGGCTCGGGCAGTCCAGTCTTTCAATTGCGGAAGTAGACACGGAAGCGCTCGTTCGCGACATCTGGCAGCGCCTGTCGATTACGGTGCCGGAATCCGAGCTGGCAGTTTTCGGTGCACTACCGGTGGTGCAAGCCGATCATTCCAAGCTCACGCAAATTTTTCAGAATCTGCTTGAAAATGCGATCAAGTATCGCAATCAGGAAGTCCGCTTAATGGTAGACGTAACCTGCCAGGAGACCGTAGACCATTGGCAGTTTGCCGTCAATGACAATGGGATGGGATTTCATCCCAATGATGCCGAACTCCTTTTCGATTTATTTGCGCGGCTGGAGCAAGTGCGTTCGAAGCCGGGGTCTGGTATCGGGCTGGCAAGCGTTATGGAGATTGCCCGTCTTCATGGTGGGACTGCCTGGGCGGTCGGCCGGCCCGGCAAAGGGTCCACCTTTTACTTCTCTCTATCAAAGAAAATCATTGCGAGACCTGCTTTTGTTGCCGCCAAGACTTAAGCTCGAAAGAAAGTCCGAGTGCGCTCGGTCTTCTGGGTCGAGGCGCGACAGCCGAATCGGACTATTTGCCGATATCAAATCTATGTTCACTTGGCTAGAATCTCTCGCCCTTCCAGTAAGACCGGAAATCCACGCATAATGCAGAAAACCGCCGAGAAATAAACGAAAAAGGCCGCCACCTGAGGAATGACCGTCGATTCACAGACAGTTGTATGAGCAGCGATCAGCAGGCAAAAGGCCACCGCCTTCGCGACGGCGTAGGTGAAGCGGCTGAAATTAGAGGCTACCAAGAATCTTCCGATCCTGCTCTTTTGCATGGTCTTGTCACCAAATGCGGTGAATCCCTCTTCGCTGGCCTGGGCCCGAATCGTATCGACAAGATTGCCCCTAACCAGGAAGAGCAGCGGAATCCAGACCGGAATCCAACCGAGCACGGCAAAAACTATCCAGTAAGTCATTTCAACAACTCGGTCGCCGGCGATGTCAAGTTTGGCGCCGAAGCGGGAGGTTTGCTTGAACTTTCTGGCCAGGAATCCGTCCAGGGCATCGCTGTAAATCACGAAGGCGGTCAACCCGAACGCCGTCCAGCGCAGTTGATCGCCCGGCAGCCAGAGCAAACCGACCGTTGCCAGGCCTAGTCCCACCCTTCCGATGCTGACAAGGTTGGCTAAGTTGACCACAGCTCCACGGCGCCCCTGTTGTTAGACGTCGAGATTGGCGACCATGTGCGCGTTCTTTTCGATGAACTCTCGTCTGGGACCGACAGCTTCTCCCATCAAGAGGTCGAAAATGTGATCCGCTTCTGATGCATCATCGACGGTTACTTGCTTGAGTGTGCGTGTTTCGGGATTCATGGTTGTCTCCCAGAGCTGCTCGGGCATCATCTCACCCAGCCCCTTAAAACGTTGCACGATCGCCTTTTCACCCAATTCTGCCAGCACTGCTTCGAGCTTGTGCTCGTTATAGCAATACTCGGTTCGTTTGCCCTTCTCTACTTTGAACAGCGGTGGTTGAGCGATGAAGACATAGCCGCGTTCGACCAGCGGTCTGGCGTAGCGGAAAAAGAAGGTGAGAAGCAGTGTCCTGATGTGACTGCCGTCTACATCTGCGTCCGTCATGATAATGACTTTGTGATAGCGCAGCTTGGAGAGATCCAAATTCTCCGCGTTCGGGCGCAACAGCCCAGTCCCTTTGCCGCCGCCTTCTTCTTCCTCTTCCTTGACAGAAAGTCCAAGCGCTTGAATCATCGCTTGTACTTCGGTGTTGTCGTAAATCCGGGCTGGTTGGACTCGCTCCACGTTGAGAATCTTTCCTCTCAATGGAAGAATGGCCTGGAAGCTGCGATTGCGGCCTTGCTTGGCGCTACCGCCTGCGGAGTCACCTTCTACCAGGTAAACTTCGCACTTAGTCGGATCACGATCGGAGCAATCGGCTAGCTTGCCTGGCAAGGAAGAATTTTCCAAGGCTGACTGCCGGCGTACTAGCGCTTTGGCTTTGTGAGCCGCCTCTCGCGCTTGCCTGGCTTGAACAGCTTTGTTGACGATATCTTTACCCGACTTGGGATTCAACTCTAACCAGTCCGACAGTTTCTCGGAGACGACCGACTGAGTAATGCCTTGCACTTCCCGGTTGCCCAACCGCTCTTTGGTCTGCCCTTCAAATTGAGGCTCGGAGACTTTGACTGAAATGATAGCGGTCAAGCCTTCTCTCACATCTTCACCGGTGAAATTGGCCTCGGCCTCTTTAAGCAGATTGGTTTTGCGGGCATATTCGTTAATTACCCGTGTCAACCCGTTACGAAAGCCGGTCAGGTGTGTTCCGCCATCGTGCGTATTGATGTTGTTGACGAAGGTGTAGATCGACTCGGCATACATATCTGTCCACTGTAGCGAACATTCAACAACCACACCGTCTCGCTCGAGCTCGAAGTAGATCGGCGGCTTGTGCAAGGCCGTTCTGGTGTCGTTTAGATATTCAACGTAGCTGGCGATCCCGCCTTCGTAGTGATATTCTGCCGATTTGTCATGACGTTTGTCTGCCAGTGTGATACGCAGACCCTTGTTGAGAAATGCCATTTCACGCAAGCGGGTCGTGAGCGTATCCCATTCCACTACGATTTGAACTCTTTCGTTGTCCTCATTGACGTCGCCAAAAATTTCGTCGTCGGGCCAGAAGGTCACTTTGGTTCCTTGCAATTCCGTGCTGCCGACAACCTCGAGTCCGCCGTCTGCTTTTCCTCGGCGATAGATCTGCCTGTGTATCTTGTTGTTACGGAAAACTTCGACTTCAAGCTTTTCAGAAAGAGCATTCACGACCGAAGCGCCCACGCCGTGCAGACCGCCTGACACCTTGTATCCGCCGCCGCCGAACTTTCCGCCCGCGTGCAGCACCGTGAATACTGTTTCGACACCGCTCTTGCCGGTCTTTTCGACAATGTCCACCGGAATACCGCGACCGTCATCTATGACAGTTACGGAGTTGTCCTCATTGATGGTTACTTCAATATTTTTGCAATATCCAGCTAGCGCTTCGTCTACCGAGTTGTCCACGATCTCATAAACGAGGTGATGCAACCCTCTTGGGCCGGTGCTGCCGATGTACATACCGGGTCGAACCCGGACGGCTTCTAAACCTTCGAGAACGTCGATCGTAGAGGCTGTATATTCAGCCGGCGCCGATTCGTCATTTTGCGCTGTAGTATCGGCGCCAGCTGTTTTCGGTTTGGTATTGGCCATGATTCTTCCAAAAAATGCACCGGTCTCAATTGCTTGAACTAGGCGAATTGAGCCTGGAGCGTACGGTTTCGAGAAAACGACATCCGTCAATTTTAACACATGCCGGGGTGTTCCTATGCTGGTCTCTCCTCACGCCAGAACCCGATTGTGAACAGAATTGTGCCATTGAACCCGGTGATAATGAAATGTTGCTAGTCTTTTGCCAAGCGGCTGTCAGTGGGGAAAACGCCATATGTTCAGCCTGGGATAATATGATTGACTTGTCACGGTTGGCTGAAGGCGAGCGAGGCATCGCCGCGGAGAGAAAGCGTACGGAGCGCAAGTAGTTTGGACACTTATCATGAATTCAAACCGGGGCTGCTCAAGCATTCTTCTCTTGCGCTCGGTTTCTTCGATGGCGTGCATCCTGGACACAAGGCTGTTATCAAGAAGGCTGTCGATGAAGCGCACCGAATCGGTGTTCCAGCTGCACTTGTGACGTTCAAGGAGCATCCGCGCTCGCTGACTCTCGGCAAGTCACCACCGCTGTTAACCTTAATCGAACAACGCCTGGAGCTGTTCGCCGAGCTCAAGGTGGATGCGACGATGGTCTTGACCTTCTCGGAGGAGATCTGCAAACTCAGTCCCCGGCAGTATGTTGAGACCGTTTTGGTTAGTGCACTGGGCGCTCGCTCGATTTCAGTCGGTTATAACCATCACTTCGGCCGTAATCGCGAAGGTGATCCTGAGCTGCTCAGACAGCTCGGCGGCGAATTTTCGTTTGTAGTTCACGTTGCTTCGTCCGTATTGATAGATGGTATTGAGGTCTCCAGCTCTCGCATTCGCGAAGCGCTCGATCATCGAGATGTTGCGCTCGCCCAGCAGCTCTTGAGTAGACCGTATTCAATAGTCAGCAAAGTCGGCCGGGGGGATGAGCGCGGCAGAGCCTTAGGTTTTCCGACCGCAAACATGGAGATCTCTGGCCGGCAAATTCTGCCTGCCCGCGGTGTCTATGCCGGTATTGCCAGGCTGGGCGATGGCAGAGCGTTAGCTTCGGTGATCAATCTTGGCTTCAGACCGACTGTTACTAGTGGTCAGCAATATACATTCGAAGTTCACATACTGGATTTCAATGAGGATATTTACGACCAACCGCTCACGGTGGAGTTTCTTCATCTGGTAAGAGACGAGATGAAGTTTGGATCGGTCGCTGAGCTTAAGGCTCAGATCGCCGAAGACTGTCTGACGGCGCGCAAACTACTGTCGTTGGATTGCGGCTATCAAACCTCTGAACGGACGTTACGGGCTTAATTCAATACAGGGGGACCGTTCATGCTAGAGTCCGGTCCCAAGACGCTGCAGAATGCCATGCAGGTAAAAACGGTCACTCTCAGCAATTTCCGCAATTATCCAGATGTTAACGTTTCGGTTGGCTCTGGCAAGACTTTCTTGATCGGCGAAAACGCTCAAGGGAAGAGCAACTTTCTCGAGGCTGTCGAGCTTGTAAGCACTGGCCGGTCAGCCCGGGCCAGCCAGGACTCCGAATTAATTAGATGGGGCGAGCCTCAACTGTCAGTACAAGTGATCTTCGAGCGAATGGGGGTGGAGGAATCGGTCGAGTATCGGTTAGCACGCCAGACCGCTGCCAGACCAGGTCAGAGGTTGCTTTCGCGGCAGATCTTGGTCAATGGCGTGAGCTATAGCTTTGTAAAAGCGCTGCTCGGGCACTTGATTACGGTTAGCTTTCAAGTCGACGACTTAAACCTGCTGAGAGGCGGACCGAAGTATCGCCGGGATTGGATTGATGGAGTCATATTGAGAGTCCGACCGACGTTTCTGGATGTATTGCAGAGTTTTGCCAAAGTAATTTCTCAACGCAATCGGTTGCTGAAGACCATCTGTGAAGCCAAGCGAGTGACTGTCAGCGATCAAGACCAGTTGTTAGCTTGGGACAAGCAGCTGGCGCGTTTTGGCTCTCAAATCATTAAGGAGCGTATGCGTTTATTGTCCGAGCTTCTGCCGCGGGCGCAAGAGAACCAGAGCCATCTTTCGGGACGGCGCGAATCTTTGCAGGCTGATTACTACTTCAAGGCGCCGGAACCGAAAGAAGATGACTCTCGGGAATACGGCAACGGTGTTGCGGAAGACTTGCCGCCGGCAAGCTCGATGAGCGCCCTGCTCGAGGCGGAAGAGCAAGAGGTTGCTCAAATACTTATGCGCCTGCTCAAGGAGCGCCGGAGGGAGGAGATCGCCCGCAAACAGAGTTTGGTCGGTCCACACCGGGACGATATCTCGCTTACGCTCAATGATTCGTCGGCGGTTACATTTGCCAGTCAGGGGCAACAACGCAGCCTGGTCCTTTCGCTCAAGCTGGCGGAGCTCGAACGGCTGACCGAGTCATGTGGTGAGAGCCCGGTGCTGTTGTTGGACGACGTGATGGCTGAGCTCGATGCCGGTCGCCAGCGTCTGTTAATGTCGGCAGTTGGAGATAACACGCAAACAATTATCACAACCACTCACCTGGCTGGATTTGAACCGTCCTGGCTGGAAGGTGCGACAATTTACAGCGTGGCCGCCGGAGCGATCGAAAAAGTGACTTTGTGAGCGACTAAAACAGTAGCTGCAAACGATGATTACCAACCGTCTGGTGCGGGTAAATTAATGTTGCTTAAGGCTGATGCGTGTCCGCTTATCAGATGAGTTCGGAAGTGAAGGGTAAATTTGTGGTCTCTGAAGAGATACAGACTAGAGTGTCCAGAAAAGTTTGCCTGTCGTGCGGACGCGAGTTTACTGGCGTGGTAACCGCTTGCCCTCATGACGGCACGGTGCTGATCCCGCTGATTCAGGACCCATTGGTCGGAACTAAGCTGGCAGACCGCTACTTCATCCACTCTGTAGTCGGTCACGGCGGCATGGGCATCGTTTATAAAGCCAGGCACGAGTTGATGGACCGGGATGTGGCTATCAAAGTGCTCAAGGCCGATCTCATATCGGATTCGATGAGCGTCAAGCGTTTCCAGCAGGAAGCAAGAGCAGCTTGCAAACTCAAGCATCCAAATGTCATTACGCTCTTCGACTTCGGAGTTAGCCCAAATGGCCAGCCCTACTTGGTGATGGACTACTTAAAAGGGATCAGTTTGGCAGATGTAATCAAGAAAGACGGACATGTCGGAGTCGACCGGTCAATCAGAATATTTGTGCAAGCGTGCCGAGCGCTGGAGCATGCGCATCGGGAAAAGGTGATTCATCGAGATATGAAGCCCGGCAACATTATGCTGGTGGAGACTGACGACGAACGGGAATTCGTCAAGGTTGTGGATTTTGGTGTTGCGAAGCTGATCGGTGACGGTGAAGATGCCGAATCACAGCGACTTACTCAAACCGGTGAGGTTTGCGGTAGCCCCGTATACATGAGCCCAGAGCAGTGCGAAGGGAGAAAGCTCGGTCCGTATTCAGACATCTATTCGATGGGAGTGGTTTTATACGAGGCGCTTACTGGACGGTTGCCGCTCTTAGGCAAGACGATGGTGGAAACCATGCAAAAGCACCTCAGCGAGATTCCGCCGCCCTTCGGAGAGATTCGTCCGGACCTCTACATTCCAGAACGGTTAGAAAGCGTAGTCTTGAAGGCGATGGCGAAAGACCCTGCAAGTCGGCATCAGAGTATGGCTGAATTGGAGCGCGATCTGGAAGTTGCTGTTCCCAAGTCCAGAACTACGATTCAGCCCGGTGATTCCTTCCAGCTGCCGTCGCGTCCAGCCAAGAAGCCACCGGTGCCGGTCAAGCGGAAAAGGCCGGATTTGGTGGCAGCAGTAGTGGTATTACTGGTAGTGACAATCGGCGGAACGCTGGCCTGGTTCGCAATCAAGAATCTGACGGCGCCTCATCCACCGGCAAGCCCGACTGACGCTCGGGCTATCCATCAGCTGCCCGACAAAGCACCGGCAGTAGTGCCTACTCCTGAAGCCGACGACAAACCGGGACCGGTCAAGAGAGACGGTGCGGCACTAAAACAGTCTGCCGTTCCGGCAGCTGCTCCTAGTCAAGGTGCTGCTCCCAAGAAACAATCACCCAGCAACCTGCCCACTGCCAGGGTCGCTGAGCAAGGCGAAAAAAAAACTCGGACAGGCAATGGTCAGGTAAGTAAGGATCAAGTTGCCCGTTCCGCAAGCAAACCGGATTTAGGCGTGGCTAGACAGCGAACTACCCAGACCAAAGCCAAGAAATCTGCCAGCAAGCAGATGCCGTTGCAGCCAAGTCACACCCTCAGAGCGAAGGACAATGATCCGTTTGCGGACCTCGCTCGCAGTCGAAGCTACAAGCCTAATTGAGTTCGGCGCTCTGCCTGTGCTTTTATCAATTTGGAGCTTTGCTAGGCAGGGCGTCTGAGACTCTTACTCGCTCCGGCCCCTTTTCGATCTGCTTGCCGGCGGCGCTTGCGATTCCTCTTAAGAGTCCATTGAATACCATTGAGTGAAGCGGCGCGACAAGCCACCAATAAACAATTCCGCTTAGACCTGATGGCAAGAAGTGAGCGCTCTGCTCCAGCTCGGTCAAGTTGTCTGCAATCTGGCGGAGCTTAAACTCGAGAGCGGCCTGACCAGGTAGTCGCATCTCCGCCGATAGCATCAGGCGCCTGCCCGGCTCGACGGCAGACACTCGCCAAAAGTCCACCGCATCACCCATCTGCAGCTCGCTTTCATGGCGGCGTCCTCGGGTGAGCCCGACGCCGCCGGACAATTTGTCTAATAATCCGCGCAACCGCCACAGCCAGTTGCCGTAGTACCAGCCGGTCCGCCCGCCCACCCGCACAATCGGCTTCCAAATTTCCTCCGGTGTAGCATGAATCACGATTCGGCGCCTGTCCTCATAGACGGTGCCCCCAGACCATAGCGGGTCTCCGGCAGCGCTCCACTCCGCCTTCGGCGCTGCACTCGCATCAGTCCAGTGACTCTCCACTTGCTGATGCTGAATTCGCTCCAGGGCCAGGCGAATTGCTTGCCGGCAGTCCAGCAACTCCTGCTCGACAATCTGATTGAGTCGATTGTCCTTGCAAACAACCGGATTGCGCAATCCTTCCGCTAGCGGTTGGGCGATTGAGGCCGGCACGGGAGTTACCAGGTGAATCCAATATGAGCTCAGGCGGGGCGTAAAGAAAGGTACTCCGATGATCAGGCGTTTGGACAGCTTGGCTTCTTCGGCGTAGATCTCCATCAGCCGGCGGTAGGAAAGGATTTCCGGTCCGCCGATGTCAAAGGTATTGCCGATAGTCTCTTCTTGTTCGAGGCAACCAGTGAGATACCTTAAGACATTGCGGATGGCGATTGGCTGGGAGTCCGTGTCTACCCAGCGTGGGGCGATCATCAAGGGTAACCGGTCGACCAGATAGCGCAGTATCTCGAATGACGCGCTGCCGGAGCCGAGAATCATTGCTGCTCTTAGCACGGTTACTGGAATCTTGCCGGCTTTCAAAATTTTTGCGACTTCAGTGCGCGATTGCAGGTGCTTACTCAGGTTGCGGCTGTCCTCTCCCAAGCCTCCTAGATAAATGATGCGCTCTATCCCACCAGCTTCTGCGGCGGCCACCATATTGTGAGCAGCCTGCCTGTCGGCGCCGGCAAAGTCCCGGCAATGAGAGTTCATCGAGTGTACGAGATAAAAGGCGGCCCAGCAGCCGCGAGCGGCTCCTGCCATCGAATCGCTATCCAGCGCATCGGCCACTACAAGCTCTAGATTGGGATGTTCAGACCATGGGCGACATTTCAGTTTGTCCAGCGTTCGGCCGCAGGCGCGCACACGATAGCCTGCCTCCAGCAGCCGGGGCACCAGCCTTGCACCGACATAACCGGTTGCGCCAGTAACCAATACCGGTTCTTTGCGATTCATATTATGTGTATGAAGTCCGAGCGAGTAAGACAGAATGAATCTCCTGACAATCTTTCAGTATAGCTTCTTTAATTGTTGACTTTCTCGGCCCGAACCGTAGATGATCTTCGAACCTTTTTGTTTGCTCGTCGTCCAACCTATTCAAGACGACTGAAATTTTTCACGGAGATTGCTATGAACAAGAAAGCGATGGTTATGATTTCAGCTATGGCGGTTGCTGGAGCATTCGGGATGGCGGTCTTTGCAACCCCCTCCTCGACAAGCGAGCAGGCTAAGCCTGTTGCTGCGCAGTCGCAAGCTGTCACCGGAAAGCCGGCTCCGGCTTTCACGCTTGCCGACTCCAAAGGCAAGAAACATTCATTGTCGGACTATCAGGGCAAATTCGTTGTCCTTGAATGGGTCAATTACGGATGTCCATTCGTTAAGAAGCACTATGAAAGCCAAAACATGCAGAAGCTTCAGAAGAATTACGCAGCTAAAGGTGTGATCTGGCTTTCAGTCAACTCGTCCGCTCCCGGCAAGCAAGGTCATTTGGCTCCCGATGAGATCAATCAGGCGCTCAAGGAAAAGAGTGCTTATCCGACCGCGTATCTGCTTGATCTCGATGGAAGCGTGGGCAGAGCATACGGTGCCAAAACGACTCCGCATATGTTCGTCATCGATAAAAAGGGCGTGCTAGTCTACAGCGGAGCGATCGACGATAAGGTATCAACCGATGTCTCCGATGTTGCCGGAGCCAAGAACTTCGTATCGTCCGCACTCGATGAGGCGCTCGCCGGTAAGCCGATTTCGGTTGCAAGCACGAAGTCTTACGGTTGTTCTGTAAAGTACTGATCTCAAATTCCCGTCCTGGTTCATTTCAGGCGCGATACCATCTTTGGTGACCGTTGGTTTATGGCGATACCACCGGTGACTATTCGTAGATGTCGGTCCTTCCACCTGGATGGGCGCAGCCGTGCATCGCCCGCTTGACTAAGTGAACGATTCAAACAGTTACAATGGATGAAACGGTCAGATTGTTCGGAGAGCAATAACCTTTGCAACTTTCCATCGGATTATTCATTCGAGCAGGCATCTTTCAATGTCTGCTGCTCTGTTTGCTGCCGGCAGCGGCTACGGCAGCGTCCAAGCAACCAGTAGAGGAAAATTCCAAGAACATGTCTATTCGATACCTGGACACACTCTTAAAACTTCCGGGATTGTCTGCCTGCGAAGTTTCGCCTGACGGCAAATGGGTCGCCTGGAGCTGGTTTAGAACCGGACCAAATGCCGACATTTATCTTGCGCCATCGGATGGCTCAACACCACCGGTTCGGCTGACCCATAGCAGGCAGGATACAATGCTTGTCTCTTGGACGATGGACAGCAAATCCATCATAGTTTCCCAGGACAATGATGGTGACGAGCGAGAACAGCTGTTTCGCATCGACATAGATAAGCAGCCTCTGTTGGTTCCAATTACAAAGCCTCATCCGGACTTTTTCTTGCGCGGTGGAGACCTTCACCCGAATCGTCGCTGGTTAGTGTATGGTGCCAATTATGATTTTAAATCGGCTAAGGAGCAGGAAGAAACTTGGATTTACCGCGACGATCTTGAAAGCGGTGAAAAAAAAGCACTAGCCAAACCGAAAAAGGCTGGCTATGTCGTACCGGATTTAAATCCGCAAGGAACGTTGATTCTCTATAACCGCAACGATCTCGACCCTTCCGGCCAGCAAATCTGGTTGGTGGATATAGACGGAAATGGCGATCGTGAGATACTCAATTTCGGCGCGAAAGTAAAGGTGCATGCCGGTTGGTTTCCCGATGGTAGGCGGGTCATATTCCTGGCTGAAAACAACACTTATCATCGCGTCGGAGTCTATGACACGCTGATGAACACGACCAAATGGTTGATCGATGATCCCAAGCGCAATATCGAAGGTGCATATGTTCCATTCGGAAGCGAAGAAGCGGTAATTCTGGAGATTGACAAAGCACGCATCAAGTCATCGCTACTGAATGTTGATTCGAAAGTCGAGACTCCGTTTCCGACCGTGAAAGGCAACCTGACTCCCTATGCTCCGATCGGAAATGGGAGATGGGTCGGTATCCATTACAGCTCCAAGCAGCCGGCTGACTTGGTTGCCTTTCCGCTGGAGAGTTGGAGGGACGACAACGTAAAAAGCGTTACTCGAATCTGGGAGCGCACGAGTTTGAAACCAGATGACCTGACACCGGCCGGAGAATACTCTTGGCAATCGGTGGATGGATTGAAAGTGCATGGCTGGCTGTATCGAGCGAAGAGTCCTGTCGGCACGATTGTGGTAATTCATGGCGGTCCGACCGCGCATAGCGAGGATTCACTCGATATAGAGATTCAATATTATGTCCAACGCGGATTCAATGTGCTGGATCCAAATTATCGTGGCAGCAGCGGATATGGCATGGAGTTTCGGGAGTCCATCAAGAAGGATGGTTGGGGAGGCAAGGAGCAGGAGGATATTATCTCCGGCATAAAGGCGTTGATTGCCGATGGCATCGCCGCATCGGGAAAGGTCGGTGTGACTGGTACTTCATATGGTGGCTATAGCTGCTGGTGGGCAATCACGCACTTTTCCCCGGATATGGTGGCTGCTGCCGCGCCCATCTGCGGCATGACCGATCTCGTTGTAGATTATGAAACCACCCGTCCAGACCTTCGACCCTATAGTGAGGAGATGATGGGTGGATCGCCTGCTCAGGTGCCTGAGCGATACAGAGAGCGCTCTCCGATCAATTTCGTTTCGGATATAAAGGGCAGACTATTGATTGTTCAAGGTCTCAAAGATCCCAATGTTACGCCAAAGAACGTCACAGACGTGAAAACAGCTTTGGACGACAAGCATATCGGTTACGAAGTGCTCGCGTTTAAGGATGAAGGACACGGAATCGGCAAGCCCAAGAATCAGCGTAAGCTCTACAAGAAAATTGCCGAGTTCTTTGCGTCTTCCTTTGCCGGAGTGTCTGCTACCCAGCAGGCGGAGACGCCGGCCGCAGCGAAGCGCAAGTCTTAGTCCACTCCTTCTTTGAGCGGTTCGTGTGTGGCTACGATGCATTGTTCCCAACACCATTGGACGTCTTCTCGGTGAGTGTCGTGCCGATGTGCTCCCTGCGTGCGTGGTGATAGCACAAAGTCTTTCCAGAACCATTGGTGAAGATTGACGGCCCCTACGCCGGCTACTCTGCTGAAGTCTTGAACCGTGTGAGCGATGTCGCCCCAGAAGGAATGTTTGGCTGCCAGCCGGTTGGTTTGCTCGTGCGGTTCGAGACGTTCTGGCGGAAGTAAGGTGAAATCTTGCCAGAACCACTGGTGCATAGAAGATGCTCTTTCATGGTGCTTGTTCTTAGTGACCGTCTTTTCAGCGTCTGACATTCAAAGAACTCCTCCGAGTCGTCGCTGCCCATACCCGCGATGATTCAGGCTTTGCTCCGCGTCGTATGCTCAGACTGCTTGGAGCAGCTGCATATTGACCGACCATTCCACCATCGTTTGATAGGGCGCACATCAAGATTTTTAGAAAGTTTTGCAGGCTGGTCATCATCGCTCCTTGACCGAGTCGCAACGACCCTGACAGGGCAGTATGCGGTCAAAAATCGGTGTCCAGCTCCACCGATCGAAACGTTAAAACAATAACATCTCGGAGTCAATGGGAGAATCACTCATTAGCTCGCAAGGCGCCCCGACGGAGCTTTCAAGCAGGCTTGCCGGGCAATGGTTAGAGTCGAGCTTACTTTCAGAATCGGTAATTACTACAATCACTCCTTCGTCCTCGATCAAGAAGGCTAGGTCAACTGACCTGAGCGTTTACTTCTTGTTGTGCTGGGCATTGCCGCCCCAGGCGGTCCAGCCGTCCGCGTCCGTGTCGCCTGTTTTCAGGCAGATGAGCATGCCGTTGTTGGTGCCGATATAGATGTTTCCCAACGCGAGAGCTGGTTGAAAGGCCATCGGTTGATTCAACGAGTACATGAAATTCACGTTGCCGGTCTTTTGGTTGATAGAGACTACATGACCATCAGCGCTAAGCAGATACAAGTTCTGTTTGCCGAGGGCGGGCGGGGCAAATACTTGCGATTCAGCCTTCATTTTGCTTCCTTTCGCTCTTGCCTGCCAGGCTACCTTACCGCTGCTGGCGCTGTAGCAATTAAGGAGATCACCTTGAGCATTGATAATTTGCCCTTCGTGTATTTGAGCTCGCGAACCTTGATATGCCCAGCCGCCGGCTACTGTGCTGACACCGACATTCCCGGCCGCTTCGCTCATGCCGGCGGCCGGTGGCGCGCCGCCAGCGAAGCCAACCGCAGCATCCAGATTGACTTGGGAAGCTGTCGGCAAAAGTGTTCCGGCGCCAGCCTTGAAGTAGGGCGCTGGTGCGAGAGCTACCATCTTCGGTTGATTTGCAATGCCCGGCCGGCAATCTGCAATCTCGATTCCTTCGAAATCAACCGTGTCTTTCTGCTGCTTCCTGGTGACGATCATCTGCCCGTTGGAGATAGTCGGCGCACTTGTGGCCGAGCTTGTTTTCTTCCAGATAACCTTACCGGTAAAGGCATTCAGGCAAAAGGACGTGCCGTCGAAGCAGGATAGAAAGACCTGCTCTCCTTCGATCACTGGTGCAGTGATGACATCGGCGGTAATCGGTTGTTCCCAGAGATGCTTACCGGTCTTCAAGTCAGCGCAAAGGAGTTTGTGCCCGCTCTGGCCATGTCCTCGCTGTCCACCAGGATAGGCCATATACAATCGTCCCTTTGCAATTGCCGGCTGGCTCATAAGTGGGTCTCCTAGCCACTCTTGCCAGGCTATTTTACCGGTTCGCTCCTCGACCACGTAGACAGTGCAGCTCTCAGTGTTGAATGCGACAAAGCCTCCTTCAACCACTGCCGCCGTGGGTCCGTCGTCGCTGGTGTTTACCTTCCAAACCTGCCTGCCGGTCAGCGCGTCGAGGGCGAAAAATTCGTGAGAGCCATAGCCTCCACCGACAAAGATCATGCCATCGGCATAGGCTGGCGTGGCAATCGGTCTACTACCACCGAATTTCACTATCCAGCCTTCTAGCTTGGGCGTCTTGAAAGGAACCGCCTTTGCCTGACCGGTAAGACTGGGGTGACTGGGCAGGCTAGGTAATCCGACTGCTAACGCTCTATCCAAGCGGAGCTCGACCTCCTTGCATTGCGAAGCAGCTTGAGCTGTCGGACTATGTTCCCTAAGATTGATACCAGTAGTAATGGCGGCAGCAAACAGTGCTGCGCACGCCAGTGGCAGCTTAATGCGCATGGCAATTCTCCGATGTTTTCGTGTCCTCTTCAGCCAAATTACCATTGACAGCATCGGACGATACTAGAGTTTTCCCTAGAATGCATGCCTCCTAAATCCGAGCAAGAACACTCGACCGCTGTAAGGTAAACTAATAAGCTGTCTAGAAAGGACTCGCCATTGAATGCTTTATCGGTCGCCTGCCGCGTTCGACGTTCCGGCATCTTGAGCGGACTTTTCTTGATGGGATGCTTGCTGTGTCAAGCTGCTCCACTTTATGCGGCTGCAGAGTTGCGAGCTCTAGACAGTTGCCTGCCAGGCACTGTCGGCGCCACCATGTTGGTCGATCCTTCTTACTGCAAAATCGCCATCCAATCAAAAGTCGATAGCGACTCGGCTGTGGTCGGGCAAGTAGTCGCCGGCACGTTGAAAGAATCGTTGCAGATGACTGCGACATACAATGCGCCGCCCGGCTCTGTTGTCCTTGGAAGGGTAACTGAGATTGGATCCGAAAGAACCACAGCTCGAGCGATTGTGAGTACGGAGCGACCGTTTAACAGCGACGGTTGTCTCAAGATCGTTTTCGAGGAAGTGATCTGTCCGGACGGTTCGCGGTTCCAAATATGCGGTTCTCTCGCTAAGCAAAAGACAGTCGTTCCGCTTTCGACAGGCGATGTGAGGGTGATTGCAGTCAATGCCGAAGGACAGCTGGTTCGAGCAAAAAAGGCTTTGCCGACTGGCGATCGTGTTCGCAACATCGTCGGTCAAAATGCTGTCGGTTTGGCGACACTGCCGCTGAAGGCAGCGTCATTGGTCGTTAGACCGGTGGCGTTAGGTGTTGCCGGCGCAGCCAGCCCGTCTTTCGTGTCTAACAGACCAGCCGATCCCGCCACAGTTCATCCCAGATTGAGGGGCTTTGTCGATGGACTGATAGATGGATTGCCCGGTTCGGTTGTCGTGCAAGCATTTGTTCGGCACGGTGAGACAACAGAATTGCTTCCGGGCGATCAGCTAACCATGAGCTGTATTCCTGTCGGCAATGTTGCACCTGCTTCCGACCTTATCCAGACCAGAATTCATGGCGTCGTGCTCTGCTCGCCAGGAAAGTCCGAAATCGCCTCACATTGAATTCGTCTCGCTAGTGCAAGCTGATCAGTTACTCTTCTGCGATAGACGACTGGCGTATCGGCAAGTGGATTGGAGACAAAATGCGGCTGAGCGATGTGGTGCGCTGCGATATCGCTCTTGCTGAGCTTGCTGAGTTGATTCAGTCCATCAGATCGGTTCCGCCCAAAGACCGAAAGGTCCATTGAAAGAGCTAATAGGTGGCGATAGTATCTTGGCTTCTATGCTTTTGGAACTTCGATCTCGACGCGTTGTGGAACGGTGAATGGAAAGACGACATCTATTACTTTGACGCGGTCCGGTATGTTCAACCAGACGTATCCGTCTCCGTTTTGTCCGGTCTTCCACTCGTCGGTCCAGCAAGCGGCGGAGTATGTTTCATTGCCTTCAGTGGGAGCCCACGGTTTGAAGGCTTGACCGAGTGCGGGATCTCTGGCCTTGATATCGGACGGCCACCATTTGTCCTTCTCATAAGGCGGAGCACCAGACGGATTCGCTCCTTCTTTCCGGAGGCGGTACTGCAAAACAACCACTTGATTGTGTCCGAATCCTTCGACGTGCGCCCGCACACAGCGCAGGATTTGAACGCTCATGTGGGTGTCGAATCCGGTCATTACTTTCGGAAATTCTTTTGGTTTCGCCGGCGCTGCGCTTTTTGCCTCACCGGCAATGATTGAGCATGTGGATAGCATTAACCATGCGGCTAGTACACCACATATTTGCGATTTCATATTCATATCCCCTTCGCAAATGAACCATTTGCTGAGTTATGTGCCCAACTAGGAATTACGTTAAGCAAACTCAAATTAGGCACGTTTGCGAAAAAAACTTCCCTGGCTCCAGCTGTGCGATTATCGGAACCGATCCGGTCGTTGACCTTCTGTCTAGGCGGCAAATTCAGTCAATTAGGAATTTCCTCCTAATTGGCTAGAGCCTCACGTAAACACATAAAACACGTTTAGGTTAAGTGGCTGAGACATTCATTCGTTAAACGTTTCAGTTGATGTATGTTGTGGCACACTGGATTGGTACTAGGGTGAAATGAGAGAGGTTCCTTAATATATGCGATTACCGTCTGGGGAAATCACAAGTCGCATCTTTCTGTCATTGACAGTCGGTGTCGCTTTGTCAGTTTCCTCGCTTGGAGCACTGAGTGCCAATGGCAGCAGCTCCAAGCCTGCGCCGGCGGCGGCTCGCACTGTCGAAAGAGTGGTCTGGCGAGAGCCTGATACAAAGCCGAGAGCGGTAGTTCTGTGCCTGCATGGGCTGGGATTGCATAAGGGTACATTTGAAGCTTTCGGTAAGCGCCTCGCCAAAGCTGGATTCGTCGTCTACGCTATCGACATGAGAGGCTTTGGTTCATGGCTGGAGAAATCCACTCGCAGCAAAATTGATTTCAATGGCTGTCTATCCGATATTCATTCGACCATAAGCTCAATCCAGAAAGAGTATCCCGGGCTGCCGGTGTTTTTGCTGGGTGAGTCAATGGGTGGTGCAATTGCTTTGCGGGCGACCGCTCTTTATCCGAATCAAGTTGCAGGACTCATTTCGTCTGTTCCATCTGGAGATCGATTCAAGGCGGGCAGTCAGCGGTTGAAGGTCGCTTTGCACGCTATTACAGAGGGTTTGAACAAACCGATGTCGGTCAGCAATATCGTCGAGCAGGCTACTGAGAAACAGGACCTGCGGTCGACCTGGCGCAATGACCCGGCAGCCAAGCTTCAACTTACGCCGATGGAGCTGATCGCCTTCGACCATTTTATGGATGACAATTACATCTTTGCCGGTAAGGTTACCAATACTCCTGTGCTATTCATGCAGGGATGCAAGGATAAACTGGTTCGTCCGGCCGGCACCTGGGATCTTTTCGATCATCTGAAGACTCCAGACCGCGAACGAGTGTTCAGCACAACCGCGGAGCACTTGATTTTTGAGGAAGGACAATTCAGTAATGATGACTTCGGCTATCTGCTTAGCTGGATCGACAAAGTGGTCGCAGGTAAGCCAGGCGCGGCACATCCTCAACCGGATAGTCATTTGGTTGCCGGCCAATCGCAGAGCCAGCCGGAAATTGCCACGCAGACGGCACCGCCTTCCGTAAAACCGCCGGTACAAGAGTCGCCGATGTCGCTCGATTACTGGATCGAGCTGCATCGCAAGGATAAAACATTTCGCTGCAATAACAAGACCGACTTTGTTTCAGGCGATGCGATCAGATTTCACTTCGTTCCGCACACTGACGGGTATGCTTACATACTGATGACCGCCGGCACGAAAGGAGATAGAGCAATTCTGTTTCCATCGACTACCGGTGGACTGGACAATTTCTTGAAGGCTGGCAGCGATTATATCTTGCCCTCAGCCGCCTGGCTGTGGTTTGACGAAAACCCTGGAACTGAGCGGGTGTCGCTCGTATTTTCTAAACAGCCGATCGATGCGCAAGCTTATCTGAACAGAGCGTCGAGTTTAATCGCTTTTGTCTCTTCGGACCGGACCGGATCTAAGGATATAGTGCCTACGCGCATGGAGCTTTCGTGGGATGATCCGGCGCCAGTGATCATGCCAGAGCAGATTCAAGCAGCTTCTGGCAGCACTGTCAAAATAAGACAGCGGGACTCAGTCGGGACTCTCGCGCTGGAAATCTCTCTGGAGCATCGATAAGTAATGCGAATCGCAAAGCTCCCCTCTCAAGCATTACTAGTGACAGTGGCGGTTTCACTCTTCTTCCAGGTCGCCTTGTGCGCCGAAGCTCAAACCGGTAGATCTGCGCCTGGCCCGGTGCCCGGTGTCAGCTGGACAACGGTTCAAGATTTGAATCCGAATGCGCCGCCGACAAATAGCCCGATCAAACAAAAGTGGGCTGTGGTCGTTGGAGTCGGCAAATATAAGGAGCGCCGTCTCAACAGCGACGAACGTCCGGACGAAGCTGCAGCCATGTTTCGCCAGTATCTGGTAGATCCGCACGGGGGACGATTCGACCCTAATCATATGAAAGTGTTGATCAACGACGAGGCGACTCAGCAAGACATCATGACCGCGGTCGGTCCATCATGGCTCGGAAAGTTAGCCGGACCAGATGACCTGGTTGTGATTTACGTTGCTACCAACGGCTTTCCGACGACCGATGGTAATGCTTATCTCTGCACCTACAACTGCTCGCTCGATAATATCTATGCCACTTGCCTGTCGATGCGTTCTTTCATGGACACTATCAAGCAAAGCGTCCATTGCAAGCGGATAGTGCTGGTAGTACAGTCTTGCTACAGCGGTGCAGCGCAATTGGATTCCGGTGCAAAGGCGCTCACTAGCAACTTCAATTTCGATCCAACCAAAGTTGACATTGGCAAGGGCTATGTATTGATCTCCTCGAGCCTGCCCGATCAGGTCAGTTGGGGCAATGTTTTTACTGAAAATCTCGTCAAGGCGCTGCGCGAGGAAGACGGCTTGATTCAACTTGATCGCGCCTTCGACCGGGCTCGAACTGCGACAGAGAAAGCAACTACATCTACACCCGGCTTGCGTCGTCAGACTCCGGCCATCAAGTCGGATTGGAAGGGGCATGACCTTGTGCTTGGTGCTCCGCAGCTGGAGCAAGTAAGCGCGATTCCCTCGAGTGTTCAGACCTTTCTCGGCGCGGAGGCTCATTATCTAAGAGCCAATCGGTCTGTAGAAGCTGGCAACTTTGATGAAGCGACTAAAGAATACGATGCGGCTATTGCTGCGGATCCCCGTTATGCCGACGCAATCGCCGACTATGGTGCGGTGCTGGCTATGAAATCGAACTGGGCAGGTTCGGCGGAGAAGTATAAGCAGGCGATTGAACTTAGACCGAATGATGGATTGTTTCATGCAAACTACGCCCGGGTGCTCTGCAAGCTTGGAGCAAAGACGCAATGCAAGCTGGAGCTGGAACTAGCCCACAAGTTGGAGCCGAAAGACCGAAATGTTATCGCGGCGCTTTCTGATCGCTACCTGGAATTAGGTGAATCGAATCGTGCCGCCGAACTCCTTTCGCAGGGCGTCGCATTGTACCCGCGTGTTGCCAGTCTGCACAATCGACTCAGCTTTGCACTGATTCGCAGTGGTGACCTGGAAAACGCGCTCACTCATGCCGAAGAAGCGGTTAAATTGGATCCCAATTCTGCTCCGGCACGCCTAAATCTCGGTTCGATCTTATTGATGAACGATCGTGCTGATTCCGCCATCAATGTCTATCGCGAATCGGTCAAGCTCTGGCCGCACAATGCTGATGTGCGGTTATTGTTGAGCCAGGCGCTCGAGAAAGCCGGAGATCTTGGTGGTGCCCGCACCGAACTTCAGGAGTTCGTAAAGCTCTGCCCCGAGAGCGATAGACGAATGGCGACCGCGAAGGAACATCTAAAGGTTCTGGCTTCCGACTAGTGTAGCGATACCGAATTAGCGAGTGGCGATGCCAAGCATCAACCGTGCTGAGCATCGCCCAGCCCCTCCAGTGGCGCGTCTCTCCCGAAACGAGATACCAGTTCTCCGCGCCGCTACTTGATGTCGAGGGCGTAACCGACGCCGTGCACGGTGCGAATCACAGATGGCGCGCCTTCCGTATCGATTTGAGCGCGCAAGCGGTTGATGTACTTCCGTACTATTTCCGGTGATGCGTCAGAGGCAGATGACCACACTCTTTCAATCAGCGCTTCGGCGCTGAAAATTTTGCTGGGATAAGTCATCATCAACTCCAGGATTGCAAACTCCTTGGGCATGAGGTGAACTTCCTGACCGTTCTTTGTAAGCTTGTGCGTCTCTTTATCTAAGGCAAGATTACCGGCCTTCAGTACTTCTCCGGCAACCTTCGGTGTTCTGCGCAAGAGCGCTCGGATACGTGCCGATAGCTCTCGCACTTCGAACGGCTTTGTCAAGTAGTCGTCGGCGCCGGCATCGAGTCCCGATTCCTTGTCGTCAAGTGTTCGCCTGCCTGTCAGCATGATGATTGGTGTGCCTCCTCCCTGCGAGCGAAACTGCTTGCAGACCTCGATGCCGCTCATCTTTGGCAGTGTCCAGTCCAGGACGATGGCGTCGTATTCATATGTGCCGAGATAAGCCAGCGCTTCCACTCCATCGGTACAGCAATCCACTACGTACTGCTCTTGCGTGAGCCACTCGCGGACATTGTCCATGAGTTCGGAGTTGTCTTCCACGATTAGTATCTTTGCCATCTTCTCTTGAGGTCTTGCTGTGAATTGGATGAGCTGAGGGACGGACCTCAATTTAAGCATATAATGAGCTTACCGAGTGGCCTGGGCGGTGCTCCAGTGATAGGACCACGTTTCCCAAAAACGGTGTAGACAGCTTGAGCCGACAACCAATTCAGTTGAGTCTGCGTCAAAAGGCTCTAATCCTGGTCGCTGTCCCTTTGCTCTTCGAGCTGTTGCTGCTCGGCAGTGTCTACACGTTGTGGAATCAAGCCGAAAATGCTGCGCGCGAAGCCGAGCATACCAAGATGGTTATTGCCAGGACGAAGCAGGTGGTGCAACTCTTTTTCGATGTCGGACTGGCCTTTGTTGTTTATGACGCCAAAACTACGCCGATGTTCGAGCGTCGATTCACAGAGCTGTACGATCGCATTCCCGTTGATCTAAGCGATCTCGCTCAATTGGTTCGTGACAATCCTAAGCACAAAGAGATAGTGGAGCATGTCACCGAAGAAGCCAGGCAAGAGATGAGATCTCTGGCGGAAAGCAAGCGGCTCGTGGAAGCCGGCGGGCGCTTCAACATCATGGAAGCGATCCGCATGAAGCAGCACCTGATGTCCATGGTGTCAGAGTTGAATCAGATAAGCGAGGAAGAGGAAAGGTCAGGTAAGAGCAATCCGGAAACAGCCGAGCGTCTGAAAGCGCTTGTAAAGCAGCTTCTGCTGTCGGGAGTCGTAATGAGTATTGTGATTGCGCTTAGCCTGGTAGCTGTCTTTCATCAAAGTACGACAAGGCGATTGAATTCATTGATGGATAACAGTCGTCGCCTGGGAATGAGAGAGGAGCTTGCGCCGGTTCTAACTGGAGATGACGAGCTAGCCAAACTGGACGGCGCGTTTCATAAAGCTGCCATCGCCCTTGCCGAATATGCGCGGAAAGAGAGAGCAGTAATAGACAACGCTTTGGATGTGATCTGCTCGTTGGATTCGCAAGGTAGATTTACAGCTGTCAGTCCGGCTTCGGAGAAGCTGTGGGGATTCAAACCGGAGGAGTTATTGGGTAAGGGGTGGAGCGAGCTGGCAGTCGATCAAAATGCAACTGGTTCGATCGAATGGATCGAGATCGTTCGTTCCCGCTCTGAGGCTGTGTTGGAAAGTGTCATTCGCCGGAAGGACGGTAAGCCTGCGGACATGCTCTGGTCGGCGCATTGGTCGGAGCCGGAGCAATCGTTGTTCTGCGTTGTGCATGACGAAACCGAGCGAAAGAAGCTCGAAAGATTTAAACAACAGTTCGTGGAGATGATCAGCCATGATTTGCGGACGCCACTATCGGCGGTGCAGTCAACGCTGGAGGTACTGGGTTCAGGAGCCTGGGGGGAGATTTCGGAGCGAGCACACGGAAAGGTCGATCGGGCGCGCGAAAACATCGGGCAGTCGATCAACTTGATCAACAATCTTCTAGATCTCGAGCGCATGGAGTCGGGAAGTCTGGAGATCTCGCTGGAAGATGTTCTGCTGGAGCCGCTGTTAGAGCGGTGTGTCGAGGCGGTTGGTCAGCTTGCCGAAAAGCGTGATATTGCAGTCAGGCTGGCGGCGACCAGCGCGGTGGTGAAGGCCGATTGCGGGCGACTTTCGCAAGTGGTTTTGAACTTCTTAGGAAATGCGCTCAAGTTTTCGCCCGATAAAAGTGAAGTAATCGTCCATGTACGCAAAGATGGACAATGGGTTCAAGTGGGCGTCACCGATCAAGGTCCCGGTGTTCCTGAAGCTTATCAGAAACGCATTTTTGAGCGATTCCAGCAGGCGCCAGGAGACGAATCCGCCAAGTTACAAGGGACCGGGCTCGGGCTGGCAATCTGTAAATTGATTATGGATGCGCATGGCGGCTCAATCGGCATAGAGAGCCAGGAAGGGCAAGGCAGCACATTCTGGTTTAGAGTGCGAGCCGCAGGAATGGGAAGTTGAGCAGAGCGACCTTTCCTTCGTTACTACGAGTTTTGATTTAGCAGTGATTGGGCACACAAATTTTGAAACCTGGCGGTGGGGTAGCGTTAATGTGGGTGCTGGCCGGAGTTTTGCTCTCCTTGAGTCTGATTTTCGCAGGCTCCTTCCCAGTAGAAGCGTTTGCGGCCGATCAGGCAGAGGCTGCTGCAACCGAGCAGACGGCATCTAACCGCCCAGTGGCGGACAAGTGGGCGCTTATAGTCGGTATCAGCTCCTTTGCCGACTCGACGATGAACCTGAAGTATCCAGCCAAAGACGCCAGAGACTTTCGGGACTTTCTAGTCAACGAGGAGAAGTTTGCACCCGACCACGTGCGGGTACTTACAAACGAACAGGCCACCAGGGGCAACATACTCGATGAGCTGGGCGACAAATGGCTGCCTCGGGTTGCCGGCCGAGACGACCTGGTCATCATCTTTATATCAAGCCACGGTAGCCCGTCAGATCTAGACGTCGGTGGAGTAAATTACATTGTTGCCTACGACACTGATAAGAACAGGCTTTACTCGACCGGAATTGCCATGCAAGATATGTGCCGTATCATCAAAGCACGTGTCCACACAGACAGAGCCTTATTGGTTCTGGACGCTTGCCATAGCGGAGCGGCGGTGCCGGACGGAAAAGGACTGACTCGTTCCGGTAACTTAAATGTAGACGAGGTTGTGCAGGGCACCGGCCAACTCGTGATCTCGTCGAGCGAGCCGGCTCAAGTATCTTGGGAGTCTACCGGCCAGGCCAACAGCGTATTTACGCGGCACTTAATCGATGGTCTGCGCTCTGCTGGACCGGACACTACGCTCGCGCAGGCGTACAACTACATGCGTGACAAGGTAGAAGATGAGGTAAGGCGCGATCGTGGTGCGGTTCAAACCCCTGTGTTAAAAGGAAAATGGTCCGGCAACGAGCTGGTATTGGCGGTCAATCCGGTTCGCCCGCGGCCTGGGCTATCGGAGACGCCGGTAATTGCCCCGGCTTCACCGGCAGTCGCTCCGGCAGCCCAGGTGACTGGTTCCAGTCCTAATCCGGTGGTGGCGGCCGTTCATCCAGCTGGTGAGAAAGTGACCCAAATGCAGCTGCCCGAAACTCTGCCAACTGGTCCGGTCAACCGGATAGCGATCATAGATGTGGATGGGCCGCAGTCTGTCGAAGCCGAAGATAGTCTTGGTTTCAATCTCAGAAGTGGCGGCAAGAAGGCGCCGACCGCTGCGGACCTATCCGGCCTCTCTGAAGCGTTAAGAGAGAGGCTGTTTGCCAGATTGAGCTCGTCGCTTACGGACAGAGTCGTTTCACAGGAAGAGCTATTAGATGCGATGAACGGTAGACATTCGAGAATGCTTAGTTCGGTGGGATCTGTCTTTCGCAAGCAGATGTCGAAAATGCTTCGTGCCAAGTATTTGTTGAATGCAACTATTGACTCTGTATTTTTCAAGGGACATACGCTGACAGGCGAGGAATACGAGATGGTAGTGACTGCCAGGCTTGTTTCGTCCGAAACCGGCGCGGTTGTTTGGAAAGTTGATAAGAAGACCTTCTCGAAACATCCGTTCGACGGACGCGAGCCGGTCGAGTACTTTCAAGATGTCTTTTGCGATGCTGTGGCGAGCTCGTTGGCTGAAAAGATTGCTAAGGCAGTTGCCACCTTTGAGCTCAAGTGACGCGGAAATACTTTCACTTGCAATAGTTCGCACTATACGAGCTGGCAATACAAAGAAGTGGAGAAGCGAAAATCGCTCCTCCACTGCTGCTTGTACGGCGACGAATGATGTATCTTTTGGAGAGTAGATTACCTCATCCATTAGAGGCTACGGGCGAACCTCCTCGCTGACAATTATGCATCCTCCTGTGCTCGGGGTGGAAAGAACTTTATTGCTCGATTGTTCTACTTAGCCATGTTCGGTAGCTCAGCTGGTCTGCCGGCTGTACCCAGACTTGGTTTGATTTCGGATGCGTCATAAGGTAAGAACTCGAGTTCAGGTAGGTTGTACCGGAAGATTTGCGTCCGGTTGATTTTAAATCGCTCATTGGCAGATGACGTACTACTTTCCATCGCCGGCGCTGGCTCAGTTTCCATCGCCCTCCGCAACTCGACTGGACGGCGGACGTTATCCGATTCAAGCAGTTTCGATCTGTCTAAGTCCGTCCCTTTCGTTCCAGTGTCAAACTGAATGATTATCACCGGCACTTGCGGCTTTTCTTCGTTCTCGTCGGCAGTCCACTTGTGCAGAAGCGATTTGCCGTGCTTGTAGAGATCTGCCACGAATTTTGCTATGACCGGGTTAGTTGGATGTGGCGCCCAGGCCTCCTTCACTGCCTTACTAAAACTGGACTCGAAATCACTGGCTGTTTCGACTGGGTCCGGCATGATTCTCCTCCCAGGTGAGCCCTAAATTGTGGGCGATCACCGATTGCTGCCCGATGACCAGACTATAGCGGGCAGTTTTAAAAGTTTGTTCAAAACCGAAATGGAAGAACCTTAGCGGTCCAAACGGTAACCCAGTCCGTGCACAGTACTTATGATTGGAGGACCATCAGCCGAGGCGATTTTCTTTCGGAGCGTTGTCATGTTTGTATAAACAGTGCGAACTGTAGAATCTGACTCCGAGCTCCACACCCGATTTAGAAGAGTCTCGACACTGAAGACCTCGTTAGGATGTCTCATGAAGAACTCCAGTAATGCGAGCTCCTTGGGCAAAAGCTGAACTGCCCGTCCGCCGATTGTCACTTTGCGCGTATTCGTGTCGACTGACAGCTCTCTGACTTGAAGGACGGTGCCGGTCATGGTGGTTGGGCGGCGAATCAGCGCCCTTACTCGCGCCGATAGCTCCTTCAGGTTAAATGGTTTGGTCAAATAATCATCTGCCCCGGAGTCCAACCCGGCTTCCTTCTCTTCTACTTTCTCCTTGCCGGTCAGCATCAAGATCGGAGTGGTGCCGCCTGCGGCGCGAAAGTTCTTGCAGACTTCCAAGCCGTTCAATTTCGGTAGCTCCCAATCTAGGACGATTACGTCGTATGAGAAACAGCGGAGTCGTTCCGAGCCCTCTTTGCCGTCGTTTACCACTTCGACCGTATGCTGCTCGGATGAGAGCCACAGTTCAAGCTGATCGCAAAGGTCTATGTTGTCCTCGACAATCAAGATCTTCGCCATATGGCAGACTTACTCCCAGGCTTTACTTTCACTCAACCTTTGCGGCCGAAGTGCTATCGACGCTTCTTCTCATCCTTTTGAAATTCCCTGAGGGCAGATACTCGCAGGCTCAAAAGACGCTCGTCCACATTGCCCTTTGCTCGTGGATTCTCCTGCTTGTTCTTGGCTTTCAGCGATTTGATGCGGGCGTTTACTTCCGTCACTTGTTTCTTTCTGCTCGTTGCGCCAAGCAGGTAACCGTAATATTGGAGCATTGTGATTACTTTGGGATTGTCCGGAGCAAGCGCCTTCTCCGTTACGGTTTGTGCCTTTCGGAAAAGGGAGTCAGCTTGTGGATAGTCTTCCTGAGCGTACTTGAGCCAGGCCAGATTCATTAAGCTTTGCCCGACTGCCGGATGTGCGGCACCGAGATCTTTCTCTCGGATATCCAGCGCCTTTTTGTAGCTCGATTCGGCCTGGGGATACTTCAGTTTCAATTCCGAGATCAACGCCAAATCATCCAAGCAATTGGCTACAGATGGATGATCCGAGCCCAAAGTTTGCTCGCCGATCGCCAGAGACTTATAGAGCAGAGGCTCTGCTTCGTTGTACTTCTGCTGATTGGTATAAAGCTCGGCCATCGCATTTATGCTGTCGATTAGATCGGGATGCTCGCTTCCCAAAAGCTTCTCTTGCAGGTCCATTGCTCTTTGCAGCAGTTTCTTGGCGTCGTTGGTGCGCCCGTCAATCATCGCCAAGCGCCCTGCCAGTAACAGGCTGGTTGCAAACTCAGCACTGTCTGCCGCTGATTTTTGCAGCAAAGACATGGTGCGATTGGCATTGTCCTCGGCGGCGCCGTACTTGCCTTCGTCCAGCAATATCTTGGTCAGTGTGTTCATCGAGCGACCGCTCTTGGGGCTGTCCGCGCCAAAGGTTTTCTCTTGGATGGATAGAGCGCGTTTGAGCAGCGCCGAGGCTTCAGTGAATTTCCCTTTTGCCAGCAGAAGTTCTGACAGGTCGTTTAAGGTTTCAGCGAGATCCGGATTGTTCGGACCGCCGGTTTTCTCTCTGATGCTCAAGGCTTTGCGAAACAAAGGCTCGGCATCGGCAAACTTGCCCTGAGCTGTCTTCAATCGGCCTAAAGCATTGAGGGTGGTTGCTACTCTCGGATCGCGGTCGCTAAAACGTTCGGATTCTTTCTGAGCATCGGACAACAGCTTTTCCGATTCAGCGTAATGCCCTTCACGCCGGGCCTTATTGCCATTTTCCAAGCTGGATTCCCAGAGCCGACTTTGAATCACGATATTCGGCTTCGCTACAGCGGGTACCGCTGCTTGATTTGGATCGGGAATTCCTGCCGGTCTTTGTGGCGCCAGATCGGGCGGTACTGCCCGTGGTGACGCTGATGGCAAAGCAAGCGCTACCGTTTTCAGGGTGCCTTCACCGGACATTACCGGCGTCTGCATCGCCCCTCTGACTTGCAAAACCTCTTCTTCCACTTTCTCTTTCATAAATTTGAAGGCATCGTCCAACTTTGTCTGGTCACCCTTCTGCTTAAGCCCTTCGATTAGGTAGTAAGTAAACACGCCGTTGGGTCGATCCTTGCTTTCCCATGATGTCTGGCTCGGTTCGCTCGATGCAATTACCATCCTTCCTGAATCTTGGGCAACAGCCTGCGCATTCAAGTTGGTCTCGCGCGAAATGCCTTTGCCATCGCCCGAGATGGTTCCACTGTGGCAGGCATCCAGCACGAGCAGGACTTTGTCAGTTCTGATCCGGTCTTTGATCAGCTTTGAAAGATCTTGCATGGCGATCCCCGTGCCGTAGAGATTGTCCTTGCTCGCGTCATGGGTGAGGATGTAATTCACTCCGCCGACATTGTTGTCAGCCGGACTGCCGTGACTGGAATAGTAAATTACGACCAGATCGTTGGGCTTGACGAGCGTAGGCAGCCAGCGCTCGCAGATTGTTGAAAGAACGTTTTGTCTGGTTGCTTGTTCGTCGGTGAGTAAAGTGACGTGGTCCGGAGCAAAGTGACCGTTATTGACGAGGTACTTATAGAAGTCCTTCGCGTCATTGGCGGCATACTTCAAGTTAAGCGACTCGTCATTGAACTTGCTGATGCCAACAACAACGGCCCACTTGTCATTTATTGCCTGCCCTTCTGTCTCCTGGGCTAAAGAAGGACCGGCAGGCAGAGCTATCAACATCAATATGAGCGCGACACAAGCCAATGGACGAGCGTTCACTTGCAAACCTCCAAAAATCGAATCAGCTTATTTTAGCGATAATTGGAGTCTTTGCTAAGTTTCTTGCGAAGGGACTTTGCCCTTGTGTCATATCTTCTGGCGTCTGCTGTTCGATTGAGTTTAGTCAAGACCTGGCTGTAAATCTCCAAACAGTCGGCTGTCTCAGGCGAATCCGCTCCAAATGCCTTCTCAGAAAGCGAAAGAGCTCGTTGCGCTGCCGGTTCGGCATCGGCAAACTTTTCTTGAAGGACGAAGGTCCTGCTCAGGCATAAAAGGTTTTTTGCCAGCTCGCGCTCGTCGGTTGCCGGTGCAGATTCTCGTAAAGCTAGAGCTTGCTTTGCCAAGGCTTCAGCATGCTTGGGTTCGCCCTTGCCTAAAGCCGCGTCGGCAAGCAGATCGAGCGCTCCGGCTACCTTGCTTTTATCTGGGACTTTCGGCTTGTCCAGTATTGTTAGAGCTCTCGTAGCCAGCTTCTCTGCTTCCGCGAACTTGCCGTTCTTTAATGCAATTCCAGAGAGCCTTTCCACGATTTCGGCCACTTTCGGGCTATCTTGTCCGGCGGTGCGTTCATTTTCATCCATCACCTTCCAGTACATCGGCTCAGCTTCGGTGTATTTCCCCTCCAAGAAGTTGACGTCGGCTAATTCCAGGAGCGTAGCAGTGCGCCGAGAGTCTCCAGCCGGGAAGCTGTCCGCTTCTTTCTGGGCCTCAGCGAGCATCTTGCGTGCTTCCAGGAAGTGTCGTTGTTCGACTTCCTTGCGGGCTGAGTCAACGTATGTGTTCCAGAGAGTCGTTTGGGAGTCTGCCACCGGTTGCAGAGTGCTCTTGGCTGCCGGTGCAGCGACTACCGCCGGTGGAGCTTGAACTGCGGGTCCTGTCTGTTTCTCGGGTTGCGCTTGCGGACGAGCGGCCTCGGCTGGAGTCTCCTTTAGCCCTGCTCGTGGCTTGGTAGGAGGTGTAAGCAAAGCCAACTCTTTGCCTTCCCATTTGCTCTTAAGCACAGGAGTCTGAAGCACTCCGCGCTCTCTCAGGACTTCCTCTTGGACTTTATCCTTCATGAATGAGTAGGCATCGCCAAGTGTGGTCTGCGGTCCCTTCTGCCTAAGCCCTTCAATCAGATACTTCGTAAATACGCCGTTTGGCTCTCCCTTCGCTTCCCAGGAGACTTGATCGGGCATGCTGGAAGAGATAACAAGCTGCCCTGTGCCGGCTACAATTTCATCGACGTTGACGTTGCCCTGTTTGAATACCGCCTTTTCATCGGCATTGGCGGCTCCGCTATGGCAGGCGTCGAGAATGAGCACAATTCTGTCCGAGTGGACCCGACCCTTGATCACTCTTACCAGATCTTGCATTGGAATACCGGTGGAGAAGAGACTTTCCTTATTGGTGTCGTAGGCCACGACATAATTTACTCCGCCTACGTCCATGCCGGATGGACTACCATGGCTGGAGATATAGATGACAACCAGGTCGTTTGGATTTGCTACTCTGGGCAGCCATTTGTCGCCCAGGGATGATAGAACGTTCTCTCGAGAAGCTTCTTCATTGAGCAACAACTTGACGTGATCCGGGGCAAAATTCCCTTCGCGGACCAGGAAATTGTAGAAATCGCGGGCGTCTTTTGCTGAAAATTTGAGATTCAGCGAAGGGTCTTTGAATTTGCTGATGCCGATGATCAACGCCCACTTGTCATAAATTGGTGTGTCTGGCGTAGCAGTCGTGCTGGGCACGGCTTGTGACTGTCCGGCGAAAACTGCCAAACAGACAAGGGCGGCAATTAACTTACTGCAAGCGCGCATCGCATACCCCCGAATCTCACCGCTCGCATTTAAAAGGATGTCAAGCGTTATATACCCCTTACTACGGGCCGCCAAGCGAGCTTTGCGTTCGGTCGAAAATATTGAATACATACTGAATTCTAAGTAAGCGCCTCTTTCTGGAAAAAGGTCGAGCAAATTCTGAGTAGAACGTGGAGCTTGAGCGTCAATAACTTTATTACTTCTATCGATGACTAATTAGGTGGATCTTTTTATGTTTTTCATCTTCGAAATATTTTGGACCATTTCTTCGCAGTCCTGGTCGCTTTGAGCTCTCAAAAAAGTGCTGACGAGTTGCTCCGGTCAAACCCATTTTGCAGCGGAATGCCTTTCCGATGTCATTTGCGGGCGGCAGTAAACTACCTCAGTCCGTGTCAAATCTCTTGTTGCGATCCAACTCATTGGCTCGGGTGAGTGCGCGTTGACCTTCGTTAAAATTGCCTGTTTCAAAGCTGATGTCGGCCAGTTTGGACCAGGCCACTTGGCCGGTCGGATCGACATCAATTGCCTGGCGAACCGCTTCAGCCGCTCCGGTCAAGTCATTAAAGCTGCGCAGGACATTAGCCAGGCAGACCCAGGCCTCTGCTCGTTTTGGGTGCTCTGGATAGCTTTGCAGAAATCTTCTTACCGTTTGTTGGGCGGCCGAAGGATCCCGCCGGCTGCACATCAGGTAGCTGATGTTCTTCCAGGTATCAAAGTTATCCGGTTTAATACCCAGCGACCGGCGAAGCGCCTCCTCCGCATCATCCAGGTTGCCTACCAGCCGGCGCAAGGTGTCTCCCAAACTGTTGAGCGCGCTCCAATCTCCGCGGGAGGTGTAGACGTCGAGCAGGTAGCGATAGAGCTTGTTGGCTGCCTCTTTGTTTCCGGTTGAACGAAAGCTCCAAGCCAGTTCCAGTAAGGATTGCTCGTCATCGGGATTGTCCTTGAGGGCAAGGCGATAAGCCTCTTGAGCAATCGGTCCATGCAAAGACTGGGCCAGCAGGTACCAGAATCTGTTACTCCTAATTCCAAATTCGCGGGCCTTACCTAAAGCCCTTTCCGCTTCCAGCCGATCACCCAGGTACTGAATGAGGACAGCAAGCTGTTCCCAGGCTTCTTCCCATTTTGGCTCCAAAGCAATCACAGACTGCGTCAATTCCAATGCTTTCGGAAAGTCTTGCGAGTTGAAGCAGACCAAGGCTTCGTCAAACAATGTTCGGGCATTTGAATGCGTCTCTATCGCTTTATCCTCATTGTTTGCCGAAGCTGGGTAGAGTAAAGTAATTGAAACTGTTTTTCATTCTAAACTGATAACTCAAGGCCGGAAAGTCGAGTCCATCATGAAACCTTATGAGAGTGCCTGCTGGACTACACGTGCGGCTAATGTTGTCTTTGCGCTGTCAGCTGCCGTCTGCCTTCCGGTGCTTCTACTGGACACCAACTGGCAAGCACTTGGATTACTCGAATTGTCGAAATCCGTTGCTGCCTTTCCCAGCACCGCCAAGTGCCTGATCTTCACTGCTGCTTGGGACTTGTCCGCGGCCGGTGTATTCACGCTTCTGTTCGTAACCTACCGCTTGAGTCGTAACCTTCGTGCGCTCGATGTGGATGGACTTGTCTATTCTCCCGTGAGTGCGGTACTGGGGTTTGTTGTGCCGGTATTGAATCTTTGGCGGCCTGGTCAAGTCATGTCTGAGATTGCTAAAGCGAGCAGCTCTGTGATCGGGCCTGCTGAACGTACTGCATGGCAGACAATCGAGAGCAAGCCGGCAGTGAAATACTGGGGTTATGCCTGGTCGCTCGTTCTTATTGCTGCTCTGTTTCAATTCAGCTATTGGGTAGTCCTCGATAGCTTGGGGTTGGCTAATGCGAGTTGGGCTAGAAGTGTCGGCTCGCTCCGGTGGATCTGCATTCAAATCGTTTATGCGTATTTCCTGACTTTGAGCATCTACGTTATTTCCTTCGTGCAAAAGGAGCAAGATCTCAAATGGACAAAAATAGCCGAGGCTAAAGGAGATTCCGCCGGCAGTAGGGCTGCGAGTTCGCTCGCCCCTGAGCCGGATTGGTTATTAGTTAGCCTGATTGTATTAGCTCTTGGCGGATTGGGCGCGGACTTGTATGTGATGTCCAGCCAGGACAGGCGAGCAGCTTTTGCCGGTTGCTTCCTGGGTGCCGGAGCAAACGTTGTCAGAAATGTACTTGGCCCAAATCATCCGCTTGAGGCGGCTCTATTGAGCGAGCTTGCCGATCGATATAAGAGTTGTGGCAAGCTGCTCGAGGCAGCCAAGAACTTCGAAGCAGCCGGTCGAATCTTTGAAAGTAGTACCGCCCCTGATATCAAGCGCGCGGCTTACGACTATCTGCAGGCCGGACTTTGCTATTTCCGATTGCATGATTTGCGGCAAGCCGAGCCCGCATTGAAACGAGCGCTTGCGCTCTCCGAGAAACTTCCAGGCATGAATGATTCTCAGCTGGGCTATCTCTTAACTCATGTAGCTAACGCACTCTTCAATCAACGCAAATTCGCTGAGGCTGAGCCTTTTTATCAACGAGCGCTGACTGGCAGGCGAACCGCTAAGAACTTCAATGGACCGAGTCTAGAAGTCTGCCGGTCAAACTTGCTGAACAATTATCGGTCCGAGAGGAAAAATTCGGATGCCGAAGCTCTCTTGAAGGAAGCAATTGCCGATCATGAAAAGGAGCTCGCAACAGCTGGCATGGCTGCTGGTAAGGTAGTGGTGCTCGCGGATGACATTACCGCGCTGGGAGATATTCAGGCGGAATCAGGTAAATACAAAGAAGCGGAAGCGTCGTTCAAGAAAGCGCTCGACTTGAGAGAGAAGCATCACGATTCGACTTCGGGTGGGCTGGCCTGGAATCTGATGGATCTTGGTTGGGTCTACCAAAAACAGGGCAACTATTCTCTTTCCGAGCAGTTCATCAAGCAAGCAATCACAATCGATGCACAGATAAGGAGTGGGTATCTGCCGGGAGACTATGCGGCTCTGGCAACGTTATATGACAAACAGAAGCGCTATGCGGAAGCAGATCAGCTTTACGGACGAGCAGAAGATCTGATGAGGCAAGACAGGCAAATGGTTGGATTTGGTACCCCAATCTTTGCCGGTAGGATTCATCGGCTGCTAACCCAGATTCCTGCGGACAAGGCCGTTCAGCAGTTCGCCTGGGCATCGGACTATGTCTCGGAAGCGGTCGACCGGTCGCCAACCTGGAGCAGGCAACTTGTCATTTTGGACTTGCGACCGGTTATTGGCGATTTTCGCTCGCATCCAGCCTCTTCCAGCCATCAAGCAGATGAGAGTAACGCTTCAATCCATGGGGCTCAGATGCCGACCGATTTGGGAATAGTAGTACTGGAAGAGCAACTAGGAACAATACTTTCCAAGTTAAGCCGAGCAGAGGCTGTCAAGAATTTTGGCTGGTGTGAAAAGTTCCTGCCGTTGAAAGGAAAGCAGTCCGTACGCGAGTCCTTACCGGCCACTGTAATTCCTGGTACAACCTTGCATCCTTTGTCGGTTCAGGAGCTAATTCCCAAACGGATCATTATCATCGATACGGCGGAGTATGAACGGTTGAAGAAAGCTTGCGGACTGACTGCAGCCGATGAGAAGCGCATCGGTATCCAGAAAGCCCAGGAAATCTTGCGTCATTCAAATTGATGAAAGTCGGTGGTGGGAAGTCACAATCCATCACCTCAGGTAGCGCTCAGCTTCAGGTGAATTCGCCAGCAGCTTTGATTGAGTGGAGCTAGGTCGCAACAGCTGATGTGATTGCCCTGGCAGTATGGGAGTATCCGTTGGACTGACAAAACGGATTTCGATTGACGATCGCTTGTCTCATCTTCTCGCTGAGCAAGCCGGCGAAGTCATCCTCTTGCTCCAACATCAGCACTATTTCTTCGAATGTACATAATGCAACTTGGCGATCGGCCAGTGCTAACTTGCAGAGCTCAATTGCATCGTAAGTGTATCCAGTGTTTGAAATGAAGAATCCGCGCGATGCTTCGCGACTGAACAGATTTACGAGATTCTGTGAGATATCTGCTCGGCAGAGCGGGTGGGAGTGCCATTTGATTTCGATCAGGTAAGGATGATCGTCCAGCACAATAACGCCTTCGATCGGACCTGGCTGGTCCGGCTCATCGCCGGCATAGAGCGTAATGGGTTCTTTGATTGAAATCTCCGATGCTTTGAACAGGCTGTTGAACACCGACTCGATCGCTCGTCCTCTTTTGATCGGATCGGTGAGTCCAAAGATGCCGTTGAGTTCGCGCTTGATTGAAGCAAATGAATTCTTCTGGCGATTGAGCTCACTCAACTTCGCTTCCTGAGTTGCAATGTGAATCTCTCGAATTCGGTCTCTTTCTTGTTGCTCTCTGGTTCGATTGTCCTTGACGTGCACCAGGGCCTGGACTTCACCAACTAGATTGCGTGCTATTTGGCGGTTTGCGGCATTGAGGGAGAGATACTGGTTGAATTCGACTATCTGCTTCAGAATCAGCCTTCTCTGGCTGAGCGCCGCTTCGCCGGACTGGTTAAGGCGATCAAGGACAAGTCTGGTAATCTCGTACTTGCTGATTACTCGTTGCACCAAGACGAGATTGGCCGCAATATCTTTCAGCATCTCCTCCTCGACTTCGGCACAACGGAAGAAGCCGAGAATGTCATTTTTGGAGTTGCAAAGAGCGGGAATGACCTGTACAAGGAGGTTTGTAAGGTCTCTGGGATAGTGAGAGGATATGTTCATCAGCTATCTGAGAGCGGTGCGGAAACCGCTGATAATCTACCGCATTTAAGGAACTGCATCCAGAGGCTCAACCTAAGTTGTAAGTAAGCAAGGTAGAGGCTGTTGAGCCACTTCTTGCCACTCTGCTTAACAGTTCGATGCAAGCGATCTAAGTGGTGATTGCTGCCATTCCAGGGGTATAGCAAGACGGTAGTGCGGTCGAGTCCTCAACTTTCGTTAGTAGGGAGCAGCAGCTTGGAATCTCAACAGGAGTTCAATCCGGAGGCGCTGCTGGGAAGCGTTCTAGACGGACGTTACAGGCTGGACTCAATTATTGGTGCTGGTCGAATTAGCGTTGTCTATAAGGCACTTCATGAGTTGATGAATCGAGACGTAGCAGTCAAGTTGTTGCGTCCCAGCGTCAACAGTAATCCTGAAAATGTACGCCTTTTTCGATTGGAGGTGCAGGCTGTTAGTTCACTCGACTATCCGAGCATCATCCGCATACACGATTTTGGGGTGTCTCAGCTAGGTACGAGCTATCTCGTAACGGACCTGGTCAAGGGAAAGACGCTGGCCGAAATTCTTAAAAGCACCGGAAGTTTGGATGCGAGTCGAGTCTTGAGCATCTTCCTTCAATGTTGCGAGGCGCTCTCGCACGCGCATAAGCGCGGTGTTGTTCACCGAAATTTGAAACCCAGCAATGTCATGCTCGCTACCGATCACGAGAGTCAGGACCAGGTCAGACTAGTTGATTTCGGAGTAGCAAAGCTCGTCTGCGATCAATCAGGAGACTGGAGAAGGCTGACGCCGACAGGCGAATTGTCGACAGAGCTGTCTTACCTGAGCCCGGAAGAGAGTCGGGGAGATGCGGTCGATGCTCGGTCGGACATCTTTTCCCTCGGCTGCGTTATGTATGAAGCGCTCACCGGAGCTCCCCCAGTCCTTAAGCAAAGTCTCGCTGACGGACAGAGTTCTGGCGGCAGTACTAGCGCATCCAAGCTTGAAAGAGGTCTGCAGGCGGTAGTGCTTAAGTCCATGGCGAAGGAACCGGCTAGCCGCTACCAATCTGCTGATGAAGTTGCATTAGATCTGATTGGACTCAGGAGTTCATCGGGCGGCAACAAAACACATCTGACTGCTCGAAATACAGGCTGGGCGGCTCCAGTATTGGTGCTCATCCTGGTTGTTTGTTTGACCGGTTGGCTGATATTGAGGAGCAATGGCAGGCTCTTTCAGTTAAGGCTCGTGAATTACTACATTGAAGCTACGACATCTAGAACGGCTTCTAAGTACTTGGAGAATTCAATGTTGCTTGCAGCCGAAGAGTTGCGAGCCGGTAGCGCGAAAGAAGCAATCAGGATTCTCAAAGGAATTGAATTAGATGTTGCCGGAACCTTTCAAGATCCATCTTTCCAGAGCACGGAAGTAGCAGTGCAGCTAGCCAGAGCTTATAAAAAGGCCGGATTAGGCACCAAAGCTCAGCGCCAATTCGAGCTGGCCTCAAGACGCCTTGGAGATCTGTCCTTCGCAGAGGGAAGGAAGGGTAAAGTCGAGCAAGCTGTAAAAACGTGTGAGCGAAGGTTGGAGTTACACAAAGAATTTTGCGCACCAGACTCGACGGAACTAGCCGATGCCGTACTTGGTTTGGAGGAGGCATGCTCAATGAATCACCAGGAGGCAAGAGCCTTGCAATTGATCGACCAGGAGGTGAAGCAGCTGACAGGTAAGTCTGACCGAGTAAGAGGCGCGCGCCAGTGGTTGTTATCTGACAAAGCGGGATTGCTTCGTTCAGCCGGAAGGTTACAGGAAGCTGAGAAGGTCTTCCTGGAAGTCATTGAAGAGAGAAAGTTCGTCTTTGGCGATACACACCCTTGGACAACGGATATGCTCAAACAACTGGGACGGCTTTCAATCGACTTAAAAAAGCATGACAGGGCCGACAAATTATTCAAACTTGCACTCAAAAACGATGAGATTACTCTTCCGGTTGACGTACCAACCGATCTTGCATTGATTGCCGATTTGCACTACAGCAAAGGAGAGCGAGCCGAAGCAAATCGACTTTATCTCGAAGCATTCAAGAGAAATGAGGATGTAAAAACAAAAGATCGAAATCGCTACACTAACTTTCTCCAGACCTACAGCAACTTCCTGCGTAAGGACAACCGCGAGCGAGAAGCTGCCGCGATCGATCAATTGAAATTGAAGCCGATAAAGCAATAGTTCGTTAGATTCTGCGGTTCGGAATTGGTCTATTCATCGAGCTTGGGTCAAATGTTTCCACCTGTTGCTGCACCCCTCCAATCTCAATATCTAGTGCTAGTCCGCTTCTATAAATGCTTCGTTTGCTTAGTCTGATAGACAATTTCTTGTTGTCACCGCTGTATTGCTGCAAGTCCGGACCGGCGAGTGGATAGCCCGCCAATGGCTGTCCGCCGTGCTTACCTCCCGTCTTTGTGCCGAGATACTTGACGTTGTCTCTAAACACAATGACTGGAGTAATTCCACCGGCAAGATTCGTATCTGCCACCACTGAGTATTGAGCATCAGCAGTAACCCCTACCAAGAGTGGATCGCGAAAGACCGTTCTCCTGGCAATCTTGCCGTCCTTGGCGAATTCATATGTATACATCTCATTTGGTCCGCATCGAAATGGTTCGTTCATCATCGCTAAGACCGCATCGATACGCGGTTGTAAACGTCCATTTCTCAACCAGTAGTAAAGATGCTCGGCGAATTGTTTGGCGGTGCTGCTAGGCACCTGTCCAGGAATCTGCCTCATGCGGGCGTCTTGATCGACCGGATAATCACCGCCGATGATGTCGTAGGCGATCACTTGATTATCGTTGAAGTTATCGGTTTTGAGGAAATCACTCCATGATTGCAACCCGGGAACAGAGCCTCCTGAAAGTTTAAGTGTCATCCCTCCTTTTGTCGCGACGTCCGGCTGTGTACATGGCTGGCTGCAAGCAAAACAATTGAACTGCGAGCTTGGAGTCAAACCGAACGGTAGCAAAGGCAGATCTTTCACAACAAAGACACATTCAATTCTCACTATTGAGCAGATGTGTTCGGTATCCGACTCGCGAAACTCCGCTGAAGGAACAATTGATGAAGCGGTGCCGAGCCCGGCAAATGAAAAGGAGCGGTTAGTGACCGGAACATCGATGAACGCTTTATAGTTGCCGCCCTGGCTGTCTTCGCTTGACACTTGCGCAATCTGATTCGGTTGTGGAACCGGTATCGTCGTTGTGCTGCCGCGGGCTAGCCAGCCGTTGGCTAAGCTAACCGACTCCAGTTTGAGGTTTTTGGGAAGATTTGCGTTCAGAAATGCTGTTACATCTTCGAGCGGATCGACCACTTCTCCGTCAATATCGACGTAAGTGACTGCGCCGCTGAGTGAATCATTCAAGATGGAGTTTAGTTCGTCGATCGTCTTACCCAGAGAGACTCTGTCGTTTTCAGCAAGAGACATTATTGTCTGGTTTCTCAACTGACGACCGATGATCGCGTTCTGCCTTATCGTTCCGACCAGGGTATTGATGCCGATGACTGGCAGCGGCTCTCCGTCCGGAGCGCGAGTTGCTTTGCCAGTGGGTGGATGATTGCTAAGTGAGACGTAGCCAAAGGTAGGATCGTTGAAGATAATGCGCGAGATATCATTGGCAGCAATCAGACCGGCTGCTTCAACGATGCTCTGAGCCCGCTGCCTGGCTACAAGTGAAACTCCGGTATAGGCGAGCACCATGAACAAGGGCACGACTATCAAAGCAATCGAAACAATGGTGAGCGCCAGCATGCTTCCTTTCTCGCCTCCCCTCTCAGGAGGCGCAGCGCGCAGTTGCTTCCCGGCTCGTTTCATTGAGAGCATCCTCCTGTCCGTCTGCGCAGCAATTGCAGGCGTGTCTTGCAAAGACAAAATCAATCGGGCGAATCGTAAACGCGATTCACAACATCGGCACGGATTGATCCAGGAGTTCTATTTCGGTCTTGCCCGTGGGGTTTTGCCCGGTAACAATTTGGAAAATTGTTTAATTGACTTTGGTTATAGCCGTCTCAGAAGTAAAGCTGGTCCCTCTACCCGCAGTAACTTTCTGCAAAAAAGAGCCGCCCGGGCTCCTGGTTCCCGGGCGACTCTAACTTGTGGACAGTGCAGAACCGCAAGAAAAACTGTTAAGCAGCTAGTGCAACAACTTCGTTGAAAGTAGCGCACTGATGCGGTGATTCTGCAATCTGTGCCACTTCATGTTTTCGCATTGCGAATTCATTGCTCTGTCCTCAAGACCAAACATCTTTTTGAATCCCTCCTTTCATGTCGATATCTTCGATCCAGGTCGCGTCAATGAGACATAAAGATTGGCGTAAAGAGACCGTAAAGGTGCCCAGGATGAGGGTGCCGGCGCTCTGGACGCTGGTGATTGCTTGCTAAGCGGAGATGAACGACCGCTTTCTTACATTTAGAGTGTGGCCGGCAGTCGAACCAATGTGAAAGTTGCAAAACTGCACACTTTGCTAACCGAATTGCAAGCGATTAATTTGGAACTAAGCGAAAAAGGGCCGTCGAAACTCGCAGTCCAATGCAAGCGGAGCGATCTGTCTATAAAATAGCAATGTGCAAGTAGCTGGCAGTGATTTCTGGAGAACAATAAATGTCCTCACCGCAGATCAATTCTCATCAAAAGTCCTGGATGACAAGCATCCGGAAGATTGTCCTGGCAATGGCGATTGTCATGTCCGTTTTCAGTGCTGGAGCCAAGCCAGCAGCCGCCGATCCGCCTGCCGCTCTGGATGATTTTGTGCGCAATGCGATGAGGCAATACAACGTGCCGGGGGTAGCCCTTGCAATCGTTGATGGAGACAAAGTCTTCGTCCGGGGCTTTGGTGTAAGAAGTATTGGCAAACCCGATGCAGTCGATGGTGACACCATCTTCATGATTGCCTCCAATACGAAATCATTTACCGCGGCTCTGGTGGGAACCTTTGTCGACCAGCACAGACTGAGGTGGGACGACAAAGTAATGGATTATCTGCCCGAGTTCGTGCTCAAAGATGGCTACGCCTCGCGCAATTGCACTGCCCGCGACCTTCTGGCGCATCGCAGCGGGTTGCCGGCATTTACTGGAGACAATCTGGAGTCTTTCGGTTTCAGTCGAGCAGAAATCATGCGGCGGATTCGATTCATTGAGCCTGCCTGCACTTTTCGGGAGAAGGCGGGCTATTCCAATCCGGGATTTTTCGCGGCTGGAATGCTGGCTGCAAAACTGGGAGGAGATAGCTATGAACACTTGGTAGAGAAGCGCCTTTTCGAACCGCTGGCAATGACAAGGTCCGGTCTTTCGACCAAGAGCTGTTGCCCTGACAAGAATGTCGCTGATGCGCACTGTCCGCTTCCTGATGGTGGCTCGCGTGTGGTGTCGTGGGATGATGCAGATCCGCTCGGCCCGGCCGGCGAGATTACCTCCACCGCCAAGGATATGGCGAACTGGGTTCGGATGCTGTTGAACAATGGTGCACTTGACGGTAAACAGATTTTGACTGCCGAGTGTGTGCATGAAATGCACACACCGGCCATGGTGGAGGAGCCTTCCTTCGCCGAACTCGCTCCGATTGACTTTCACTGTGGCTTCAGTTACGGGCTCGGTTGGGGAGTCTATCAATATCAAGGGCACCAGATTATTGAAAAGGGCGGTGCGCGCACTGGGATGCGCTCAATCGTTACGCTTGTTCCGGACCGTAAGTTAGGGATCGTGGTATTGGCGAATCAAAATCTGACTGTCGTTCCAGAAGCTGTCCGTGCATACTTGATGGACAACATGGTGGCACCCGCGGGTCGCGACTTGCAGACCGAAATCGCCAAAGCGCATCAGAAGATTTCAGAAGTTTTTGGGCAGAAGCCTGCTCCTCTTACCTCTGCTACTCCCAGTCTTCCAATTGAAAAGTATGCCGGAGAGTATGAGAATGAATTGTACGGAACCGTTAGAGTCTTCACTGATGGCGGCAAACTGCGCTGGCAGGGTGGACCAGCCAAGATTACCGGCTCATTGACTCCGATTGGATATGACTCATTCTCATTAGCGTGGCCGGCCGGGCGAATCTCCCTTCCGGAAACGGTAACGTTTACAATCGGTCCTGACGGCGTCCCGCTAACGCTTGCTACTGAGACGCTGGGTAATCTGAAGAGAATCAAACACTGAAACTGATTTTTGTCATAACCCAACCAGCTCCATTTAACTGAGATTTCCCGCACTCACAAAACTCTCACGCGTCACTGGTAGATTGCAATCAGTGAGATGCGTAGAGCTGGGAGGTCCATTATGTTCTTGTCTCTCAAACAAACCAGTGGGCTTTCATTCAGCATGTACCGTGGAGGCGCTGCAGCGAGACTGCTGCAAGGGATGAGGAAAAAAGTCGAATTAGAGCATCCGTCACGACGTCTGCGTCGTAACGAGTTGAGCCAACTCCGGACCCACCTGGCGAAAAGTCAGAATGGTCTGTCAAAACTGTCTTCGGTCAGAATCTACCAGGTCCTGGCAGTTTTCTGTTATCTGTTATTTAGTATCGCTAATTAGCCTACTTCGCCATCATTTCTCGCGAATTCTCAATAAGGACAATTGGGAATCACTGCTGGCATCGACCAACTTCTTACAATCGCCTAATTCAATCTGATAGCAAAATACAATGCCTCCCCGCATCTCGGCTGCTTGTTCCAACTGATTTTGTTTCTCTAACTAACGCGCCGGTTCGGCTGCCCTATCTGCTCCTGCAACGCGAGCGTGGCTGTTTGCTTGCCGTTCTTTGTCAATGTCGCCATTGGCAGTCGCAGGGTGGTCGTCTGCGTTTGCTGGAAAAGAGGCGATGACCGCAAAGCTGATAATTGTGGCAATTGCTAGAGGCAGTGCTTGTATCTTGCCGGGAGGAAATATTGCTGGCTGCCAATCTAAAAATTGAATCATGGCAAAGATTGTAGCTGTTTGTGAAACTGCATTTTATGCGAATAAAGATGTACCCAAGCAAGTGCATATTACAGCAATGGCTGATAGTGAGTGGTTTCGCGGATTAAGGATATAGTGTCACAACAATGGTACTAGCGACTAGCAGCGTGCGTGGGTCTGCGAGGTTCCGTCAAGAGGTGTGTAAATCTCTCAGGCGGCTACCTCACTTAGTTTTGAGTCTTTTTTGATTCCGTCCTCGTACAGTTTTCCTCGATATAC
>JAGVKB010000133.1 GCA_020050835.1 Candidatus Obscuribacterales bacterium | reverse complement strand
TGATGCTAAGTATCAGTTTGCATCGCAATTCTCCCGGTGCCTATGAGGCTCTGGGATAAAGTTGTATCGTCAAGCCTAACAAAATCAATTCCTGCCCTATTTGACCGACGGTAAGGCTCTCGATTAAAACCGCAATGGGCTCATGGCATCGCCCAGAAAGCTGTATTCAAAGCGCGTTCCAGCTTCGCCGCCTTTTACAAGGTGCGGCATTGCTGGTGAGCTGGTCCAGGACAATTCTCACGAATAGTTTGCTGTATCTCTTAAGTGCGCTGGCTAAATAACAGTGTAACGCGTTGTTTTCCGAACGCGTGCTGCCAGTTCAATAGATCGGTTGTAGAGATTAGCAGTAGTGTTGGTAGCTTGTTTTTCGACTTGACAGGAAGTGCAACCTGAACTCCAATAGAGACTGGCTGTTGTTCCTCTTTTCTAGAATTGAGTTGCACATGGAAATTCGAACATTGTTGGTCACCCTCTCTATTGCCGTTTTGATCTCAATCGAACCGGTTCTTGCCGCTGGCGAGTTGGATTCCGCTGCCAGTGACTTAGGCGCCAGCAGAGAGTCATTATTGAAAAGGCAAGACCGCTTAGAAAGAACGAAGGACCGTCTGCAGAAAGAAAAGGAGCGACTTTGGAAGGCAGTAACTGCGATACAGGACAGGATAGTCCACATTGATGAACGCTTGCTCCGGATAGACAGTTCGCTGACGAGCAATGAAAAAACAATCAAGCGGGTCGAGCTTTCTTTGAACAGTTTGGAGCCATAGCGATGAGTCACTATTCTCCTAGCGTTTCCTAAAGTTTATGAGATAAACCAAGCCTGCTGTTGAACATGCAAGCATAGTTCAGCTGGAAATTAATGGCGCTGCAAGCCCGTTTGTTGTCAGACGATCCGAACCGAGGGGCTCCACCCACAATCGAATCAGACTGTAGTCAATTAAATACGCCAAAGTCGAGGCTCCAGAAGTCACTCTTCGTGGGCTAAACAGATTGCGATCAGACTATGACTCACTCATAAATCAACCGCCGCAGAAACAAACTTCGTTTGCCAAATTCCGCCGCCAAGAGTTCAACCAAGGCACTCTTTTCAGCTGAATCGGACTCGTATCGAAACAGCGATTGACCGTCTAAACTCGTAACCAACCCTCTTTCAATGAATCTGGCTAAGCACGAATCGATTGATGCTATGTCAACTAACAATTCGTCTGAGAGCGCTTGGGAAACCCAGCCTTTTGTTTTACCTCGATACAGGACGATAAGAAGGTCCATTTCCCATCCGGCATTAAAAGTTGCTTTGACAAACGAATTCAGAAGCTTTTCCGAGCGCTCCTCCGGAATTTTTTTTGATCTCATTCGCTTTCACTCCGCGAAGCGAGTTTAGTTAGCTTGCATGCAGCCTCGTCCGATTGAACAAGCTCAACTTTGCTTTCTGCTATTGAAACAAAACTTGGCACGCAAATGTACAATCTCACACTAGCAAAAGCTCGAAAGGAGACGTGCAAATTTTGTACAGCGGTCTTGAAGGGTACATCCAATACTCAGCACAGAAGCAGTGGTACAAGGACGGTACCACCGCTTCTGCCTGGTGCGAGCAGTTACTTTTGAGGAATTGGGGAGGGTGCCGGCGCCTGCTCTTGTCCTTTGCCGCTGTCCTTTTTCTCCGGAGATGGTTGTGTGCCATCCTGTTGACGGTCTGGAGATGAGGGATTCGGTGACTTTGTTGGCTCTTCTGCGAATGCGGCCGAGCCACTTACCATGATTAAAGAACCAACAAGTGCAAAGAGTAATGGTTTCATATTGAGTTAGTCTCCTACATTGGGACGCAGCAAAATGCTGCCTTAGGGTCACCGACGAACAAGCTAGCAAACAATTCGCATTGATCTGTGCAATTTTTGTGCAGGGCTAACCTGTTGAACTCCCAGAATGGTATGGTTGATTTTGCGATAAAATTACTACTTAAGTAGAGTGTAATTGCCATGTCCCGAATTCTTGTCGTAGAAGATGAAGAAGGTTTGTCTGGAGCCATTCGAGAATGGCTGGAAGACGACTATTATGTCGTTACGCTTGCCAACGACGGAAGCGTGGCGTTGGATAGACTTCTTACCGAGTCCTATGAGCTCGTCCTTCTCGATTTGATGTTGCCTGGATTAAATGGAATTGATGTCTGTAAGAGATTCAGGGAAGCAGGCGGTGCGACGCCAATACTAATGCTTACCGCTAAGAGTACATTGTCGGCAAAAGAAGCGGGATTGGACAGCGGGGCCGACGACTATTTAACCAAGCCATTCGACATGCGCGAGTTGTCTGCGCGGGTAAGAGCGCTGTTGCGTCGTCCCCAAACCCAGCCGCGCATAGTTCTGGAAGTAAATGATCTTAAATTGGACCGTAACTCTAGAACAGTGACTAAGTCCGGACAGATTGTGCGGCTTCAGCCGAAGGAGTTTTTGCTGTTGGAAGTCATGCTGGAACGTTACGGAGAAGTGCTCAGTACTGATGAGCTGATAGATCACGTTTGGGGTGCTGATTCCGATATTGCACCAGAGACGGTGCGCTCGCACTTGAAGACGCTTCGCAAAAAGATTGACGATCCGCCAGAACCATCAGTAATAAGGACTGTCCACGGTATGGGTTATAAAATCGAGGCTGACTGATGTTCAGGAGCTTTCGCTGGCAAATAGCGCTTTGGTTTGTAGGACTGTCTTCCGTAATTTACCTTGCGTTAGCACTGGTTGGTGCTCTTTGCTTTTTTACGAGTTTGTCTCATTCCATGGACGAGGAGCTCAAGGTCGTTGCGTCTCAAATCGGTCACGCTATCGATGTAACAGGCGATAAGCCAACCTTTCGAGATTGGCTCAGAGTGGTTGAAACTGAGCCGGCACGCTCGGTTATGAGCATGCAGCTCTTTGATCCGGATGGGAATCTGCTGGAACATTACGGACCTCCCGGGATTCCACGCCTCTTGGAGGGCCAAGAGGAGATGACCGAAAACCAGCAGACCGTGCGAATCAGGCAAAGCAAATTAACTCACAAAGGCAACCTTGTAGGGTACCTACAATTGCAGCTTCCGGCTGACAAACGCAGTGAACTTACCAGGGAGTTTCTTGCGACAATGGCGATTATGGCTCCTTTCGTTCTTTTCGGTTTCGGAATTTGCAGCTACATAGTCTCTGGTATTGCTGCAAGACCGATTGAGCATTTGTTCGTCACTCTTCAGCGCTTCGTAGCTGATGCAGGGCATGAACTAAATACACCCGCAAGCATTATCCAGGCTAGATCTCAGTCGCTCGAACGCAAGTTGACGAAGCAAGGAATAGTCGTCGATGATGTGCCAGTAATTACATCAGCCAGCGAGCGCATGGGTCAAATAGTCCGAAATCTTATGCTGCTTGCGGAACTGGATAGCGGCAGTCAGGAGCCTGTGAGAACGACGCTGGATTTGCAAGAAATCATCAATTGTACACTTGCTGAATTTCTACCGCGGTTTCAAGAGAAAAAGATAGCGCTGAAGTCCTCACTCCAGCCGATTACCGTCTTTACTGACCGGGAGTCTATCGATTGCATCTTGAGAAATTTGGTGGGAAATGCACTCAAATACACGGAAACTGGTGGAGCAATAACCGTAACCTGCGTTACTCACGAGGGCGAAGTCTGTCTTACGGTTGAAGATACCGGTATCGGTATCCCTGAAGACAGCTTGCCACTTATCTTTGAGCGGTTTTACAGGGTTGACAAATCTCGGAGCCGCGCATCTGGAGGCAGCGGGCTGGGTCTTGCCATAGTGAAGGCTGTAACCGAGAGCCTGTCCGGGCGGGTTGAGGTTGAAAGCGAGCTGGCAAAGGGCACTCGGTTTTATGTCTACTTGCCTTTGCCTAGAGCCTCCGCCGTTGCACAAAAACTGCACACATGTTTATAGCTACTGAATTAGACTAACTATCATTGCATATTCTAAATTGAGTGGCATTTGTAACTTTCGGAAACGGTCTGAGGGTACTCGAATTAGCCTGTTCTTTAGACGCTTACGAAAAAGCGTTGCACAGTTGGTAATAGAAATTATCTCGCACAAACGTCGCCTGACGTTTGTGCTTGTCGCTTATCTACTGGCTATAGCAGAAGCGGCAGGACAAGACCAGCCGATTGAACTTAAGCCGCCGATTTCTCCCGCGCCGGCTCCCCTGACTTTAGATGGTGCAGTGGCTCTGTCCGAGAAAAACTATCCCAAACTCCTTCAAGCTCAAGCCGAAGTCCGAGCTGCTCAGAAGCAGGTTACTGTCCAGAGAATCAAAGAATACAATCCAGATTCGCTTCTCTCCTATCAAAACGTTGCTGGTTCGCATAACAGGCTTACTCAGACACTGTTCTCGTCGCCGGCTTTACCAACAACGCCGGGACCAGGACCAGAAAGAGTTGAAATGCGCGGGCAAGCTTTTAGTGGTGCAGGCTTCATCATTGACTGGGCACCGATTGATTTCGGGCTGCACAAAGCTCGAATTGACCTAGCAAGGACTCAATACGGTCTGACGAAGGCGCGCCACGGCGCAACATTGCTGGATGTTACGGTTGAGGCTGCATCGAGATATCTCGATGCTTTGGTTATGCATGAGCAAGTAACTGTAGCGCAAGCCAATCTCCAGCGGTTTGCTGATTTTAGCAAAGTTGTGCACGCACAGGTGGATGCAGGGCTGAAATCGGGCGCCGATGCATCGCTGGCTGATTCGCAATTGGCAAATGCACGAAACGACCTGATTAGAGCAGGCTTGAATGATGATCTCGCGCGTGCCGCGCTCGGTTACATAGTTGGTCTTGGCGGCGAATTTGTAGAGATTGACTCTACCGGAATTATTGATGTTACCGAGCCGTTGGAAACACAGAGAGCACTTCCGGTCTTCGAGCATCACCCACTGGCGCTTGCCGGAAGAGCCGCCATATCCACCAACATCGCACAAAGACATGTTCTAAGTAAGGAGTACTATCCCGTTCTACGTTGGCTCGGAGGAATGAATCTGAGAGGAACGACTTTTAATAACAATCGTGGCGATGTCGAGTCCCCTAATGTCAGCGGCATCTTTCCAGTGATTCCCAACTGGAACGTAGGATTGATGATTGATTTGCCGTTTTTTGACATCATCCGAATTCGGGCGGAGAAGAATGTTGTGGCTGAGCAGATAACTGCTGCGGAGCGTGCATATGACCTTGTTATTCAGGGGTTAAAGACAGAAAATGCTCAAGCGCGCGCCCGGATGCGCGCAGCGGTGCAATTAGCTGCGAACATGCCGATCCAAGTCGATGCCGCACGCATAGCAGCCGCCCAAGCCCAGGCGCGCTATGAAGCTGGGTTGGCTACAGTCGCGCAGGTGGCAGAGGCTAATCAGATACTGGCTGACTCGCGCGTCAAGCTAGCTGTGGCCAATGTCGGAGTCTGGAGAGCACTTCTGGCTGTAGCTTCCGTGCACGGAAACCTGCAGCCTTTCCTGGCGGAAGCGAAGCGCCTGTCGAAGGGGGGTACACGCTAAATGTGGCTGATACGCTTTGCAATGAACCGTCCTGTGACCATGATGGTTGCGGTCGTGACAATTGTTCTTGCGGCGATGCTATCAGTTGCACGTATGAAAGTGGATATTTTCCCAAACTTAAATTTGCCGATTATATACGTGGTTCAGCCATATGGCGGCATGGACCCGGCGCAAATGGAAGCGTTTCTCGTGTCGCACTACGAGAATCACTTTCTTTACATCACCGGTGTCGACCATATTGAATCCAAATCCATTCAGAATGTGTCCGTCATGAAGGTAGTCTTTCAGTCTGATGCGGATATGGCTGAAGCTATGTCACAGGTAGTCGCCCAGGTGCAGCGGTCAAGGGCAAAAATGCCACCGGGAACGGTGACACCATTTATTTTGCGCTTTGATGCCGGAAATGTTCCGATCGGCTATTTGGTGCTTTCCAGTGAAAAGAGTAACGTGGCAGAGATAGAGGATCTAGCCGATGAGCGCATTCGCCCGATAGTCTCCACCATACCTGGTGCTACCACTCCGCATCCCTTCGGCGGAAACGTCAGAACCATCGTCATAACCGTCAATCCTGAGCGACTGCACTCCTATCACTTATCCACAGATGATGTAGTTAGCGCAGTTACAACAGGAAACATGATCGCGCCGTCTGGTCTTGTCCGCACTGGCAATTTACAGAGAATAGCCAGCATCAATTCTACAGTTACCGGTGTTACTGAACTCGAAGATATGCCTCTGAGGACTGGGCCAGGCGCAACAGTCTGGCTGCGTGATGTTGCCTCTGTGGAAGACTCTATGGACATACCGACTGGCTGGGCGCTAGTAAATGGCCGCCGAACAGTATTTATAGCCGTATCTAAGCTTGCCGATGCCTCTACCGTAGAAGTGGTGAAGCGTGTAAAGGAAGCTTTGCCTAGAATGCGCGATCAGCTCCCTGACGACATCCATGTGGACTTTGATTTCGATCAATCGATTTATGTTACAGAGGCAGTGAGTGGAGTACTTTACGAGAGCATCGTGGGGGCGCTGCTGACCGGTCTTATGGTTTTGTTGTTTCTGCAAGATCTTCGCAGTGCTGTCATCGTTGTTCTAACCATACCGATTGCTCTTTTGACGGCAACGGTCGGTCTGTGGCTCACCGGACAGACTGTGAACATCATGACGTTAAGCGGATTGTCCTTAGCCGTGGGAGTGCTTGTTGACGAAGCAACAGTGGCTATAGAAAACATCCACACACACCTGGACAGAGGCGCACCACTCTTCGAGGGAATCTTCAGTGCTTGCTGTGAGGTTGTCACCCCACAGCTTTTGGCTATGCTTTCAGTAGTTTTTGTCTTCCTGCCGTCATTCTTGATGGTCGGAACGACAAGAGCACTTTTTGTTCCCTTGTCCTTGTCAGTCGGCTTTGCCATGGTGGCATCGTATGTTCTATCAAATACTCTGGTGCCTGTGCTGGCCGGTTGGATGCTCCATACCCACAAGAAATCCGAGCATCATGGACCTGGAAAGATGCATGGTTTCATGTCCCACTTCAGGCGATCCTACGCTTCCATACTCGTTCGACTGTTGCGATATCAACTTCCTGTGCTTGCAGCATACTCACTAGCAATCGTGATACTGCTAGCTGTTACCGTGCCTTTCTTGAAAACGGAAATCTTTCCAACCGGTAATCCTAGAAGCTTCCAAATGCGATTGCGTGCCGAACCGGGCACTCGTATTGAAGTTACCGAAGAAACCACTCGGAAGGTCCTGGATTTGATTGGCAAGGAAGCAGGTCCGGGAAACGTCGAGGTTTCAATCTGCTATGTCGGAACACAACCACCGAACTTCGGAATAAGCAACGTATACATCTGGACAAGTGGACCCCAAGAAGCCGTTTTGCTTGTTTCTCTGAGTCACAAAGCTCATATCCCTATGGACCAGCTCAAAGAAAGACTGCGGGCAAGACTGCGTGAAGTTCTTCCTTCAGTGAATTTCACCTTTGAGGCAGGCGACATCGTGACCCAGATCATGAATCTGGGGGCTTCCACGCCGATACAAGTAGATGTCACCGGGTCAAATTTAAGCAAAGACTTCGATTTCTCACAGAAGCTGATAGCCGAGTTGAAGCGCCTGCCCAACCTGCGCGACATAGGCATCGTTCAACCTCTGGAATATCCAACAGTCAATATTCAGGTTGACAGAGCGCGTGCAGCTCAGATGGGTGTTACAACTGCAGATGTAAGCAGAGCTCTTGTTCCAGCTATTTATTCGAGTCGATTTATAAAGCAAATCTGGTGGCGGGTGCCTGGTAAAGGGCTTTCGTATCAAGTGCAAGTCCAGTATCCATCCCAGAAGATGGAATCACTGCAGGATGTCGAAACTGTTCCAGTTCCAGCTATTGACGGTGCTTCGCCTTTTGTCCGAGACGTTGCGAAAGTGAATTATGGAACCATGATTGGAGAATACGATCGTTACAACCTGCAGAGAATGCTTAGTATCACAGCCAATGTTGCGGGCGGCGACCTCGGGCGGGCTGCTAAGGATGTGCGCAATGCGATCAATCGCCTGGGCCGGCCGCCAAAGGGTGTCTCGATTGCTGTGCGAGGGCAGGTACCGACAATGGAGAGCACATTTGATGGACTGGCAAGTGGACTTGTATTGGCTATCGCTGCCATCTTTCTAATGCTTGTCGCTTACTTCCAGCGTATGCGGTTGGCGCTCGCGGTACTATCAGTGATACCGGCGATACTGGCTGGAGTGGCTGTCATCATTCAAATTTCCGGTATAACGCTCAATGTTCAATCATTTATGGGAGCAATCATGGCGATAGGTATAGGCGTTGCCAATGCCATTCTTATCGTTTCGTTCTCCGAAACGAGGCGGCTTACCGGCGAATCGGCCCAATTGGCGGCAAAAGAGGGGGCTGTCAGTCGCTTGCGTCCTGTCTTGATGACCAGCATTGCCATGATAGCGGGAATGATTCCCATGGCCCTTGGCCTGGCCGAAGGTGGTGACAGAACGGCTCCTTTAGGCATAGCAGTAATAGGAGGACTGTTGTCTTCTACAGCAGCAGTTTTGCTTGTTGTGCCCATGGCATATGCGGCAATCCAAAGAAATGCTGCACGAGTATCGCCGGCCATGATCTCTGAACACGCAACAGTAACAGTGCATGGACACGATGGGAGTGGCGGTTCAGAGGCTCACTCTGTTGAAAGCTAGGAGAAGAACTCAAATGAACTCTGTGTCGTCATTCATTCTTGGCTTGTCGCTGGCCTTTCTTGCAGCGGAAGTTCTTGCTGGTTGCCAGTCTTCACAGACCAGCATAGATATAGAACGCAAAGACGCTGAGCAGAGAGCTGCACAAAACGCAGATACTGCAACAGTGAGAGTCACATCCGCAATTCTGCGCAAACAAATATGTATTCCTGGAGAACTAGCAGCCTTTAGAGATGTTGCGGTTTATCCAAAGGTGCAAGGCTTTGTCAGGGAAATCAACGTCGACCGTGGCTCGACAGTTAGGCAAGGACAGACATTAGTAGAGATTGATGCGCCAGAGCTTCATGCCCAATACGGAGAGGCGGAGGGGATGCTGGAAGCGGCCCGGTCAGCTCTTTTGGAAATGCAGTCAAAGATAGAACGCTCGCTTGCCGAACAGAGAGAAGCTGAGGCAAAGTTGGCTAGCGACGAGGCGGTCCAGAAGCGAATTCAATCCGCTGCAAAAACACCAGGAGCGGTTGCAGAAACCGATCTTGATGAAGCACAGCAAAAGGTTGCCGGAGGGCGCGCCCGCGTGCAAGCGCTTGCTCAAGCTGTTGAAGCCGCCAGATCTCAATTGAAGTCGGAGCAAGCCAAAGTCAAGGCCTCTCAGAATGCTCTTTCGTCCGTCAGGCAGATAAAGGACTATCTGACAATAAAAGCGCCTTTCGATGGAGTAGTTACCGAGCGAAATGTTCATGAAGGATCTCTGGTTAGTTCGTCATCGTCAACTTCCAAGCCTATGCTGCGCATACAACAAACATCATCGCTTCGGCTTCTGATGCCAGTCCCCGAATCTGCCATTTCAGGTATGAGCGTCGGCATGCCCATGACTTTTACCGTACCTGCTTTCACTGGTAAAATTTTCACTGCCACTCTCAAAAGGCTTGGACATGCGCTGGACACGAAAACAAGGTCTATGATTGTTGAAGCCGATGTAGACAACTCGCGAGGTGAACTCGAGCCGGGTATGTATCCAGAAGTAGTATGGGAGTTGAAGCGCCCCTATCAAACACTTTTTGTGCCCGCATCTGCTATTACAAGCAATGCTGACGCCACTTTTGTGATTCGGATTCGAAATGGCATTGCCAATAGAGTAGTAGTAACACGTGGTCAAACTATGGCTGATCTCGTTGAAGTAGTAGGAGCCCTTCACGCCGGTGACGAAGTCGCGCTAAAGGCAAGTGAAGAATTGAAAGATGGTATGAAAATCTCTCCCCGCTTGACTGCGCTCGATAGTCTAAACTCTAGGTCGAAGCAAGAGGATTAGTATTGAGCGAGCGTCTGCAGAAAGACTCGGCCAATTCAAAACTACTGTCCTTGAAGTACAGGTCAGCTACCTTATAGCAGGTCTCCCCGACCTCGGTTGAATCGCAGCCGAACGTTTGCTCTTGGAGCTTGAGCAGGCGCTCAAGTTCCGAGATGTCGTGTTGTTGCATAAATGTTTGATTGGACTTGAAGATACCTTAGACTCACCCTGATGCTAAGTAT
>JAGVKB010000076.1 GCA_020050835.1 Candidatus Obscuribacterales bacterium | reverse complement strand
CGGCGACCGGCTGCGTGCCGGGCGGCAATCCGGTTCCGGCTCTGGCCGCCGCTAACACTGCTGCATATTGCTGTGCCTTTTGTTGCCGCTCCTGCTCGGCTCGCGCTTGTCGCTGTTGTTCCGTCTCCGGTTGCTGACCGGCAAGACCGGTTAAACCAGGAGCTGCAAGCGAATGCGCGCCGTCGCCGCGAGCCGCCGGCGGTCTGCCGGGACCGGTATCAGGCCGGCCATCGAGAGACTTTCCGACCGCCGCCGCCCGAATTTGATTGAGCAGTTTGGGATCTGCCGCTTGAGTGGGCAGGGTTGTCATCTCCGCTCCTTGCGATTGCGTCAAGCCGCGGGCAGCATATTGCTGATTGAACATGTAATCGAAAAGCTGAGAGGTACGTTTGGTAGCAGCCATTCCCAGCGTCTTGAAGCCATTGAGAACGCTGCCAGAGATCAAACCCGCCGAAATGAAGTCGGACATCGGACTGATTTGAGCACGAGACAGGAAACCCGGCACTTGAATCATAATCTGTAGGATACCTACCGCCATGATAATCTTGCCCCAGGGATTGAAGTCCGAGTAAAGCACGATCACCATGATCTTGAGCAGTCCAATCCAGACGAAATTCCAGAGACTGACTTCGACGAACGCCTTGACAAAACCGGACGTCACCGACTCGGTGTCCGGGGTGGCGAAAAACACTATAAAGATAGGCGCGAACATGTATTGGGCAACCAAGAGGGCCGTCTGAATCGCCTTGAGAACCAGGAAGTAGACGAGCTCGGTAATCAGCACGACACCCAGCGTCGTGTAAATCATCAAACCGGCAAACGAAACGATATCACCGACGGTGCCCAGAACCAGACCGCCGGCGCCGCCGCCGAGCGCTCCGCCTGCAACTGAGAATATAACCGGCGCAAAGGCATGGGCCAATCCACCGGCTGTGGCCATCAAGCCGCCTTTCACTGCAGCAGCCATCGCCGCATCCAACATCACGACCTGATCGGCCGAGTTGAAGTAAATCGCCTTGATCATCTCATTGGTGATTTGAATCTCAAAAGCATAAATAGTCGGCCAGGCCAAAAGCAGTCCGGCCGTAAAGATCAGTCTACCGACGGCGCCCATTAAGTTGCCGCCGCCCCGCCAGGAGGCTTCAGCCCAATACTTCCAGATACAAAGGACGAAGAGCAAAAGCAGGAGGTCGACTGCAATGCCATACATTATGTCGGCGGTCTGACGGATGTAAGGCGAAATGTCATCTTGCCCGTTACCGTTAAGCCCGTTGACGGCGATGTTGGGATTGAGCACGAAAATCCGGAGGAAGGCTGTCAGGAACTGAACTGTATCAGCGACCCAGCCGTCGATGAATTCAGTCAACCATTTTCCAATCAGCTGCCCGATGTTCGAGAAGAGGTTGCTTACGATATCATCCGACCAGAACTGGTGCTGCCCCCAATAGACATCATTGTATTCGCCGAGCTGTCCTTTCAACATATCGGTGACAATCTCGGTAACGCCATTCTTGTTCTGTTCGGCTTCCTGTGTTACCAGGTTAGTATCGGCGCGGGAATCGGTGTAATACTTGGAGGTCGGGTCGGTACGTTCAGCCTTCGGAGAAAGGTCGTCCCCAAAGCCGAGATCACTTGCTCCAATCGGCAGCGTGTCGCCGGCCTTCTGCTGGGGTGGCTCGGTTTGAGCAAGCGCCGCACCGGCGAAGAAAAGAATTGGAGCCAAAAGCAGAAACAGTACGCAAAAAGCTCGACCGGCCCTTACTGAGGCAGTCTTTCTCAAATCATTTTTGCCAGTAGCAAGTGAGTGCAAGCGCGTCAAACTATCCATCTGAACGCACAGAAGCCGATGGAGAAATTGAATAAACTGGATTGTGTCGGCTAACACTTTTTTATTCCAACTTTACGAGGTGGGTAGCATCTCTTTCGTCTGGCGTTTGCTCTCTCTACAATCGCGGCGAAAGTTTTTTGAAGTCTTGCTGCGCTGCTGACTGGCGCGGGAGCGTTCGACTTGAGGGGGGAAATTCCCCCTGAAGGATTCGGGCCGGTATCAGAGATACCGGCCCGAAAGAGGAAAGCGGGTTATAGACCGCCACCGAGTCCGCCGAAGTTGTTGATGGCGAACGTTCCGATCAAGTGAACCGCTGTCGGTCCGCCGAATCCGATTCCGAGTCCTTTGGCTACGTTCATGGCGGATTCGCCGCCGTCACGCTGACCGAAAGCGATCTTCATTCCCGCCATCGAGGACGGAATTGTCGAAAGTGCGGTCACAACACGAGATATGTCACGAGCGGTGTCATATCCGAAGTCGGCCATCTGACCTACTTCATTTGATTGCCCATAGCGGGGGTCTACTGGAGCTCCCACTAGCCCTTGGGCATGTGCTACTTGATCGTAAACACCGATGGCCATAAGGACCAGTTGTGGAGCCAGGAGAAATCCCACGCGACAGGCAACCTTGAAAGCGCGAGAAGAAATAATCTTCTTGCTGGTTGATTGGATGCTGGTTACCATGATTAACCTCCTAGGGTTGTCAGTTTAGAGATCTATTGACCTTGCGCCAATTAGTTGAGAAACGAAGTGATGCCTTATCTTTTTCGGCTCACGACTCGACCATGAACATCGGTCTGAGTAGTTGAACCATCGCCGGTGTAAGCGGCAGGGAGAAATGAACCTGGAACGTAACCGTTGTTGCCATAACTGTCGATCCGCTTGCCGGCATCGGCCACCAGACTGTTGGGAGTCTTGCGATGGCTGAGCACACCGTGAGCGTTTCTGGAAGAAGACGTCCGATTGTGAGCTACGAGCGGCTTGGCTGGGTAGTTGGCCTTAGCCGGTTGAGCTTGCTGTGACATCGGCGGCAGCGACTGCGCTTGGCCTGCCGATTGCGGCAGAGGCAGAGGCGGAGCCGAAGTCGGAGCACTCGCCACTACCGGCGGCGTCAAACTGCCGGCCTTGCCGAACTCGTTTTTGTATTGCGTATTGGGAACGGCAATCTGCGGCACGGCACGAGTGTATGTCGGTCTGGCAGCGACTTGAGTTTGCGCTTGCGCTTGCGGCATTACCGGTTGCTGTACCGGCGCCGGCTTGGTGAGCATATGTGGAGACAAACCGAGGAAGCTCGGACCGTGGGGCACCGCACCGCTCTTGACTGCGTGCGGAGCTTCTTGAATAGTCGGCACGCGCACCCCTTCCACCTTCCATATATTGGGAGCGTAGGAGAATCGTGCGCTTCCACCTTCGGCATGGGCGCCCTGCACCGCATAAACGCTGGCGGTGACGGTGGTTATTAGAGCTAGAACGACAACTTTCATATTTCTAGAACCTGAATCCGTTTCTTGTACCAAATCCCGTCATTCCTAGCCCCAGCATCCCGAGCCCGACCGGGTTCGAGTAATACGACCGCGAAACCAGCGAGCCGAGGAACAAACCTGTCCCCAAACCAGCTACTGCGCTTACGGCGTTCGATAAGCCGGCCCGGCGAATATCACGTTTCTGTTGGGCATACTTAACACCACCGGAAAGCGTCTGTTGTCCACCTTGCCCAGGGGCAACCCAGCCGGATTGACCGGTCTGTCCACCGGGTCCTTGCGGTCCGGGATAGTTATTGGCCATTTGCGGCTGATACGGGAAGTTTGGATTGCCGGCGCCGGGAGCGCCAGGAAATCCAGGTCCCATCTGACCGCCAGGCATCTGCGCCTGATAAGAGCGATTGATCGGAGCGACTTGATTCTGCCCCATCAGCTGATTAAAGGCGGCCTTGCGTGCATCTTGAGCGGTTTGCATGCCGGCTCCGGGCTGATCCATCGTGACCATGCCGGGCGCCGATTGCAGATCGGGAATATCTATATTGGCCGCTCTGGATTGCGCTTGGCTTTCCATCAGCTTGTTGGCGGCTACCGGATCGAGCGGCACCACTTCTGGTGGCAACATCGAATCTTGCTCCGAACCGGCCGGCAGATAGAAGTTAGACTGTCCGTTGGCGAAGCCCTGAGCCTTAGCCGCTTGTCCGACACCGCTTACAGCCAACAGAAGCGTAGCGGCTAACGCTAGCGCTCGTGCTGTCTGATTCGAATTGGGAAGGAGGGTTTTCATATTTGTGGCTTCGATTTTGCCTGGGGATGGAGCGATGCTGGAATCTTACGAGAAGCGCCTGCTGGAGGAAAGCGGGGGAATTCCCACTAGAATGGGAGGATCCCCCCTGGCCGGCTAGAAGTTGGTGATCACGGCGGTTGGATTCAAACGCTGACCGGTTTTCTGGTTGCCGATGTTGGCCCCGTTGAACTGCTTGTAGGGGAAGCCGAAATCAGTCGACTTACTGCTGTACATCGGAATTCGGCGCCAGCCTTGACCGTACTCGTAGGATTGCTGGGCGCCCAGTCCTTGAATCGGGCTGTAGCGGGTGGCGCTATCGCCGAAATCTTGCAAGCTTGAGCCGGTGGAAATTGGAGTTCCTTCACCGCCGCCAAAACGCATGCCGCCGCCGAGGTCGATAGAGTTGTTACGCAGTCCGTTGCCGGTCGGCACGCCAAACGGCAGACCCCAACCGGTGTACGGACCCAGGCGACTGACTTGGTCTTGACTGCCGTCGCCCAAGCCGCCTATTAGCGAGCTGTTACGTCCCCGCAACTCCCACTGGTGAGTCTCCTGTCCGCCGCGGCGGACAGTCGGAATAGTGGTGTTGTAACCGCCGGTCCCGGGAATTCCTCCCAACGGAGAGACCGGAGCCAAGGTTGAAGGATTGAATGTCTGAGCATAGGGTGGCACCGTCAGGATACCTGGGTCCATCCCAGGGGTTGACGGCGGCGCCGGCACGAACGGCGTCATCAATGGACCGAGCACACCAGGAGGCATCGACACAGGTGGACCAAACGGCAAAGGGATACCGCTCGAGCCGATATCGATCTGATTGGAAGGCACAGCCGGTATCCACGGCAACAGCGTCGGCGGTCCACCCTGTCCGGGAATAACCGGTGCCGGCGTCGGTCCGCTGCCGGGAGCCGGCGGTCGACCTTCAGCTGACGGGAAGAACGGCGCGGAGCTGATAGCCCCAGGTATGAGCGGATCGCGCAGCGTGCTCGACCCTTGAGCGTTGGCGGATTGACAGCCTGCGCAGTGCCACACTCCCGCTGTGACCGCTAAGCCGATCGCTACCCTGGTGATTATCTTGGTCAACATGATTTACTTGGCCTCCTGGAAGCCTGGGTTAATAAGGAGCAATAGTCATGACAGGACGCAGGTTTGCACCTTTGTACAAAGTCCTTGCGCCATAACGGTCGGAAGTTTGTTGAGCGCCGGCCATACTCGGCTGAGTCGGCGCACCATTTGGCCCGACAGGTCGCGGGCCGTCTTCAGTCTTGTTAGTTCGAACTACCGAAACCTGGTCCAGCGGTCGGCCGAAATCAGTCGCTTGAGAGCCGCGCGGACGGCGAAGTCCATAGTCTCGCGTGGTCTGCCCGTCCCATTTATGGACAGCGGCATCGCCTGCCAGCCCGCCACCCGGTTGCACGTCAGTCATGAGCGCCGGCGGCTTATAACCGCTGAGCGTACCAGGCAACGTGCCGGGATCCTGGCCGGCAGCAGACGGCGGTGGCGTCAAATATGGTGCTACCGCTGCATTGACTTCGCTCTTATCGAGCGGGCTGGTCGCCGGAACGGCAACTGCAGACGGCGGTGGCAGCGGTGAGCCCTGATCACCGGGCGTAACTGGCAAAGGTGTATCGCCGTCGCCGGGCGGAGGCGGCATGCCTTCTTGAGCCGGCTCCATCGGGCCGGCGCCTGGCACACCCGGAATCAGCGGATTGCGAAGCGACTGGGTGCCTTGAGCCTGCCCGGAAGAGCCGGGCCAAGCAGCCAAAACGAAAGCCAGGCCAATCCCGGCAATCAAATTCTGGTTGCGGTAACTGTTCTGGTCGGTGGTCTTTTGTCTGGTCATTACTTCTCTTGCCGAACTCCGGACGCTGCGCTTACCGAAAGATAAGTCGGCGCAAGGGTAGACTAGCCGGTCACTTTGCCGCTGTCTTGGGTGGTAATACGCAACCCCCCCCGGTTTTTCCCAATGGACTCGGGCGGAAGCTTAGCCGGCTGACTGATTAATGCCAGCCGATCTGAGCCAATTCTTTGATTCGACCCGAAACCATTACTGCCAGATCGTTTCGGGCTCCTTATAGAAATCTTCGCCGGTGGTGGCAAAAAAATGTTTGTACAAATCGATCTATAGCTTTATTATATGTTGCTGGAAAGGGGGCTTACGTGCAAGCTCACAAGATCTCAGCAATGAAACGGGACGTTAATCCCGGTCCTGGAAACCCTACTAATCACGAAAGTTCGATCGCCTTGGAAGGGCTCGAAGATCTCTTTAAGTGGGCATCAGAGATGGTGGCTGACGGCGAGGATGTCCGAGTCAATCGCGCCAAAGAGCAACGACTCCGCCGGCAAGTCATGGAGGCCGTGCAGCGACTGCGAGAGCAGGAAGCAGTAGTACGAGCCAACCATGAGAGTACCTACTTGCAAAAGCGCCTGATCGCCGTTCTTCAAAAGCTCCAGGAATTCACTGAGCAGAATTCCACGCTCAAGCAGATAATGGTTGCTCAAGCCTTCGCGCTCGAGAGAATTCCCGAGCTGGAGGAAGAAATCAAGCGACTCAAATCGCTCGAGCTGGACATCGAAGCGTCTCAGTTGGAGCGCCGCGATCTTCTGACCGCTCTTTCCAAAGTAAAAGTAGATTGCGACTATTTAGACGAGCTTCTGCGCGTCAACGAGGAAGAGAACGCCAGGCTTGCCGAAATGCTCGCCGATACGCGCACAGAATTGGCAGCACTCAGAGCCAGAAAATGGTGGCAATTCTGGAAGCCTTGAAAGCTTCAGTCCGGTAAGCGCTCCGCACCGAGCTTGGCTTCAAACCCTCGCTTGGTCGGGTTATAGTAGCTCTTGCCAGACAACTCCTCCGGCAGGCATTTCATTTTTGCCTTTCCTTCCTCGTAATCGTGGGCATACTTGTAACCCTTGGCATAGCCAAGATCTTTCATCAAGGAGGTCGGCGCATTGCGCAGGTGCAGCGGCACTGGGTGCTGAATTGTGTTGAGGGCATCGCTGGCGGCACTGCTGTATGCCATGTAGACCGCATTAGACTTCGGTGCATAGGCAAGATAAACCACGGCTTGCGTAAGCGCCAGCTTTCCTTCCGGCATGCCGATCAAAGAGACCGCTTGCATCGCTGAAACTGCTTGCGAAAGCGCCTGCGGCGCTGCCATTCCAACGTCCTCGGAAGCGAAACGCACCAGACGCCTGGCGATATAAAGCGGATCCTCCCCAGCTTCCAGCATGCGCGCGAGCCAATAGATGCTGGCATCAACATCAGAATTCCGAATGGACTTGTGCAGAGCCGAAATCAGATTGAAATGATTCTCTCCGCTTTTGTCGTACTTGAGCACGGCTTGCTGGACCGCCGCTCTGATCTCCTTTTCGGACAGCTGCCTTTTCCCCTGGCGCTTAGCAAGCATGACCGCCAGCTCCAGGCTGTTGAGCGCGGTGCGAGCATCACCCGAGGCATAGGTCGCTAAGAAGCGGAGCAGAGAGTCATCGGCCGAGAATCCCTCATCGCCCAATCCGCGCTCACTTTCCAGTAGCGCCCGCCTCAAGATGGACAACAGATCATCAGCTGTCAGCTCTTCCAGTACAAAGACCTTGAGCCTGGATAATAGAGCGGAGTTGATCTCGAAGGAGGGATTCTCAGTGGTGGCACCAACCAGAGCGATGGTGCCGGCCTCGACATAAGGAAGAAAAGCATCCTGTTGGGCCCGGTTGAAGCGATGAATCTCATCTACGAAGAGAATGGTCCGGCGCCCTTCGAAGTTCATAAACGCTTCCGCTTCAGCCATTACCGCCTTAATTTCCTTAATGCCGGAGGTAACAGCCGAAAATGACATCCACTTACTGTTAGTTTGCTGGGCGATGATCCGAGCCAGGGTGGTCTTGCCGACACCGGGCGGTCCCCAGAGAATAAACGAGTACAACTGATCGCTGTCGATCATCTGCCGCAAGACTCCGCCATCGGCCAACAATTTCTGTTGCCCCACGAACTCGTCTAGGGAGCGGGGGCGCATCCGGTCCGCCAGCGGAGCTTGTGTCGATTTAGAATGAGTCATCACGTCTTAAGCCGGATCGGGGTCAGCCTCGAGCCCATCTAAATCCTCAGGACGCAGATAACGCCTGAGCTTCTGACGATAGAGCTCTCCTTGTCTCCTCAAGAGCTCAGCCTGAGCGTCCTTCTCCTGTTGCGCTCGGGTTCTTACGCTGTCCCTGAAGCTGGCTCTACCATTCAAATCCAATAGATATGACTGCGCCTGCCGAAGCCGCTCCTCCTCGCGTTGCTGCAAAACCTCGTGCGCTTTATCTTTGCGGCTTTGATTCTCGAGCATGCGATGCTTAAATCGCTCGCGATAGCTCTCCGCTTCAAGCTTGATCGCTTCTTCGCGTGGAATCGGTCTGTCGCTCATGTCTGGTTCACTCATCAGGCTCGCGTCTTCAAGTCCTGAAATACCCTCGGGGTCAGGAGCGAAACTCATCTATTTCACATTATTCAGATGGTTCCGAACTCTATACATTGTAGTCTGATTGTAGTCTGATTTTTCGAGCTTTGACAAAAATTAGTACGGTCAGTTCATCTCAGCTTCTTGAACGCTGCCGTCGAAAGCAAAAGAACAGTCAAAAGCAAGCCGGCTTGACTGAGCAAGCCGCCAAACGCCAGAGAATCAGGTTTGAAAACAAGTAAAATCTCGTGCCGCCCTGGCTCGACATAGACAGCCATGAACAATCCATCGGCCTGATAAACCTCTGCCGGTTTGCCATTGTCGTAAGCCTTCCAGCCTGGGTTGTAGCTGTCGGTCAAAACAACGAATGCCGGACGGTTGACCTCTGCAGACAAGCATAGACGGTCGGCGCTGTCGGCGGTGAGCTTGACCGTACCGGCTTGAGTGTCAGCCGTGATTGATTCAACTCCGAGCTTTTGCCGGCGTAAAGGAGAGATCAGAATCTCATGCAGCGGATCGTATCCGGAACCGTCACACCGATTGATTAAAGTGAGAGCCTCAATTCGACTGCCTACCGCCTGGAATCTGCTCATCAGCGAAACGCGCGGTCGAAGCTCATCAATGCGATAAATCCTCAAGTTGAGCTGCGCATCCTCCTCTACCAACTTGAACAATTTGCCATCCAAGTAGGGCAGCGGCTCGGCCAGCTGACCATCACCAAAAGCGCCGCTGTCAGTCCGCCGAGCGGCTGAGGTCAACAGGTAGCGCGTGCTGCTCGCCTGGCAATAGCGCAACAACGGCAAATCCGAATCACCAGCAGGATGAGAAGAACCGGTTCTGAGAGACGATCTCGGCAATAGGCCGGTCGCTAAGAAATAGCTCTGCCATGACGGAACGGTCGACACACCATTACTTAAGATGATGCCGCTGCCGATACTGCAATTAGGCATTAGCACGATTCGAGCATATTGCATAAAGGCCGGATCGATCTTAGCGGCTGACAATTCGCGCACCACCGGCGGCACCAGGTCGGACTCGCCGAACAAGGACATGACGCGAAACTGTCCCTGAAACACGCTTGCATCCTTGCGCAGACGCTCTGCAAGCGCTGACTTGGATTCGAAAAACGAGCCATCTACCGTGTTCCAGAGATGATTGGTGGCATTGACAATCAGCAAGACGCCTGACAGCATACCCAGAACCGCCACCGAGAGATGCTTGCTTCCTATCCTTCTAATGGACGGAAAGAAAGTCAAACAAGTAAGTATCCCGGCCAATCCGGCAAGAGCTAGCTCGACCGATAATCGGCTCGCTCTCGTCAAGCGCCAGGGACCAGGCGTCGACAGCTCTGACTGGCTGCCTGGCAATAGTCCCAGAAAACTTGGGTCGCTGAGCATCAATGGAATCAACCCAACGACAACAGAGACAAACCAGAGCGCTCCCACGGACAGCAGAACCATTCGATTGACGCCGCCATCGAGCAAGACCCGTGCGCCGGCTGCGGCCGACGCGGCCAAGGCCAAGATGACAAAAATGGAAAGCTTGATTGGAAAGCGAAAGGCCATCTGGTCCGGGACAGCTTGATGAACGTAAGTCAGAATCGGACCAAACTCTCCGGCGCTCAGCGCCGTGAAAAGAACCAGGATTGCCAACCAGAACCAGCGTTGATTCCAACCTCTGTCAGCCAGTCCGCAAATCGCCAAAGTTAGCACCGGTGGACCAACATACATGCTGGTCAGATATTGGCTGCTGCCTGGATAGCTGGGATAAAAATTGTAAGAGGTCATCGCAAGCGGTCCCACCGGCTGGCTCAGCGCCAGCCCCAGAAAGTCAAACCAGCCGGCGCTCCAATAGTTCATTCCAAGGGTAAGGAGCTTGCCGACCGGCGGTGCTTGGCCGGCAAGCTCAGCCAGCGGATAAAGATCGACTGCCGACAAAAGAAGTCCAAGCACAGTCGCCAAGACGAAAGACCCTGCAATCGTTATGACGCCGTGCACCGACGGTCGCAAGCGCAGAATTCTGAAGACCGCATAAGCAAGATACAACAAAAACGAACATAGAAAAATCTCCGGTCGGCCGGCTGTTATCTGCAGTCCGATCAAGCAGCCCAGCAGCGCTACGCACCACAGGCGCGGTTTGACCGTCAGACTGTCGATCGCTAGAAGCGCAGCTGGTAGCCAGGCCGCGCAAGCAAACAAGCTCAGGTTAATAGTACTGCCGGCCATGTAGCCGGACAGCATGAAGACCAGTCCGAACAAGAGCGGCGGAAACCAGCGCAACGGCTGCCAATCAATCTCCTGATTGCGATACTGCCAGACGAAACCAGCCAATCCAGCGGCAACTTGGTGAAACAGCAGGAACATGCCGGTCGCTAGCGGAAACGGTGCAAATAGAAAGAATTGCCCAGGCAGATAGAACAACGGCCAGATCAGCTGCCATTGCGGAGCACCACATAATACGTCTGGATTCCAGAGCGGCACGGCTCCGGTCTGAAGCCACACCGCTCGCATATACCGGGCAGCCGGCTCGATATTGTAAGTGATATCAGCCAGATAGAGACTCTGGTTGAAAAACAGAAACGGAGAATCGACAGCGAGCGCCAATAGGACATAGAGCAGGAAAGCTAATGAGAAATCGACGGTCCGCCTGACATCGACCGCTCGCACTTTCGCGCCGGCCAACACATTACTGCCCAGGAATCATAAAGATGACAGACGGTATAAGAGTCACCAGAAAACTGGCTATCATTATCCAGATAATCACCTTGTAATGGCGCCGAAAGAACTCGATCATAGAAGCCTCAGGAATCGCTCTTACCTTCTCCGGAAAGTGCATTATATATTGATTGCCCCAACTGGGCCGGAATTCCAGGAACAGATTTAAGTTCATCCAGCGTCGCTGCTTTGATGCGGTCGAACGATCCGAAATGGTCAAGCAGAATCTTTCTGCGCGCGGCGCCTACTCCGGAAAGCTTATCAAGCTCGGAGAGAATCGAGCGCTTGGCTCTAAGCTTGCGGTGAAAGGTAACTGCAAAGCGGTGAGCTTCATCCCGGACCCTTTGCAAAAGAAACAAAGATTCGCTGCGACGGGGCAGTAAAATAGGCTCGCGCTTGTTCGGCAGAAAAACTTCTTCCTGTTTCTTGGCCAGTCCGATAATGGCCTGGTCTTCTATCCCGAGGGCCGACAGCGCCGATAGAGCTGCATTGAGCTGCCCTTTGCCACCATCAATAATAATCAGGTCAGGCATCGCCCGGTCCTCGTCTAGAACGCGGCGATAGCGGCGATGGACCGTCTCCTCCATCGAGGCGAAATCATCGGCTTGACCTTCTACGCTCTTGATCTTGAAGTGGCGATAGTCAGCTCTTTTGGGCTGGGCATTCTCGAAAACGACCAGGCTCGACACGTTATCCGTTCCTTGAATATTGGATATATCAAAGCATTCGATTCGGCGCGGCGGCTTGTTGAGCTTGAGCTCCTCTTGAAGCTTGACCAGGGTGGCAAGCGCCTTTTGATCTTCCTGTGTTTGGCTCAGCAGCTGCTTGTCCAAAGACTGCGCCACATTCTTTTGCGCCATCGCCATCAGACTTACCTTCTTGCCGCGCTGCGGCACCAACACCTTAACCTGCCTGCCCGCGCGCGAAGACAGTAGGTCACACAATACGTCCATGTCCTCCAAGCTGTGTTGAATTACCACTTCGGAAGGAATGTTGACGGACTCGCAATCAGCATAATACTGATCGGCAAAGGATTGATATGCCTCCTGATATCCAGTTTTTTCTATCAGCGGGAAGTGAAATGCCTCGGATGAAACCAACTTTCCTTCGCGAATACGCAGCAGGCAGATGCAACACAGTCGATCAGTATGCCCCTCGGCCACCACGTCATAGTTGATGGACTGATCGTCGAAGAACACTTGTTGCCGCTCGATAATTCGCTCCAATCCATAAAGGCGATCGCGAATCTTAGCCGCCTGCTCGAAGTCCAACCGCTCGGAAGCGTCCTCCATATCCTTTTTGAGCTCGCGGACAACTTCATTTTGATGGCCGGAAAGAAACAGCTCTACCTGATGCACCATCTTGTCATAGACGCTTTCTTCGACGAGCTTTTGGCAGGGACCGAGACAGAGGCCGATGTGAAAGTTCATGCATGGTCGATCTTTGAAGAGCGGTTTGCGCCTTTGTCTCATCGGGAAGACTTTCCGCAACGCTCTGACAGTCTGCCACATCACGCCGGCTTCCACGTACGGTCCAAAAACCTTGGCCTTGCTTTTGTCCTTGCGAAACTTAACCGGGTCGCGCACCATGATCAGCCGCGGGAAACTCTCACCATATGTGATGGCAAGCCAGGGATATCGTTTGTCGTCTTTCAGCGCGACGTTGTACCTGGGCATATGCTTGCGCACAAGCGTCGCTTCCAAAAGGAGCGCCTCCTTTTCGGAATTGGTGATGATCGTATCCAGGCTCTCCACCCTCGGCATCATCACCGCCAGTTTCGGCCGCTCCCGCCAGGAGTTAGTGTTCCAGTAAGACCTGACTCGAGACTTCAACGAGAGGGCCTTGCCGATGTAAATTGTGTCGCCGCCAGCATCCTTGAAGAAATAGACACCTGGCGCATCGGGCAGCGATGCGAGCAATCTCTGTAATTCATCGGAGAGTTGATAAGCTTTCACTGGCTGACAGTTGTAGACACTCTTGCTTCTCGGGGCTGTCCGGACGTGAACTTCTCACCCGGCATGACCACTGTAAGGGCCTCCACCAGGTATTCAATGCCGATTACTTCTATCTGATCGATCTTGGCCGAAAGAGGAAGATTACACTTAGGCACGAGCGCTCGTCTGAAGCCGAGTCGGGCCGCCTCCTTCACTTGCCGCTCCAAGCCAGCGACCGGGCGTACCTCTCCAGTTAGCCCGATCTCTCCCAGGCAGATCAAGCGGGGATCGACCGATCTGTCCAAAAATGAAGTCGCCACGGCCACCGCCACCCCCATATCACCGGCCGGGTCGCTGAAATCGAAGCCGCCTACGATGTTGACGTACACGTCAAAGCGGGACAGTTGAAGGCCGACCCGCCGTTCGAGCACAGCCAGTATCTGGAGCAGGCGATTGGAATCCCAGCCGTTGGCCACACGGCGCGGACCGGGAAAAGGCGTCGGTCCGACCAGCGCCTGCACTTCCAGCAGCAGCGCTTTGGTGCCGTCACCGCCGGCAATAACCGCCGTCCCCGATGGTGCCTTTTCGTAGTCGAGCTTGCCCAGACGATCGCCCAGAAACAGCGCGCTTGGATTATCCACTTCCGCCAAACCGCTTTCAGTCATGGTGAAAACACCGATCTCCTGCGTCGAGCCATAACGATTTTTGACGGCACGCAGAACTCTCAGCTGCCGAGACCGCTCGCCTTCGAACTGCAGCACTACATCGACCATATGCTCGAGCACTCGCGGTCCGGCGATTGAACCATCCTTGGTGACATGCCCGACCAAAATAGTGGCGACATTGTTGGCCTTTGCCGTTGTAGCGAGAATGCCTGCACTCTCGCGAACTTGGCTGACGGAGCCGGGAACCGAAGAAAGCTCGGGATGATAAACCGATTGAATGCTATCGACGATTACCACATGCGCGCCACTTTCTGCAATTCGGCTCTCGACCGCTCGCACATTCTGCTCGGAATCCACCAGAATTTGTCCGCTTGTTATTCCCAACCGCTTTGCTCTCAAACTGACTTGCTGCGCCGACTCCTCGCCGGATACGTACATGACCGAACCGGATTGCGACATCATTTCGCAAAGCTGCAAGAGCAGAGTCGACTTTCCGATGCCCGGATCACCGGCCAGCAAGACGACCGAGCCCGGCACCAACCCGCCGCCGAGGACATCGTCCACGCCACATAATCCGGTGGCGATCCTGCTTTCATGTGTAATCGCCACCGCATTCAACGGCTGCGGACCGCTGCTGGCGGCGCTGGCCTTGAACTGCCCGCGCGCGCGCGGTGAGGACGGCTCGTCTTGAATCAGCTCCTCGACCATCGAGTTCCAGCTATTGCACTCGGTGCAACGCCCAAGCGACCGGGAGGTCTGGAAGCCACACTCCTGACAGATCCAGCGCGATTTACTGCGAGCCATGCGATTTACCCTCGAAAAACTTTCCTATTTTAACTTGACTACGAGGCAATCGGAGCTCTAACGTAAGCGCCTGGTATAAGCAGTACGGAGGACCAACTTGTGAACGTCATAGTTCCGCTGATTGTCGCGTCGGCACTTTTGTCAGCACCGGTTCTAAAGAATCAAACGGTATCCTCTGACTTTCCTGCGTCGGCACAAGCCGTCACCTTGATAGCCGATTTACCTTATGATCCGTACGCACCGGGACCTTATGGCGGCAATCCGCGTGGTCCTAACCCTCATGGCAGCGATCCTCATGACGAGTATCATGACCCCAATCTTCCCTCCAACCGGGACGAAGAGGACAGAAAGGCCCAAAACAAGCCAGCTCAACCTGCCCCGTAACGACAAAAGGCAAAGCGCGGTCGCTTCCTCACCTGAAACTATTATCAACTTGCCAGCCGATAGCCGGCCAGCGGTTCGGCTGGCAAGTTTAGGGCTTGGCACTCGTCTTTGGATCGATTGCTCGGCTATACTGGCTTATTGCTTGGCGCCGAAGCGGGAAGCTCAGCTTTCCCGAAAGGTTACTCTTTCGACTAATCATGTTTGCATCACCGGGAGCGATTCTGTTTCAACTTGGTCCGTTGACGGTCCGCTGGTACGGGGTGATGATTGCGCTCGGCTTTCTGTCGGCAACCTTCTTTGCCTCACGCGTCGCGAAGCGGTGGGGTCTCGACTCGGAAAGGTGCATTAATGCCGCGCTGGTAAGCTTTATCGGCGGAGTACTGGGAGCACGTCTTTACTTCGTGGCCTTGAGCTGGAGCTCATTTGTTTCGCATCCGGAAGATATTCTAGCTACCTGGAAAGGCGGTGGCTCCATCCACGGTGGAATCATCGGCGGCGTCCTGGCAGCTTTTCTCTACTTAAAACTGCATAGGATGCCTATCCTTACCTACCTGGATATCGGCGGCATTGTACTGCCGCTCGGGCAAGCTCTGGGCCGCTGGGGAAATTTCTTCAACTCGGAGGCCTTCGGGCGTCCGGTACCACCGGAATTTCCAATCAAACTGTACATCCCACCGGAGAGTCGCCCGGAAGCATATCTCAATTACGACTTTTTCCACCCAACCTTTCTTTATGAATCGCTCTGGGATCTGACAATCTTCTCCGTCCTGTACTTCTTGCTGGCCGACAAGCTTCGCCGCTTTCCAGGACTAACCTTTGTCGTCTATCTGGCCAGCTATTCAACCGGCAGGCTTTTGATTGAGATGCTTCGAGTCGACAGCATCTTGCTTTTTGGGTATCCGGCGCCGATTTTGGTAAGCGCCACCTGCCTTCTTTTGGCATTTTGCGCCGCCGCTCTCCTGATTACAAAAAAAAGCCCGGCACCAGACAAGCTCAAGACTTAAACGCAAACCTTCAAGCCGTCGACCGCTTGCTCGGAACCCAAAATACCACGAGCAGTCGCAGCAGAAGCGCTAACGCGAACATGGCAAACGGCTGCAACGAATGAGCGGGCACGAAGCGCAACAGATAGAAGATCCAGCTCAAGACGGGAAAGGCCAGAATAAGGCTGCGAAGTATCTTACTTTGACGGCGGTTTACAAGGATTGGATCGTCTGTCGCTTTCCAAAGCCAGAGAGCTGGAATTACCAGCAGACTGTAGTCCTGAATATGAGTATGCAGACTGAAAACCAGCATGGTCAGCAGCGTGACAGTCGCGCAGATCTGAAACGCCCAGACAGTTCTGGTGCACAAAACTGCATATGGTTTTGTCCAAAGATACGCCACTGCCAGGCAAGCCAGCGCAAACGACAGCAACGCTGTTGTTCGACCGCCGCTGGTATCGGCTCTAAATAAAAGCGTCAGGATGCCGCGAATATTCTGCTGATGCTCGGGACTGACTCCGCCAAACTGCGCGGTTGTCTCCGCATGAAAAATGACCCGCGGCCACTCCATACAATTTTCCCAGCCTAGCACCAGCACTGAAACCAACACCGCGCAAACCAGTGCAACAAGAGCTCCGGCCGCGAATCGAAGCCGGCCGAGCACGAGGGCCGCCAGCAATAAAAAGGGAAGGTACTGCACCTTCACCATCAACAAGAAGCTTGCCAGACCGGCTTCGAAGTAACGTTTTTCCTTTAATAGCAACCAAAACATGCTCAGGCTAGCGACAAGAAACAGGCTGGTCTGCCCCAGCTCGACCGTCAACCAGACGGGATAACTCGCCAGCGCAGCCGAGGCGGCGATCAAGAGTCCGCATCGCTGGCGGTGCCTGCCCGATAAAGCCCAGATTGATATCAAAAGGCTGGTCACTCCCGCTATCGACCAGAGCAGCCAGGACCAGACCAGCGGAAAGAAGGCAAAAGGGACACAAAGCGCAAAGAACAACGGCGGATATTGCATAAAAAAGGGCAATTCCGGCACCACCGGTGCAGTCAAGCGTGCCACCGCTTCCGTCTGGACCTTGGGGTCATAGATGTTTACCCCACTGTTACGTGCAGCGGTGCCGAGCTGCGCCGCTTCGTAGTACAGAACGAAGTCTAAGACACACGGTTTGCCGTCGAGCTTGCGAGCAAACAATGTACCTTCCTTAAGCCACGAGAAGACCAAACCGTAAGCATTGAGTGACCAACAGATCATCAGGGCGGCATAAGCCATCCACCACAATCGTCTGGTCCGCTCACTTACTGCCATTACTTCTCCCTACAATCGCCAAGCGATTGACGAATTGTGGCCATACTTCCGGGTTCACCGCATTTGATGGCAGCCTGCCGTCAATCGCTGTCAATAAACCATTGACCGCCAATTCGGCCATCTTAGCCCTGGTTTCGACTGAAGCCGAGCCAATATGCGGCGTAAGGACTACATTCTTTCGCTCTATGAGCTTAGCAGGAACAGCAGGCTCTTCTTCGAAAACGTCAAGTCCAGCCCCGCCTAATCGCCCCGATTCCAACGCCGCAAGCAAGGCCATCTGGTCAACAACAGCACCACGGGAGGTATTGACCAGAATGGCACCGTGCTTAATCACGGACAGCTCCGCCTGCCCGATCAAATGAAAGGTATCCTTGGCAAGAGGGCAATGCAAACTGACAAAATCGGACGATGCGAGCAGTTCGTGAAGCGTAGTGCTTTTGCAACCGGCCAGCTCCGGCGTAAGCTTTCGTTCCCCTTCCCTTTTGGCGACGTATTGCACCTTCATACCAAAACCGAGCGCTCGTCTTGCTACCGCCCGGCCAATTCTGCCGAATCCGACTATCCCCAGCGTCTTGGCGTGAATATCTACACCGAGCATTAAATCGGGCAACCAACCCGACCACTGACCGTTTCGCACGAAGCTGTCCGCTTCCACGATTCGGCGCGCGCAGGCTATCAATAAACCGAAAGCGAGATCGGCAGTCGTTTCATCCAACACTCCGGGCGTATTTGTCACCAGAACGCCTTTTCTGCTTGCAGCCTCTAGATCGATATTGTCATAGCCGACTGCTACATTGGCGATTACCTTCAATCTGGGAGACATTTCAATCACATAGCCCGAAAGTCTCTCACTCAAAAAGGAGACTACCGCGTCGCATCCGACCAGCGCATCAAGGAGTGCCGGCTCAGACCCTGAAAAGCCCGGTCGCAGATGAGTCAACCCAGCTTTTGCCGCCAGGCAAGCCAGATGTTCTGCCGGGATCGGGCCGGTCAGCAATACTTGAAACTGCAATTGGTCTTCTGTTTTCATCGTCTTTTTGCAGGGAGCGCACTGCCACGAGTCAGGCGTTATTGAGCTATGATTCTAAGTTATGAAAGTGCAGCTCGTCGATTACCTTGTTTGCACCAATTGCCGGTCAACACTATCGCTTTGTCCAGGCTATGAATACCACTTCGTCCAGAAGCAAGAGATCATATCCGGTAGTCTCAAATGCTCATCTTGTGAGCAAGAATACCCGATTGTGCGGGGAGTGCCCCGCATGGTGCTGGAGAAGTTGAGCAGCTCGACCGATCTTCACACCGGTCGCAACTTTGCCATCGCTTGGAAGGTATTTCCTCGCCTGGACGAACGCTACAAAAAGCAATTCTTAGATTGGATCTTTCCGGTCGATGCCGAATTTTTCCAGAACAAGCTGGTCTTTGAAGGTGGCTGCGGAAAAGGGCGTCACGCCCGCATCGTCAGCGCGAGCAAGGCGCGCGCGGTCTTTGCGGTAGACATCGGCGAAGCAGTCGATATCGCTTATCGGCATGTCGGGCACGAACCAAATGTTCACGTAATTCAAGCTGACATCGCTAATTTACCGTTCGAGCCGATTTTCGATTTTGCATTTTCGGTTGGTGTGCTGCACCACTTGGACAAACCAAAGGAGGGCTTCCTGTCTATCGCCAGCAAACTTAAGAGTGATGGCTCCATCGCGGTTTGGGTCTACGGTCAGGAGAACAACTGGTGGCTGATCTACCTGGTCAATCCGTTTCGAAAGGCGATTACTTCAAAGTTGCCGCCGAAAGTGCTCCTGGTGTTATCGGCAGCGCTGGCCAGCCCGGTCTATCTCTGGGCCAAGCTAGTAGCTCGCCCCTGGCAGCGGCTGACGGAAAGACACCGCTTCCTGCCGCATCTTTACTACCAGGAATACTTGTCATACATTGCTGATTTCGATTTCGTGGAGATTTATCACATCGTCTTTGACCACCTCGTTACTCCGGTGGCTTTCTATGTTTCACGTGATTGCTTACAAGAATGGTTCGAGCAGTCCGGATTGCCGGAGCCTGTCATTCGCTGGCACAACAAGAACAGCTGGACCGCCTTTTCAAGTCTAAACCGCCAGACGCTGGATAACATGAAAGAGCGCCTGAAGAAACGAGCAACCGGAGGCAATCTTGCGTCCGCCTCTGGCGATGACCGATAAATGCAAGCCGTTCCGCTCGGTTTAACCTGTGATCATCCTTGATTTGTTGCGCTGCCTACCGGGCATTTAGTAATAGATTAGGTGCCCTGAATCCTGGTCATTTCCTCCTTACAGACTTAACCAAAGAGCTTCAAGAACGTGGAAGATGCGGCATTCTCAGCAGTTATCACGCTTTACAACGAAGAGAAGAACGTCGAGCCTCTTACGCGTAACTTGATGGCAGCTTTCAAGCAAGAACTTTCCGGCCGGCCGTTCGAGCTGGTGCTGGTGTTAAACGGCCCGCAGGACAACACCCCTGAGATCGCTCGTCGACTGGCAAATGAGTTCAGCGAGATTTCACTGGTAAACCTGGAAGAGAACCAGGGCTACGGTGGCGGTCTCCTGGCCGGATTGTCTGCAGCGCGTGGAGCGACAGTGGGAATTTTTGATGGGGACGAACAGATTGAGTCAGCTGACGTCGCAAAGATTTTTTCAACCTCACTGTCTACTTCCTACGATTTAGTCAAAGCGAAACGCACCGGCCGCGAAGACGGTATTCAACGCTTGTTTGTCTCGTCGATTTTCAATACGCTGTTTTCAATCATGTTCGGACGGATAAGCGCTGACATCAACGGCAAACCGAAGGTACTCAAACGAGCGGCCTACGAGCGGCTGAATCTGACGGCAACCGATTGGTTCATCGATGCTGAGATAATGATTCAAGCCGCCCGCCTTGGACTTTCAGTCAAGGAGGTGCCGGTAGTCTTCAGACGGCGCAAGGCTGGCTCATCAAATGTTCGATTAGAGACGCTTTCGGAGTTCCTTAAAAATATGTGGAATTTTAAGAATGCCAAAAAGTAAGGTAATCATTCTGGCCGGCGGGCAAGGCATGAGACTTCGAGAGGAGACCGAATATCGGCCGAAGCCAATGGTAGAGGTTGGCGGAAGGCCGCTACTCTGGCACATCATGAAAACCTACGCTCATCACGGTTTTGACGACTTTGTAATCTGCCTGGGTTATAAAGGCGAAGTGATCAAGGGTTACTTCTTAAATTTCGACTATATAGCCGGTGATTTTACGATCACACTCGGACAGCGTGAAAAAATAGTCTGCCACGACCAGCGCGAGGAATACGGTTGGTCTGTCACTCTTGCCAACACCGGATTGAATAATGAAACCGGCAGCCGCATCAAACAGGTTGAACGTTATGCCGCCGATTGTGAATTGGTGCTGATGACGTATGGCGATGGAGTCTCCGACATAAACATCACCGAACTGGTGAAATTCCACCGGTCGCACGGCAAAATCGGCACGGTTACCGGCGTCTCTCCCCCCTCTCGCTTTGGTGAGTTATGCATTAAAAGTGGCTTGGTAGAAGAGTTCAGCGAAAAACCGAGCGTAAGCTCCGGATCGATCAACGGCGGATACTTCGTATTCGACCCCAGAATTTTCTCCTTTGCCAGCGCTGACTCTTCCTGCAACTTCGAACGGGACGTTCTGCCTAAGGTCGCAGCCGCGGGTCAACTGATGTCCTACGACCACAGAGGGTTCTGGCAATGCGTTGATACCATGCGCGATCTTGTGCAGCTGACACAGCTCTGGCAATCAGGGCAGCCGCCTTGGGTTGTCTGGTAATGGGCGGCACCGGCAAGCGAGTGCTTGTCACCGGCGCTGGTGGCTTCATCGGACAGCAACTGGTAAACCAGCTGGCCGCTGACGGAGCCTCTGTTTGCGCTACTTCGCGCCGGCTCGACAATTGCACCTACCGTCTGTCCAGCCAGCAGGCGATCACCTGGACAACACTCGATGTGACCGACCGGGTCGAGATGGCCAGATTGCTCTTTGAGTTTCAACCGGAAGTGGTGTTCAATCTCGCAGCCTTGGTAAGCGCCGAACGGTCCGCAGCCAACATCTTGGCGCAAGCGCAGGTAACCCTTGGTGGAGCTGTTAATCTCTCGGCTGCGGCCATCCAGTGCAATACACCACTGATAGTGCACGTCGGGAGCGCTGAGGAATATGGAGCCGGACCGGTTCCCTTCGACGAGGCTCAGCCGACTTCAGCCGTATCCTCCTATTCGGCGGCCAAAATTTCAGCCACCCAGTTCTTGTTGTCGGCATGGCGAAGTTTCGAGCTGCCGGTCATGATCGTCAGACCGACTGTCGCCTATGGACCAGGACAGAGAAAGCTGCTGTTGCCGTATCTATTCGAGTCGTACATGAATAATATTTCGCCTCAGCTGACCGCAGGCGAGCAAACTCGCGACTTCGTTTTCATCGACGACGTGGTAAGCGCCCTCATTGCTTGCTTGGATCATCGAGACTTAGCCGGACAGATCTTCAACATCTGCTCCGGGCAGGCGTACCAGGTAAAAGACCTAGCCGGTAAAGTAGCCAACATCTGCGGTTTCAAAGGCGAGCTCGGTCTCGGAAAGTTGCCATACCGGCCGCTGGAAGTGATGAGATATGTTGGAAATCCGGCAAAGGCGTTATCGCAGCTGGGTTGGAAAGCTAAGGTGCAGTTGGACGATGGGCTGCAACGCACACACAAATGGTGGCAAAAACAGCTCCAAAGCTGATCGCACCGCACATACTGGCAGCCAAAAGGTCTAAGCAGCTTCACCCTAGCGCTTAAGCGGTCGGGCTACGGATGATGGCGGTGATTGGCTACGGCGATTGGCTGGCGCTCAAGTCAGCGACCAGATCCATATGCTCTTTGAGACTGCGCTCCAGCCCCGCCAGCTCATACGAAACGCGCGGATTGTCCCACCCTAGAGTCTGACCCATCAAGGCGGCGACCTTCGGAGCTGCTTCCAAGCACTGCCGCTGGTGAAGGATTCCCAATCTCAACCGGCGCATCAGAAGGTCTTCAAGAGACACCGCCATTTCGTTGGTCACACAAAATGGCACCTCGGCCATAATTGGCGGAAAGTCTGGACAAACTCGCTGATTCAATGTCGAGTCAGCCTCGACGATGTCCACTATCAACGCCGCTTCCGATCCGTAGCTGGCGATCAGATGATCGAGCGTGGCCGGTTCGATTGAAAGCCTGCGCGCTTTGGCAGAGATAGCCGCAGTCTGCGCCAGGAAATCTGATTTATCCTTGAAACCGCCCAGCATCAACCTCTTCGTCCGAGATCCTTTTAGCTCCACGCCGGGCAGGCGCTTGGCCACGAGCTCCAGGACTTGACCGGCCATCAGCCGGTAATTGGTCAGCTTGCCGCCATTGAGTCCGACTACGCCGCCGGGACCTTCGAAAATGACGTGCTCGCGCGACAGGCTGTTGGTATCGGCGCTGGCTGTTTCCGACTGAACGAGCGGTCTCAAGCCGGCGAACGAGCCGATGATGTCGCTGCGATTCAAGCGGTGAGTCTCGGTAAAACCATTGATCACCTTAAGCAAGTAATCAATCTCATCTCGATCCGGCAGCGGCCTTTCAAGCGAACCGGTATACGGCCTGTCGGTCGTTCCAACCATCAGCGCTCGCTGCCAGGGAACGACGAATACGTAACGCCCGTCGGAAGTGGGCAAGAACAAGGCGGTGTTTGTTTCAAAAGCAGAAGCTGGAACGATGATGTGAATGCCCTTGGAAGGTTGCACATGACTTTTCCAAGCCGGTTCGAGCATTTCATACAGTTGATCCGACCAGACACCGGTGGCGTTCACGCACGCCTTTGCACTGATAGTCAACTCCTGCCCGGAGTAACGATCGCGGCATTTGAGTGCACGCACTTGGCCTTCAGTCTGCTCGAAGCCCTGGACCTCCATATAATTAATGGCCAGCGCACCCTCGTTGCAAGCTGACTTGATCACCTCCAGCACCATGCGGGAATCGTCAGTAATGCAATCGTGAAATCTCAGTCCGCCGGAAAAGACCTGAGGATTCAAGGCCGGAACGGAATCCAGCACCTCCTTTTGCGACAACCGGCGATGGTGACGAGCGCCGGATACCGACCAAGACAGCAGGTCGTACAAAGTCAAACCAATCTCGGCCTTTAGCGAGAAAAACGGGCTGTCCTTGACCAGCGGCATGATGAAGCTGAAATCCCTGACCAGGTGCGGTGCGAGCTGCTCAAGCAAGCCGCGCTCCTGACATAGCTCCCGGGTCAGCTTGAAATGAAACTGCTCGAGATACCTGAGCCCACCGTGGATAAGCTTGGTCGTCTTGCTGGAGGTGCCGGAGGCGAAATCCTCCTTTTCCACCACTATCACGGAAAGTCCGCGGGAAGCGGCATCTTGAGCTACTCCCGCCCCGGCTATGCCGCCGCCGACTACCGCCAGATCGAACTTTCGGGTAGAAGCAATCTGCAAAGACTGAGCGCGGGTTTTCATGCTGTTACTTTACTTTATCTTTCAGCAGTCCCAACCCCAGGCCGAGCGCTCCGCCAACTGCCGCCGCCTTGACGGAAGTTTTGGCAGTGCCGTGCCCTTTGCTGGCAGCCATTCCGAATCCGAGTCCGGCAATCGTGCCGACCGCCGTGTCCTTAACTACCGGGTGGCTCTTCATGGTCTTGCTCGCAGCGATCGCCCCGACTCCCGCTCCGGTACCGGCACCGATTGCCGCTCCACGCATAATGCCTTTGCCGCTGATCAACCCGGTAACTGCCCCGGCGGCAGTACCGACTCCGGCACCAATGGTGGCACCACGAACTTTCGGATGCTCTGAGAAATACCGCTTGACAGCGCTCGTTTTGGCAGTCGTCTTGGAGGCGTGGCCGCTCAAGGTTGTGTCCGAGGCAATGCTCGGAGCTGGGCCGGCGATTGCAATGAAGGTAAGCGATGCAAGCAATGTCTTACTTACGGAAGTTGTCATGAATTCTCCTCAATCGGCTTGGTTGAGCATACTTTCAGCTTCAGAAGCTGCTGAAATTATATCCCTGTTCGCTCGCCCTCTATTTAATAAGTCTAAGTTGCCCCCGCTCAGGTACCTTCATCGCTCTACAGGCTCAGCAATTGACAACGATCCGCCCCGGCTTCAGGACCTTAGCAACCTTATAATTTGCCCATATTGGTTGAACTCTGCCACTTGAGTAGAGAAAATTGGTGGACGAGATGTCGTATGCCCGGGGTCGCTTTCAATCCCGTTCTTAATTGTTAGCCTCAGTGAATAGATTGCTGAACTAAAGCATTCGCACGGCATGAACGGTGAAGCCGATTCCCACAGAAATTACGGAAGGTCCATTTTGAAGAGTCACATCTGGTTATCTCCTCGGAAATTGAGCATCGCTTTTCTATCGCTGGCGCTTCTAATTGGAAACGCCAGGATAGCCACTTTTGCGGCTGATCAACCGGCAACCCAAATCCCCATTCCGGCGGCTCCGGAGATTCCGCAAACGCCGGAGACCATTGACAGGGTGCATCAGCTCGAAGCTGATGCACGGAAGTACATGGAGAGGCATGAAGCCGACAAGGCGCTGTCTAAGACACAAGAAGCCTATGGCATGTCGCTTGAAATGAAGTATGCAGACGGGCAAGGCCGTGCGCTGACGCTCATGTGCGAAATATATCTGATGCGCGGGCAGGCCACCAAGGCCAAGGAGCTCGGCGAGAACGCAATCGAAATGCTGTCGGAATCCGGCGACAAGAAATCGCTCGGCAAAGCCAGAGTGGCTTTAGCACAAGCTTACTTCATGATGGACAATCCGGTATGGGCAGCCAATCAGCTTGATCAGGCCTTGAAGTCGTTTACCCAGTTCGGCATGAACGATGCACCGGAAGCGGCAAAAGTAATGACCATTTCCGGCATGGTTTTGGTCAAGATGATGAAAATCAAGGAAGCGATTCGCTTCTATCAAGGAGCTTGCTCTTATTACGAGCAAGCCGGCAACGTCGAGGAATCAGTCAAAACACGTGTCGCCTTGAGCGGCATGATGCGCGAGCTGGGTTGGCTGGTTGCCGCTCAGGAAGAAGCAAACAAAGCCTTGGAGCTGGCCCGCGAAACTAAGGACAAAGCGCTGGTGCCAGCAGCCCTGGCTGCGCTGGCGATCACCCAATACAATCTCGGTGAATACTCCAATGCGCGCAAGAGTTATGAAGAGCTCCTCTATTTGAAATCGGCCAATGAACTGGCAATCGCCAGACTACAAGCCGGTTACGCCCATACGCTCGCCGGCAGCGGCGACCTGCTTCCGGCCAAGGCGGTAATGGAGATAGCCCTCAAGTCTTTGAAAGCCAAGGGAACGCCGATCGAACAAGCTCAAGTCTTGAACACATTCGGCTGCATCGAAGCGCTCGATGGTCACTATCCAAGAGCAGTCCAACTAATCACTCAAGCGCTGGAAGCGGTTTCGATGGTGCAACCCAAGCAAGACTATTTCGCGATGGTAATGCTGCAGAATCTAGCCGCGGCTGAATCTCGAAACAACGACAACCGCAATGCCAAAGCGCATTTGCTGGCTTGCTTCCCTTACTTGAAGAAGAAGAAAGACTTGTTAATGGAAGGTCGAGTTTATGCGGCTCTCGGTGAAGTTTGCCTGAATCTTCAGGATCCGCCCGAAGCGGACAAATATTTGAGAGCAGGAATTACAGTCAGCGAGAAGATTAACGACGACACGGCCTTGTGGCGCGATTACACCAATCTCGCCACTCTTCAATTGGCGCTCGGTCAACAACCTCAAGCCAAGGAATCCTTGAATAGCGCCTTGTCCTATTTCCGCTCGCCGCAAGCCGGCTGGTTTGCCTCGCCCGAACGGCTTGGCTTCCCGACCCCGCGCGAAGACCTTGGCCAACAACTAGTATCGCTTTTGGTATCACAAGATCAATACGAGCCGGCCCTAATCGCCGCCGAACAGTTGAAGGAGGAATCCTTTATTAATGATTGGCTCAGACACGGTGGCGAAGTCAAACCCTACGATCGCGATATCTTCAACGACCTGGTCAATCAACGCGCCCATTTACATGCGGCCGAAACCAATACGTCGCCGGACAAGCTGCTGAAAGATTGGCAGAATTGGCTGGTCCGCTTCAAGCAACTAGCATCGACCAACAGAGCGCTGGCCAGGTTGATAGCACCGGTGTCGATCACCTACCAGGACATCGCGAAGGGGATTCAATCCAATCATGCAGTAGCGATCGACTATTTAGTCGGACCACATTCAACGATAGTCTTTACGATCGACCAGAGCGGCAGGCTCAATGCCACCAAGCTGGCAGTCGGCCGGGCCGAATTGCAACCGCAAGTCTCGTCCCTGTTAGCATCGGCCAAGCCGGATGCGCAAGTGGAGCGCAGAACGCTGCAACAACTTTATCAAGAATTGCTGCCGGAAGCGGTGCGTGAAGTGCTTCCCGACAATCCGGATCAAACAGTAGTGGTGCTGCCGGACGGAGTGCTGTACAACTTGCCGTTTGGAGCGCTGGTAGACCGGTCCGGCAAGTATCTGATCGAGCACCACACCTTGACTCTGTCATCCTCGATGGGAGTCTTTCTTGACAGCCCGCCGCCGTACTCGCATGACATGAGCGTTGTAATGGCTCCGGACGCCGCCTCACCGAGTGCTAACGGCAATAACTATGAAACCAACCAGATCGCCAGCCTGTTTCAGCCGGACCTCGTAACCAATCTGGTCGGCAAAGAAGCTGAAATCAACAATCTGCAAGAACAGGCAAAAGGACGGACGGTACTGCACTTTTCCAGCAAAGTTGCACTCAGCGAGTTGAACCCTCAGCAAGCGATTTTGCCGAATTTGTCCAACAAGGATGATGAAAAAAACAAAGTCACGGCCGACAGACTCTTCGGACTGAATCTTCCCTCCGACTTAGTTGTCTGGAGCGGTACGACCGTCAACTCAAAAGACCTCCAGGGGACTGCCATCAAGGTTTTCAGCCGGGGCCTCAGCTACGCCGGCGTACGCAATGTCATGATGAGCCTCTGGGTCGAGCCAGACTTGCAAAGAACCAATCAGCTGGTCGACTTCTATCGCGGAAAGGAAAAAGGGCTCAACGAAGCTCAGTCCTTGCGTAAAGCCCAATTGATCTCCATCTCCAAGAATCCATCGCCAAGAACCTGGGCAGCATTTCAGCTGCTCGGGCCGGGCTATTAGGACGTCATGAGGTTAACTTTGCAAGTCAAGCGTCGCTCCAGGCACGCACCTGGATGTACAACTAGTCCGCATACGCATATACTGACTGATTCTCATCAGCACCGGGGGCATCGCCATGAGTACTAAGACATCCTCACGTCATTCATTGATGCTGCGAGGTATTCTGCTTTCCTGCATGACTCAACTGGCAATCGGGCAATACTGCGAACCGGTCTTTGCGGCCAAGACGCAGAAGCACCCGGTGTTGATGAACAAGAGTATCGCCCTGCCTCACAAGCTGCCAATCAAAGAGCTGGCGCAGAGCTTGTCAGAACCAGGCACCACTGGCAGCGCAGTTGACCCGGTAGCCGCGGTGCCAAAAGATACCACCCCCGTACAAACCGACGCCGATGCACCAGATACAGTGCCAGCCGCCTCCACAGCCAACACTGAGAAACCAGCAGAACAACCAGCTGCGAATTTTGCCATGGTCAACGTCGAGCCGCAATCGACGCCGGCGGCGGAGAATTCTGCGCCGACCGGCATAGCGCTGAGAGGGGAAAGCCCGGCGCAGGCAGCGCCCGAAACTCCGCCGGCAGGCGCAACTTTCAATCAAACTACGGCTGCAGTGAAGCTCGCACCGGACAGCGTGCTCGGCTTTCTCAATCCGCAGTATGCCACCACTAAAGGTGCACCGATCGTCATAGACAATGACGAGCAGCAAGAGACGACTGCCACTATCGAGTACAAAGAATTGCCTACCGTCGAGGGCGGCACGAAAGTAAAGACCGGAGCCCAGTTTCCGGTAGTGATCACCTCCGAGATTAACAGCAAGACTGCCAAATTGAACGACCCGATTCAGGCGCGCTTGAAATACGACCTCAAAATCGGTGAGCGACTGGTGGCACAGAAAGGCTCGCCGGTATCAGGTCATATCAATTACGTCTTGAAGGCCAGAACTACACTGCACTCGCTGGTCAGTCCAGAGCGCTGGTATCGCAACTCCGGAGCGCTGGGAATAGCCTTCGACGAAATCACCAACGAGAGAGGGGAACACCTGCCGTTAGTAGCAATGCCAGCTCGCACTGCGCGCGTAGTGAAGAACAAGGGTGAAGGCCGTGAGCTGGGGGTCAACCACAACGGACAAGTGACCGGGCCCTGGTCGCAGCAACTCAAGTACAAAGCGGTGAGGATCGGCTTAAACGCAGCGCTGGCACCGGCCGGAGCCTTCAGCTTCGGGGCGATGCCGGTAGCGCTTGGAATCATGGGCGCCGCCTGTCCATCCTTCGCCATGATGAAACCGGTCGGTCTCAATGTGCGTCACCGCAGACTGAAGGGATTTGCCTGGGGCTTCCTCTCCGGCATTCCCGGCAGCTGGCTGATTGAGGATACGACCGTCAAAGGTCAAGAAGCGATAGTCAAGCCTGGGGACGAATTCCTGGTCGAATTCCAGCAAGAATTCACCGGCGAGCCGGCCACCGATGCTCAACTCATGCCTAACTCTTCGGCTAAGGTGCGCGGGCAAATCCTGTCCGGCGACAAACGCGGCAAGAAAAAGGCCAAGAAAGCCGAAAGAACCGAAGAGCCACTGCCAAGTAACTAACCAGTTTCAAGAACTGGCGCTGGTCGGTGGTAGCACCCCGGAGAAATGCCTGAGCGCGCTGCTCAGCTTGCTGCCCGGCTCTCACAAACACGAAGACGGACGGTTAGCCGTCCGTCTTCGTTGCGCTAGCAGGGGCGAATTACCCCTAGAAGGCTCCGGTGTAAGGGGGGACACCGGAGTATGAAACTTGAGCCGGAGCATCAAGTTGTAATTGAATCATCGAGCCGGAGCGAATGTTTACATCCTTTCCTTTGCGCAGCAGCAGACTGTCAGCTGCGCCTAATCCACCGCCGATCGCTGCCCCAGACCAGGCTCCTCGGCCGGTTGCACGGCCAGAGCGACCGGCTATTGCACCAATTGCGGTGCCAAGTGCCGCGCCGGTCCCAGCTCCGATCGCGCCCCGCAATGCGAGCTGTCCGACCTTGGTGCCCATTCCTTCGCCTTTGACGGCTCCGCTTTGATCGCTGCCAATCTGCTTGTAATCGCCGATCTCACCGACGATATGCGCTGAAATCGGCGTTTCACTGCCGTCAGGCGTGCGCAAACGATTGAATTTAATGGCCAGATCACCAGAGCGGCCGAGCCGCCTGCCTGGATCAGAAGAGGTAATCGTTCCGATTACTCTCGAGCCAGCTGGGATTGTGATGTCATTTAAGACGATCGGCTGATCAATTTGTCCTTCCACCAGATCACCTGGTCTGGAAGCCTGAGTAGAGATCGACGTTCTCAATATAACCTGCATCGTCATTCCAGCCGGGATATAAGCCACTCTTCCTCGATACTGGGGCTGCCCTTGCTGAACCGGCGGTTGCATTTGTCCGCGGTAAGTCGAGTAGTCAGCCGGGTATGCCCCGATCGGCGCTTGCGGATAATTCGGAACGGCAGCAGGCGGAAGTGACGCCACCGGCGGTGCCGACTTGGCAAAATCACCGGTTAGCTGCGCGACATAACTGTCGATCGAAGCACTATCGACCAGGACCCTCCTCAAACTATCGGCCCAACTTTGAGCCAGCAAGGAAGGCGTGGTGCCAGACTTCCTGGCGCTCTCGGAATCTACGGTCACGACCTGGAATCCACCCAATGTCACCACCGGCACTCCCTTTACATAGACAATATTGACGGCAGCCGGAGTTTTATCCTTGGCCGCTACCAATGAATTGTCGATGTTGCGCTGAATCGCTTCAGAACGCTGTTCGGGAGATAAGCCCCCAGCTGAGCTGGTGATTGTGAAGATCTCCTGTCCAGCCACTCGAATCGCGCTGTCAGCAGCCTGCACCGGCCATGGTGTCAGGCACAAGGATTGACTGATTGCCACGGCTAACGCAAAAGCCCTGGTCTTTTTGGAAAAACTCTTGTGGGAAATCATATGCATCACCGGTATCCACTCCGCAAAAGGTTACGAAAACACCCGCCGCAACGCGATTTCCATCGCGCCGACTTTGGAACTAAACTATCAACACTTTCAGGAGGCTTCGCGCCTTCCTGGAAAATAAGACTCCGAGATCGAACCGATGTTCCCGGCAAGTTGTATAAAGAGTGGCTAAGAAAGCTCGCAGCAGTCAAGAGGCGGATAACAGCATGACCTTCAAACTCCCAACCCCGGACGACAACCTCTGCCAGTTGACCGGAAAGGTCGCGCTGGTAACCGGAGCCGGTCGCGGTATCGGCCGGCAAATTGCATTGTCTTTAGCAAAGAACGGAGCGACTATCGCTGCTTGTTCAAGAACCTTACACGAGCTGGCTTCGTTGCAGGAAGAGATTGAAAAGCTTCATTCCAGCTGTCTCTATCAGACAGTAGACGTCAAGAAAGAAAAGGCGATCGTTGACTTCGTAAATGAAGTCAATTCAAAGCTTGGCAAGATCGACATCGTTGTCAACAATGCGGGAATTTACCGCACGGAGCCCGTAAGCGATCACAGCCTGGCAACCTGGCATGAGGTAATGGATACCAACCTGACTTCTGCCTTGATTACCTGCCGGCATACTATAAAAGGAATGTGCGATCGCAGCTGGGGGCGGATCGTGAATATCTCCTCCATATCAGGGAAGGTAGCCGAAGCTTTCGGGGCCGCTTATTCCGCATCAAAGTTTGCGATGATCGGCTTGACTCAAGCACTAGCGCTTGAAGTAGCCCGACAGGGCGTCACCGTCAATGCGGTTTGTCCGGGCTGGGTAGATACAAAGATGGCAAATGCTCAATTGGAAGATCCTAGTTACTTGAACCTGACTGAGCAAGAGCCCTCTCAGGCAAAGGAGATTGCCCAACTCTCCAGTCCGCAGTTGCGTTTTATCGACCCCGCAGAAGTGGCAGGCCTGGTAGTCTATCTCTGTTCCGAATCAGCGCGTGGCATCACCGGACAGGCAATCAATATCTGCGGAGGACTATCGTTACATTGAGTCAGACCACTTCCGAGTTGCAAAATGGGGCGCTCCAGAAAAACGCCTGGCCATTGAAAGAGATATTCGGACTCAGCCTTTTGACATCGCCGCTCTTGTCTGAATCAAAAGCTCTTACCCATGCCTTTACCACCAGGTTGGGCGGCAAAAGCGCCGATCCGCTGCAGTGGTTCAACCTTGGACGTCATTGGGCAACAGATGAGTCCAGACAGGATGCCTCCGTCAACCGTTCCAAGCTGTGCAGCGCGCTCTCGCTCAATTTCAACCGTCTGATTGTTCCAGGCCAAGTCCATTCAACTCGGATAGCCTGGGTCTCCGAGCCTGAGAGCGCACCGGATATCGACGGAGTCGCCACCGTTACACCCGACACACCAATCCTTCTGCATTACGCGGATTGCGTTCCAATCATTATCTTCGAGCGAGAGCTCTCAGCTGTCTGTGTCCTGCACGCCGGCTGGAAAGGCACTGCCGGTGGTATCGCAACCAAAGGCGTAAGCCTGCTCAATCAAGTGCTTGGCTCGAGCGCATCCAACATGGTAGCGGCTGTCGGACCAGCGATCGGACCCTGTTGTTATCCGGTCGAAGCAGAGGTCGCCGACAGGTTAGCCGTCTCAGTAAGCAATGCGGAGGGACTGATTTCATTCGAGCAAGGCAAGCCGCATCCGGATCTCAAAGCAATCAATGCCATGCAGCTGCTCGAAGCCGGTGTGGCAGCAGTAGATGTCAGCTCATTTTGTACTGCCTGCAATCCCGAACTATTCTATTCCCACCGGCAATCAGCCGGCAAAACAGGCCGCCAGGGAGCGATCGCGGGTATCCGCACAGTCGACTAATACACGATCGGAAGAAAGTTGTCCTCAGCATAGTTTTATGTTCACAATAGAGTAGGGAAGGCCCACCGCTTGGAGCAGTCACTGGGTGATTAAGTTACGACCAGACAAAATTCGTCTATCCCCGATAGCCACTTGCCTGGCAGTTTCGCTCGTTTGTCCGCCGGTCTGGCTGCCACCCGCGTTGGCCGTTCCGGCGAATAAACCGACTCAGACCGACACCGTAAAGAAACCACCTTTGACCAACACTGCCAAGAAACCCTCTTTGACCGACACTGCCAAGAAACCGCCACTCACTAACACTGCCAAGAAACCGCCGCTGCCTCATTTGCAGATGCAGCAGGCCAAGATTGCACCGGCGCTGCCGCCGCCCTCACCGGAACCCAAAAGCTCATCAGCCGTAAAGAATGCTGGACAAGTTATTGCACCAGGCGGGCAAGAGAGTTATCCCGTGGTCGGCCAGCTGGAAACAATCACCTTCGGCGCGCCCCGAGCGAATCTACCTATCTCCCAAAGACTAAGCGAGCTGGAGCAGGCGATTTACCACCAGAGCTTTGGGCATCTCTCCTTGTCCGAACGCAGCCAAAGGTTGCAGGATACGCTGCTCGGCCCGGCGGTGGACCCTGATCGACGATCGGGAGCTGCCAATTTACGTGTACCGCATTTCGAGCTTGAGCCAGCCCAGACACCTCCTTCCCTTCCTACTCAAGCAGGCAACCTTCAGTCCGGAATTGATTCCAGGACGCTTGAGACCTGGCGCCAGCCATTCTTTCAGCAACCAGCGCCGCGCGAGCAGCTCGAGCGTTTCGCCCTGGAGCTGGTGAATCAAGAACGCCAGCAAAACGGTCTTACCCAGCTCGAGTGGGACGATCTGTCGCATCGGGTGGCCTCCACGCTCATTGACGATCTCTGCCGGCGCGACACTGTTTCCCATCTGGATCAATCAGGTCTCAATCCGGACGCTCGCTACACGAAAGCCGGCGGCAACGACGCCTTGTCGGAAAGTTTGGTAAGTATCGGCGGCGCCGACGGTCAGAAGTTAAACAGGGCGCTCGTGGCACGGTCCATCGAGCTTTTGAAAAGCCACCAGGACGATCGCGATGCGCTATTTTCACCGGATGCCACTCATTTCGCTTTCAGCCTAAGTCTTGCCAGTCAGAAGGACCGAGCGATCTGTTGCGCTGAAATCGTGACCAAACACGCCAACATGCATCCGATCCCGAACGAGATTCAAGTTGGACAAAAGATCGAAGTAAAAGGTGTGCTCCTGGAACCATACAAATTTCAGAAGGTGACGATCGCCTGGGAAGGTGGAATCCCAGCTGCTGCCGGCCAGGACGGCGCTCCGGAAGAAGTGCAGCAAACTGAAGCGATGCCATACTTCCCACCGCTAGACTACATCGCATTTGCTTCCAAGGCCGAACACGACCGTGAGAAGTTAATCGCCATTCTAAAAACAACCGGAGTGATTGCTGCCATCGCCGGTGGGATATTTATGCCTCCGGTTGCACTGGCAGCGCCGTTAATCGCCATGTCTCCCACCAACACCGAGCCGAAAGCAGCGGCTGACGTTCCGGTGAAAGGAGGCATCAAGGTTACCGGCTCGATGTTCTCCGGAACTGTGCCGGTCAGCCATCAGGGCAAAGAAGGGTTGTACTACCTGACTGTCTGGGCAGCCACCGGAGATTCCTCACATCCGGTGCCGATTAGTCGAAGAACGATTACAGTCCGAACAGAGCAAGCGATTTCTTCCGAGCAGATCGAGGAAGAAAGGAAGTCCGACAAGAAAGCTCGCAAGAAATCGGCCAAAGTAATCAAAAAAGAGGTTGAAGGAGTGGAACTGCCTGATGCGCCATCTGCTCCCGGATCGTAGAATTTAATTAGAGCGCCGGACAATGCGGAGCAAGAGCAGTAAACCTGATGAGAAAGACGACATACGCGCGTGCTCTGTCTACCAGTTTGGTAGCCGGGCTATTGGCATTGGCGTTATCGACGACCCCGCTTTCGGCTAATGCCTCGTCCTGCAATTGCGGATCACAAACGAAACGGGACGCCTTCAAGGGGATGCTGGCTCAAGGTCCATCCCCGCTCTACTCTCATACCCAACCGACTGCGATGCAAGCTGGGGCTCAAGGTGGGCTAATTCAGGGAGGGGTCGATCAGGAAGGCGGTCCGCTCAACATTTTGATCTTGATTGACGCTTCCTACAGCATGAAGGAGACATTGGGAGGCGGCGAGCGCGAGCCCAAGATGACTTCGGCCAAACGAGTCCTCGAAATTGCTCTGGCCAGAATCCCTCCGGATGTCAATCTTGGCTTAAGAGTATTTGGTCAGTCGTACTCCGGCAGCCCAGAGATTGATTGCCAACAATCAGCACTTTTGGTGCCAATCGGCAGCGGCAACCGGCGGTCGATCGTCGAACAGGTACGCCAGCTCCGCCCTTTCGGACTGACACCGCTGACGTATGCGCTCATGCAAGCGGAGCGCGATCTAAGAAGGGTGCAAGGGCCAAAGACGGTCATTTTGATCTCGGACGGCGCGGAGACATGCGGCGGCGACCCCTGCGAGTACATCGCCAGATTGCGAGCGCTGGGAGTCAACATCAAAATCGAGATAGTCAGTCTCGGGTTGAAACGAGAAAGGGATGCAAAAGCTCAACTCAATTGCATCGCCGAGAAATCGGGCGGCAAGTATTACGATGCCAACACGGCGGCCGAGTTGGTCGACAGTATTGGTCGCATGGTCTCCAGCGCTATCTCCGGACGAGTGATGACGAGAACGAAACAGCCGGCTGCCAAAACCGAGCCGACTCCCGAAATCATTTATGACAGCACCTCTCAACCAGCATCGAACGGTACTTTACCAATGCCAGTGCCAGTGGTTCCTAGTCGTTAGTGCCAGCTTATTAAGCGACTTGTGCTGCCAGAGTCCACTCAACGCTTTATCGGCCGCCGCTGCTTGGTCCCGGTCTTAGTTGCTTCGGCGGCCAGAACAAATCTCAAAAGTTACCGCTCTACTTTGTGCTAGCGCACTACAGGCAGTGGCTAGAACGCCATGACAGGAATGCCCGGTGCTCTCAATTGCGAGATTTACTCGAATTGCTGAGGACGCATACTGACGGTAACTTTCGCAGCCGTATCCTTAGCCATGCGATCGGCCAGCGGCGTGTATTGACTTGTGATCGCCAGCGGATAAATGCCCAAGCCGATGATGAAGACCGAAAAGGATGCTGCCACCACCATCTCGTAAGGCTTCATGTCGCTCAAATGCCCGGACCATTTCGGCAGCTCCGGACCGTAAAAGAGGCGCTTCAATAGCCAAAGCATATAGCCTGCGCTCAAAATCACCCCGGTAGCCGCCAGCACGATCGCGCCATGGACGAAATCGGCTTGCGTAATAGCAAATGGCACCGGCATTACGTGAACCGATGCGGCAATCGGCGACGTGAAGGTGCCGTAAAAGACGACCGCTTCGGCCACGAATCCGGACAAAGCCGGCAGCCCCAAGTTAGCCAGAGCAGCCAACATCCAGAAATAGAAAATAGCCGGCATCTGCTTGGCCAGACCGCCGCCGAGTTCGGCTATTTGACGGGTATGGCAGCGATCATAGACAGTTCCAACCATAAAGAACAAAAGCGCAGAGATGAAGCCGTGGCTGATCATCTGGAAAATTGCCCCGTTCAGACCGGCCGCCGACAATGAGCCGAGCCCGAGTGTGACAAAGCCCATATGGCTCACGCTCGAAAAGGCGATCACTCGTTTCATATCATCTTGAACCAAGCAGGCGATCGCCGCCCAGACAATATTGAAAGCGCCCAAAATCATGAGCGGTACACCCAGGACTGCAAGCGCATCCGGAAAGAAGCCCATACAGATTCTGACCAGACCGTAAGAGCCCATCTTGAGAAGCAAGCCGGCCAGAATCATTGAAATCGGAGTAGGCGCTTCGACGTGAGCGTCTGGCAGCCAAGTATGGAACGGGAAAGACGGCAGCTTGATCAGGAATGCAATCATGAAGGCCAGACAGCCGATCAACTGTACGCCAGGCGTCAAGATCGGGCTGAAGGTCGACAGCTTGACCATATCAAAGGTCTGATACTGAGCACCGGAGAGCCCGAGTTGATAATAAAGATAGAGTAGTCCGCCCAACATGAAGATGCCACCAAAGAAAGTGTAAATCAGGAACTTCATGGCGGCATAATCGCGTCTCGGTCCCCCCCAGATAGCGATCAAGAAATACATGGGAATCAGCTCTAACTCGTAGAGCACGAAAAACTGCACTAGATCTAGGGAGATGAACACTCCGGTGATTGAAGCGGTCAGCAACATCACCATGCTGTAGTAAAGCCTCGACCTTGTCTTTCCAATACTTTCACTGGCGATGATTGCAAGCAACGTGACGATACTGGTCAGCATCACCAGGCAGAAGCTAAATCCATCTACTCCAACGTGATATTCGACCGGCAATGGCCAGCTGATCCAAGTCATCTTCTCAACCAGCTGCATCTCGAGATTGTCAGGGTGAATGTTTTTACCGACAACAGCGCTGACTAAAACCATCAAGCCGGCCAGAACGATCGATGTATTCCTCGACCACTGCTCCGGCAGAAAGACGATAAAGAGAATTCCGGCCAATGGGATGAGCAGCAAAATAGTCAAGAGATGCTGTGGATCCACGGGTTAACTCCAAAAATCGGTAAGTCCTGAAAGACACATTGTAATGCCACTTTAGTATTTCAATTTAGACCTGGAAGCTACCGGTAATTGAAGTTTTATTGAAACGAAGAATATTTTTAGAACTGTCGGCATAAGGATTTCCGCTTATCGTGACTAACTAGCCCATCACAGAGCACCGCCGTCCTTGTATATTGTTTAAGCGTCGAACTTACCATGCGGTCTATGCCGCTGCCCTGGAGAACCAGCCTTGAACTTATCCGCCGAAACGACGAATGCGATTATCGCAATGTCACCGTTGATCGTTGCTGCACCGTTTATCGCAGGCGCCTTGATTATTCTGGGAGCGCGATTCAGCAAGACCTTGTCAATGCTGCTGTCGGTCGGAGCGGTTTTCTACGGATTCGTTCACTCTCTGTTAATCCTGGAGGGGCTGCGGCAAAACCCTGCAATCGGGACTGTACAGTTCAACTGGGACTGGTTTCAGTCGTAAAGCTTCAACCTTTCGATGGGGGTGATGGTCGATCACCTGGCGGCCATTATGTTGATTGTAGTCACGACAATCAGCCTGCTAGTGCAGGTATATACGCATGGTTATATGCGTGAAGATACTGGTTATTCGAGGTTCTACTCCTACCTTTCATTGTTTACAGGATCGATGCTGGGACTGGTTGTATCGACCAATCTTTTTGAGAGCTATTTCTTCTGGGAACTCGTCGGCGTCTGCAGTTATTTCCTGATCGGTTTCTGGTGGCACAAGAACACCGCCGCCGAAGCTTGTATGAAAGCGTTCGTTGTAAACAGAATTGGAGATTTCGGCTTCCTGGTCGGAGTCCTCTGGTTCCTCTCGGCAACTTATGGTTTCTGGAACGGACACCCGGTTCTGATGTTTTCGGATCAAGCCGGCTACGATTTAGTCGGTGCGATCAAATGGGCAGCCAGCAACGGCAGCTTGACTGCCGCCTCGCTCACCGCCATTTCAGTTTGGATGCTGATGGGTCCGATGGCAAAGTCTGCCCAGCTACCGCTGCATGTCTGGCTTGCCGATGCGATGGAAGGTCCGACCCCGATCTCTGCTCTCATCCACGCCGCCACAATGGTTGCGGCCGGCGTGTACCTGATAGCGCGGGCTTATCCAATCTGGCTCACCCCGCAAGGCACGACCGATTCAGCCGGATTGGCGATCGTCGCCTGGGTGGGATGCATCACCGCCTTTGCCGCGGCCACTATCGCCCTCACTCAGTTCGATATCAAGCGCGTGCTGGCCTGGTCGACAGTCTCCCAGCTCGGCTACATGTTTTGCGGGCTCGGCGTCGGTGCATACACCGGCGGCATCTTCCACCTCTTCAACCATGCCTTTTTCAAAGCGATGCTCTTCCTCTGCAGCGGAGCTGTTATTCACGGACTGCACCATTGTTTCTCGCATGACCGGGACCTTAAGAAGAGACTCAATGAGGTTTCGTTGATGGATCGTCTTATTCCGCCCGACCAGGACCTGCGTAATATGGGTGGCTTGAAAGAATATATGCCGATAACCTCCTTTTGTTTTCTGATCGGCTGCTTATCAATCTCCGGATTCCCTGGCATGAGCGGATTCTTCTCGAAAGACGACATCATCTCGTCTGCCTTTAGATATGCCGGTCCCGGTCACGAGCTATTAGCCTGGGGACTGGTTATTACTGCCGGTCTAACCGCCTTCTATATGTTCAGAGCATATTTTTTGACCTTTGAAGGCAAGTACCGTGGCAAGGAGAAGCCTCACAAAGAGACGCTCTCTGTCATGAATTTACCGCTGCTGGCCCTGGTGATTCCATCGATCGCATCGGGTTACCTGGGCATGAATCCCGGCATGTGGAGCCAGATCTTTGGAGGCACTCCGACACCATTGCCGAATGTCTTTACGCAGTTCTTGCACTGGGGCCCGCATCCGGAGTTCGAGGCGGCAGATCCCACTGTCATGCTAATCTCCACCGCCTTTGGTCTGGGTGGCATCGCGCTGGCGTACATGGTTTATCTCAATAATCTCGGTTTGAACACCTGGTGCCAAAACAGCCTCAAGCTTCTTTATCAATTCTCATGGAAGAAGTGGTATTTCGACGAAGCGTATATCTGGTTCTCGCAAAAGTTCGCGCTACCCTTGTTCCGCACAGCTTGGAATCTGATCGACATGACTATTGTCGACAACATGGTCAACCTCTCCAGTTTTGTGGCTGTAGGCTCAGGCGAAATGTTGCGTTACTCCGAAAATGGCCGGGGGCAGTGGTACGCACTGGTAATCTTCGGCAGCGTGTCTGCGCTCGGATTGTTGTACTTCCTGCTCAGACCACTTGGTTAAAGGAGCCTTTCGGTCATGACTCAGAAAAACGGACACAAGCCAGAACACCAGCACCAGGGCAACGGGCATGAAGGCGAGGAGCACGGTCATGCAACTCCAGCCGGCGTTATTCCGGAGTCCAGCCCACAAGATCTCTTGCTCAAGCTGGTCGTTGTTCTGGCCTTGATTGGATTGGTAGCCGTCGGCTTTACCTGGTCAATGTCTGGCAAAGATCTGACTATCGAAGAGCACAGCTCCCACGAATCTCACGAACAACCGGCTGAGTAGTCAGCTGGCCGGCTCCTGGGCCGCTCGTGTAAACAAGCGTCAAGTAACATTTCTTGCGCCGCATTTCTATGAACTTTTGTAGGGCGGCTTTGGTAGCTGTGCGCCATTTTGCCTCCGGGCGCCGCTGGACGGTTGCCGGAGCGGGCTGCAGCAAGAACAGCGGGGCCTTGCCGACTGGCCATACGGATTGACCGTCAGAGCGCTATCTACCGGCATACTTACCCGAAGCCGGTAAACGCAACATCTGCGTGCCAGCCGGTGGTCCAAGCCGGCTCGTGTGATATCTTATTGTATTCAAGAGCAGTTCCGTAGGCACTGGGGCGGCTGGGTCAGGACCATGATGGATAAAGACTCCATCGGTCCGATTAAATCCCCGTGAATTGGGGGAGGAGATACTGAGAATGCTTGAAGTCACAATTGGAATAGGTGGAGCTGCCGGAGACGGTCTTGACAAATCCGGAGACACCCTTGCCAAAACAGCCGGTAGGCTCGGTCTGCATGTGTATGCATACAACAGCTACCAATCGATCATTCGGGGCGGACACATCTGGCTAAGAGTGCGGCTCGGAGAGAAAAAAGTTTATACTCACGGCGACAGTCTCGATGCCTTGATCGGCTTAAATCAGGACACGCTTGAGCGACATGCCGGTGAAGTACAGGAAGGCGGGGTAATTCTCTTCAATGCCGACCGCCTGAAATGCGATCCTTCGCTGGTAGCCAAAGGCGTGCAGATCCTCCCGTTGCCGATGGCAGAAATTACCGCCGACGTAGTAAAGGAGTTCGGACCGATTCAGCCGATCATGCAAAACACCGTTGCAGTCGGCGCGGTCATGTATCTCGCTCAGATTGATTTCAAGGAAGCAGCCGGAGTTTTAACAGACACCTTCAACCATAAGGGTCAAAAGGTGATTGATTTGAACGTCGGTTTGCTGAAGGCGGGCTACGAATACGCTAAAGCGAAGGGCAAGACAATTCGCGAAGGCTGGGAGTTTACGCACCAGAGACGGCCGTTCGTCACCGGCAATGAAGCGATTGCAATCGCCGCCGCTGCTGCCGGCTGCAAGTTCTATTCCGCTTATCCGATGACCCCCGCTTCGACCATTCTGCACTGGATGGCTAATCATGCCAACCAAGTAGGTATCTGCGTCAAGCAAGCCGAAGACGAGCTGGCTGTAATCAATATGGCAGTCGGCGCAGGAATCGCCGGAGTGCGTTCGATGTGCGGCACTGCCGGCGGTGGCTTCGCTTTGATGACGGAAGCAATCGGAATGGCAGGCATCATGGAAGTTCCGGTTGTCTGTGTCGAGGTGCAACGTGGTGGTCCGTCCACCGGATTGCCCACCAAGACCGAGCAAGCCGATCTATTCCAGGTGCTGGGCGCATCGCAAGGTGAGTTTCCCCGCATGATTGTGGCGCCCGGCGATGTCGTGGATGCTTACTGGTCGACGGTCGAAGCTTTCAACATGGCTGAAAAGTATCAACTGCCGGTCATGATTATGTCCGACCTCCTGCTGTCCGAACACCCGGAGACGATCGATGCTGATTCAGTCAAACATGACGTCAAGATCGATCGCGGCGAGATGGTCAAGGAATGGAATCCGGAGAACGGCAAATTCAAGCGATTCGCTCTAACGCAATCAGGCATTTCGCCTCGCACCATTCCTGGAACCGCCAACACGCTTTTCGTTTCGGCTACCGACGAGCACGATGAGGAATCGATCCTTATATCAGATATGTTCACCGCCGCCGCCGTCCGTCGCAAGATGATGGAAAAGCGCATGCGCAAGATGGACTTGCTGGCCAAAGATCTACCTGCGCCCAAGCTGGAAGGACCGGCCGATGCCGAAGTAACGCTGGTAGGCTGGGGATCGAGCGGCGGAGCGATCAGAGAAGCGATTGAGCTTTTGGCAAAAGACGGCATTAAGGCCAATCAGCTTCACTTGAAATACATCGTGCCGTTCCACGCCAAGGAAGTGGCCGAAGCGCTTTCGAAGTCCAAGAAGAAGATATCGGTCGAAGCCAACTTCACAAGCCAGATGGCGAAGTATGTGCGAATGGAAACCGGCATCGCCATGGACGGTCATGTCACCAAGTATGACGGCGAGCCGCTCGAACCGGCTTATGTCGCCGCCCACGTCAAGAATATCCTGGCCGGCAAGACCGCCTGCCTGGAAGTGACGGAGGCGGAAGCACGCGAATTCAGCTATCACTATCTAAGAACTCATTACGCCGAAAAGCTTCGTCCGGGCAAGGCTGTCCGCGAAACGAGCAAGACTTACAAAGAGCCGGTTTGGAAGGTTGAGCTTGTAGACAAGACCAGCGGCGAAAGTTGTGGCGAAATCATTATCGGCATCGAAACCGGAGCGACCTACTCCTTCAAACAGACTGAAACAGCAGCGAAAAAGGAAGCTGCACAGTCCGCGTCGAAGGCTTAGGTTTTAACGAAGAGGAATAAAGCAATGTCAACTGTTGTAGAACTTTCAATCGATCTCTTCAAAGGCCCGGTCGACCCCGACTGGTGCCCTGGTTGTGGCGACTTCGGAGTTTTGAAGTCGGTACAGCAAGCCGCCGCTAAGTGCGGAGTTCAACCGAAGGATCTCCTGGTAGTCTCGGGTATCGGCTGCTCGTCCAACCTGCCCGGTTTCATTCACGCCTACGGAATTCACAGCTTGCACGGACGCTCGGTAGCAGTTGCCACCGGCGCGCACCTGGCAAACACCGATCTCAAAGTAGTCATCACCGGTGGTGATGGAGACGGATACGGAATCGGTGTCGGTCACTTCATTCATGCGATGCGCCGTAATCTAGACGTCACCTATGTCGTGATGGACAATCAGATTTACGGACTGACAACCGGACAGGCTTCGCCCACCACGACCAAAGAACACCGCACGAAATCGACGCCTGAAGGCAATCGCGAGATGCCGCTCAATCCGCTGGCGCTTGCCATCACAGCCGGTGCCACCTACGTCGCCCGCGGGTTTTCCGGCGAGCAGAAGCAATTAGGCGATCTGATCGCCGGCGGCATCGCTCACAAAGGATTCGCGCTGATCGATGTGTACAGTCCTTGCGTGACTTACAATAAGATCAATACCTATCCATGGTTCAAAGAGCGCGTTTACAAACTGGAAGACACAGGCTGGGATCCATCCGACGCAGATAAGTCGCTGCAGAAGTCCTTCGAATGGGGCGAAAAGATTCCGCTGGGAGTGCTCTATAAGAGCGATCAACCCACTTATGAAGACGGCGAGCCAGCCTTCAAAGCCGGCCCACTCGTAAAGCAACCGCTTGGTCTGAAAAAGGAATTGTTCTCCGAACTGATCGAAGAGATGATCTAGCCAACGGCCGATTTCCTCCCAAGCGGCCGAGCGCACTTCCTTTCAGCCGAGATGCCAGACTCGAGGGCATTTCGGCTGATTTCCATCGACGGCATCGCAAGCTTTCAACAATACCCTTACAACAATTGCTCGGCAATCTGGCCGACGTATTCAATCCGGGACATCCTGCCGTTATATGCATCAATCATGCCGGAGATGCTCTTCCATATGTATACGACCGTAGCAGCGAGCCAGACGAGCTGGACAAGTGCGCTCAGGAATCCCAGAAATGGGACAGCCAGAAGGAAGACTGTCAGACCCCAAACGGCCGCTCCCACCGCCATGAATACCCCGGTAAGAACCAGGCTCTGCAGGGCATGAAAACGCAAGAATCGGCTCTCCTCTGTCCGAATCCAGATGATCGAGAAAACCAGGTTAACCGCGCACAGCGGGAGATAAGCCAACATCGCAGCGGTCTTATAGTCCAAGCTCAGCAACTTGGTAGTACCGACCGCCACATTTACCTTTTCAGCCTGCAAACCTTTTGCTTGCGACTTCTCAGTTTGGCTCATTTTCAACCCACCCCGCTTGCTCTTTGGACCATCCGTCTCCGGACAATTCCGGTGATCGGATTGGTCTAACCTTCAACTTGAGAGCCGGTGACTTTTAGGAGTGAAAAAGTTGAATCACAAGGCGATTTAGATTAACTCTAAATTCGCATTTGAGACTCTTACCGATTTCGATCGCTGAAATCCTAGCGATGGCGGCTGATCGAGTTAATTTGCCAGAGCGCGATCCAGGTGATGATTGACCGGTGAAGAGACCACCTGCGTGGCGCTCGACACTGTCGTAGACGGCGAGATGGTTAAGGTAAAGTCAGACACTGGACGGCTTTCAATCGAAATGACCACCGGCCATTCCTTGATGTCCGGAAGCGCTTTGCGCAGCGTATCAGTTTGAATCTCATCGGCACGCTCGCTGTTCTGATTGATCTGCTCGTGCTGGCAATCTGCTTCAGGAATCTGCCAGCGATAACGCACGACATAACCGTTGTCGGTCAATACTTGAGCGACATTCTGCGCTGTTTCCTCCAAACCCTTGGGATATCTGATTGAAACTGTCATCGGCTTGACGACGGCGGTATCACCTGTGGTGCTAGCATCGACGATTGCCGCTTGCTGCTCCGGAGCATCGAAACTGGTTGCCGACAGTAATCCAGTCCCGATCAAGCGATCCAGAACCTTTCGGCTCTGTTCCATATCAGGCACCCAGTAACTTCCGCCGGCGATCATCTGCGGAACACCCGGCATGGTAGCGGTTGCCACTTGGGTCGGCTCCAAATCCTTCAAGAACGACAACGCTCTGACCATGTCGTCAGCAGTCATGTCGGTCACAACATTGTCTCGAGCGAAGGCAATCAGCTCAGGCAGCTTGAGAATGATCTGCGGCTCCTTCAACTTATGTGCGACTTGCCGCAAAAACCATTGCTGGCGCTCCATGCGACCGATATCACCCCGAGCGTCATGTCTATACCGCACATATTCCTCTGCCTGCACCGGGTCGAGCGTTTGCAATCCCGGCTGGAGATCGACATTCAATCCGGCCGTTCGATCGCGATAATGCATCGGCTTTTCAACCAGCACTTGAACCGGACCCAGCGCCTCAAACAACCGCTTTAGACCCTGAGTATCGATTACAACATAGTGATCGATTTGAACTAAAAATGTATTGCGCACGGTGGACACGGATAGCTCCGGGCCGCCAAAAGCGTGCGCCGAGTTGATTTTATCGGTTCCGTGCCCTTCAATTTCGACCCGACTGTCTCTTGGAATGGACACTACACCAACCCTACGCCGGGCCGGGTCGATGCTCACCAGCATCATCGAGTCGGACCTGGTTCCCAGATATCGCAGAGTGCCCTTACCATTCGAGTCGACTCCCATGACAAGGAGATTCATCCGCTCATTGAGAGTGGGCAAACAAGGCAGACTAGGAAATCCCGGAACACCCGCTACTGCTTGTCTTCCAGCCGTACCGGCGATTAAGGAGTGAGAGCGCGCCTCGCCATGAGTCTTGCTGAGCATGAAAAGTGCCACAAGCCCAGCTGAGACCCCAGCCAGGATTGTTAAAAGTGTCTGCCAGAAAAATGGGTAGACTGGGCGTTTCTGCAGGCTTTTTCGCAATGGATTCCCATTTTGTTTAGAAGCGTACAGAGTCCATCTTACCCCGTCCGCAATTAGATATACTGATTAACGATTCAAATTTTGACCGAAATTTACGCCTAGCTTAGGAGTTTCAGCCGTGCAATTGTTTCTAGATACAGCCAATCTTGACGAAATTTCAGAGATCGCCGCCTGGGGAGTTTTATCAGGCGTAACTACCAACCCGACCTTAGTCGCCAAGGAAGGCATAGAATTCAAGCGGAGAGTAAAAGATATCTGCAAGATAGTCAACGGCCCGGTCAGCGCCGAAGTGGTCTCGACCGAAAGTGAAGGAATGATCAAAGAGGGTCGTGATATCGCCACCTGGGCCGAAAACGTCGTAGTTAAGTGTCCGCTCACGCCCGCCGGTCTGACAGCAACCAGCGCCCTCAGCCGGGATGGCATCAAGGTCAATGTCACACTCTGCTTCTCAGTCAACCAGGCGATCCTTGCTGCACGCGCCGGAGCTTATTTCGTCAGCCCGTTTATTGGACGACTGGACGACATTAATGAAGATGGCATGGCCTTAATCGAACAAATAGTAGAAGTGTTCCACCTGCATGGACTGGACACTAAAGTGCTCGCCGCTAGCATCAGAACTCCCCCCCACGTCACCAAAGCTGCCCTGGCCGGCGCTGACGTGGCGACGATGCCGCACAAAGTGTTCAAGCAACTTGTCTCACACCCGCTGACCGACCAGGGAATCGAGAAATTCCTGTCAGACTGGAACAAAGCGATGGCAACAGCCAAGGGCTAGAATGACCAAAAGCCCAGTTGAAACTCCCAAGATTTACGGTCCGAGCGGATTCATTGAGATTGGCGGGCAGATGCTCGTGGTCGACTATGGAAAGATTTATCTCGATGGAAGCCCGATCGGCTTCCTTTATGAAGATGGAGTCTTGAAAGAGACCAGCGGACCGCTCGGTATGGCGACTGCTCCGCGAGCAATTGATGAAATTAGCGGTTGTATCTTCCGTGGCATCGATACTTCCGGTCTGGAGCTTGAGCTGCCCGGCGTAAGAAGCGGACCGACCGGCAGCTTAAAATATAACGGCATGCCACTCAACGTCATCAACGGTCGGCTCTCGACCCAAGAACATCACCTCGTCGGCGAGTTCGACGATGACGGAGCAGTCTACATCCGAGACCACACCAAGCGAACGACTCGGAGAAAACTGGACGAAAGCACACAGCTATCAACTTTCTTTCAAGGACGAAACAGCAAAGGTCAGAATTGGGATAGCGAATTCCAGCGCCCAATGCACAAGAAAGATAAGACCTACTCAGAAAATGAGATCTTCCGTTATTTCGAAAACTTTGACGCGCTCAATGCTCCGCAAAAGAAGTATGTAATCGATAGTTTGAAGATGTGGGCCGCTTGCGGGCTGTTACAAATCGTGCGAAAGAGCGAAGGGAACGCCGCGCTAGGCAACGTCAAACATGGAGCCGCCGGAGCAACCGGTGTGCGCTCCGGGCAGGTCAACCTCGACCGAGAAGAGTTCGAGAAAGAGGTGATGCTGATCAAACGGTTCGGCGTTTTGGCGACTGTCCAAACCCAATGGAAACAGCATTGCGAGGTACGCTTGAATCTGGTCGTTTCTCACGAATACGGACACCAGCTCGAGTTCATCCTTTCACAGGCATCTCAGGACCGGATTGAGGAGCTGTACAACAAGAGGCTAAAGCAATCCGAGCGACTCTTTCCAGCGCCGGCGGGCTATGAAGGTACCTCTGAGTTGGTGCCGAGCAACAAAGTATTCGACCGGTTGTTTATTTCGGGTTATGGACGCCAGAGCAAGTTCGAATATTGGGCGGAATCAGCCGCCGCATTTTCCTTGCAAGAGAGTCGAGAAGTTCTCAGAGAACTCGATCCGGATGTTTCGGATTTCTTGCAGGAGCTCGTGCTCTCTCCGGAAAAGATGGTCAGAGCCGTTCATGTCGACCAAATTCTGGACTTGCAAGCCAGCCTGAGGGTGGGAGACGAGTTTAAATCAGATTTGCTCGACACTTGAGCCTTGCCAATTAATTAGAAGTATTGCGGGGAATAGATCGGTAGAGCACAAATCGAATCAGGACCAGCAGGGCTAGATGGAATGCCAGGATTCAAAGTCTCCAGTCTGATTTTCGCCGTTTCGATCGCTTGGGTGGCTGGATCGCCCAATGCCCTTGCCGCCTCGTCTCAGCTTAAACCGGTGTTGAAAGCGATCGATCCATCCCAAGCCAAGATGGACCTCTCAAATCAGACACCGCCGCCACCGCCCAGTCCTAATCCCACCGGAAGTGTAAAAGGTAAGCCGATCAGCCAACCGACCGGCAGGCGCCCGCAACAGCCACAGTCAACAGCTCCTCAAGGCGGCGGCTATCCTTCCCAAGGCGGCGACTATCCTCCTCAAAGCGGCGGCTATCCTCCTCAAAGCGGCGGCTATCCTTCCCAAGGCGGCGGCTATCCTTCCCAAGGCGGCGGCTATCCTTCCCAAGGCGGCGGCTATCCAGCTCAAGGCGGCGGCTATCCAGCTCAAGGCGGCGGCTATCCAGCTCAAGGCGGCGGCTATCCAGCTCAAGGCGGCGGCTGTCCTTCTCAAGGCGGCG
>JAGVKB010000123.1 GCA_020050835.1 Candidatus Obscuribacterales bacterium | reverse complement strand
TCGTTTACACCGAAGGGGTTAGGAGTTCGAGTCTCTTACCGCCCAAGGCTTTCGGGGATTTAGGATATGATTTGTCCCGTAATTGTCCCCTAATTACTTGCATCAGTAATAGCACGTTCTTTCCGCCAATCGAGCTCGTGGAGCTTGCAGAACCTGCTGATACCGTATTTAGTGCTTAGATGGAAGTCCAGGCCGAGCCCGCCGACGATGTGATCACATATCTCCGATAAAAGTCGAGGCAAAGGACACTAAGCTCAAGCTACTTACGGACTGCCAACATAAACATGGCTGGTGGTTACGGTTCTGCTCGTGGATTGACCGCAGGCAAAAAGCTAGGGATTGGCGCTTCAAAACCTGCATGGAATAATCGGAGTGGAGGCACCATATGACGCCAAAGCGATTTCCAACGAAGCCAGCTGGCCCAATGACGGTCGCAGCAAAAAAACAACTAGTCGACCCAGACCCTATACTCGCGACTGTCAACAATTGGGACGATTTACGGGCGGGACTGAAGGTTCTTTCCGGGATTGAAAAGGGGTACGCATTTGAGCGCTTCACGCAGCTTTATCTGCAGCTTTCTCCGGTTTACAAATGCAAATTACGGCATGTTTGGCTTAGGCATGAGGTACCGAGCAAACTGGTGTCCGAACTGAATTTGCCTTCCACCGACAAAGGTATTGATCTTATAGCAGAGACGTTCGACGGAAAGTATTGGGCAATTCAGTGTAAGTATCGTGATGACGAATCAGCATCAGTCACCTGGGATGAACTGTCGACGTTTGTTGGACTAGCATTTGGTGTATGCAAAAAGATCTGCTTCGGACTGATTTGCTCGTCGACAGAGCATGTAACACGTGTTCTTCGAAATCAGTCACAGATAGGCTTTTGCGCAATCGATACATGGAGGCATCTGGACCAAGAGTTCTTTGACGGTATCAAATTGAAGGTAATGGCACAGCCTGTCATGTTGATGCCCAAGGAGCCTAGACCACATCAGAAACGCGCCCTGGAAAAGGGAATCGCATATTTCGCCGATGAAACCAACACACGAGGTAAGCTCATAGCACCTTGCGGTTCAGGGAAGAGTCTGACGGGGTTCTGGCTTGCGGAAGCTCTCAACTCGCGGTTGACGTTGGTAGCCGTACCAAGCCTGGCACTTATTAGGCAAACCCTTACTGTTTGGTTGCGCGAATCTGTTGCACTCGGCAAGCCGGTTGATTGGTTATGTGTTTGTAGTGATGAGTCGGCTGGAAACGTTGAGCAAGACGATCTTGTTGTATTTGCGCATGATTTAGGCATTCCGTGCACTACTGACACCGAGCAGATCGCCGAGTGGCTTTGTGTCAAGTCATCAAATTCCCGCGTTATATTCACTACCTACCAGAGCGCGCACGTTGTTTCTGGGGCTGCGAGAAGCGTTAGCTGCGAATTCGACGTTGGCATCATGGATGAAGCACATAAGACAGTTGGCCGCAGAGATCGCCTGTTTTCACATCTACTCTTCGATGAAAACATCAAGATCGGCCGGCGCATCTTTATGACTGCAACGGAGCGGCAATACAGGGGCGATTCAGACGAAATTGTCACCATGGATGATGAGACGATCTATGGAGATACATTTGAGCTTCTTACATTCAAAGAAGCAATTGAAGCTCAGCCACCAATCCTCAGCGACTATGAAGTACTGATTATGAGCGTCTCCGATGACGAGGTTCATCAGCTCATACAGAACAACAGTTTCGTGCGTCCAGATAAAGGTACTTGGGGCGATCTTGATGCACACACCTTCGCTGGCCTTATTGCTTTTCGAAAGGCGATGAGCCTTGAGCGCTTGAATATCAAACATGCTGTTTCGTTCCATAAAAGCATTTCTGGAGCTCGAAAGTTCACCGAGCTACAAGAACCGGCAACAAATGCTCTATCCAACTGCACGCCTATTCATGCATTTCACGTTTCAGGACAAATGACTACTGCGAAGCGCGACACGATATTGAAGAATTTCGGTGAGAGCCCGCCTAGCCTGGTGACCAATGCGCGATGCCTAACAGAGGGTGTCGATGTTCCCAAAATCGATTGCGTTTTCTTTGCTGATCCAAGGAAAAGTGCCATCGACATCGTTCAAGCTTCCGGTCGGGCAATGAGACCTGCAGCCGGAAAAATTAGAGGCTACATCATTGTTCCTGTCTATATTCCAACTGGAGCAGCAGATGATGACATTGCTGAATCGTCTGCTTTTAATGCGGTATTCAACATTCTGCGCGCGCTTGCTTCCAATGACGAACGAATGGTGGAGTATTTTCGAGCCATAACACATGGCCGTCGACCATTTTCGTCGTTGGTTCAGTTCAACATTGACGAAATAACGCCCCAGGATGTGAATACCGGCGACTTTGTACGGGCGCTAGAGCTGCGCTGTTGGAATAAACTGGCAAGACTGTCTTGGCGCACATTTGAAGACGCTCGTTCTTTTGTCCACTCGCTCAACCTTCGGTCATACACGGAATGGAGGAACTATTGTCGTTCCGGCGAAAAGCCGCCAGATATCCCCGCATCTCCATCTTACCTGTACACAGAACGATGGGTTTCATGGGGAGACTGGCTCGGCACAGGCACAATAGCCCCTTACTTACTAGAGTACCGAGCTTTTGATGACGCACGAACCTTCGTAAGAGCGTTGGGACTCAAAAATCAAGAGCAATGGGCAGAGTACTGCCAGTCAGGCAACAAGCCAGATGATATTCCAATGGCGGCCTGGAACGTTTACAAAAGCGAATGGATTAGCATGGGCGACTGGCTCGGTAGCGGGACGGTTGCAAACCGATACAAGAAACAACGCCAGCGTTCACTTGAGGACGCAAGTGTCTTTGTGCGAAAACTGGATTTAAAGAGTGCCCGCGAATGGCGAGATTATTGCGCATCGGGCGAAAAGCCAGACGATATACCGGCATATCCCGACGAGGCTTATTCTGAAAAGGGTTGGGTTACATGGGGAGACTTTCTCGGCACTGGCAGTGTAGCACCGTATCTGATCGAGTACCGACCTTTTGATAATGCAAGGGCGTTTGTCAGGGCGTTGGGACTCAAGAGTCAAGAACAATGGAAAGAGTACTGCCAGTCGGGCAACAAGCCTGACGACATTCCGGCTACTCCGTCAAGCACATACAAAACCGACGGCTGGAAAGGCGTGGGCGACTGGCTCGGAACAGAACGACAATACAAAAGCTTCAGAAATTTTGTGGACGCGCGTGCTTACGTACACACTCTCAAATTGGCAGATACAGACGAATGGAAAAAATACTGCCGTTCCGATGACCGACCAAAAGATATTCCGAAAGCTCCGTGGCTTGCTTATAAGGACCAAGGTTGGATCAGCATGGGAGATTGGCTCGGTACTGGCTCAATCGCTAGTTTCCACCGTAAATACCGGACGTATGAAGAAACAATGGATTATGCACAAAAGCTGAGAATCAAGAGTTCCACCGAATGGAGAGACTATTGGCGCACGCACAAAAGGCCGGAGGATATTCCCGCCAATCCAGATCGAGCGTACAAGGAAGTTTGGAATTCTTGGGGGCACTTTCTTGGTACTGACGTTGTCGCCAGTCAGCTTAGGCGATATCTTCCATTCGAAGAAGCACGTGCATACATACACAAGTTAGGACTCAAAAACCAGGGACAGTGGAAAGAGTATTGCCGTTCAGGCAAGAGGCCAAGTTACATTCCTGGTAATCCATGGCAGGTCTATCAAGACCAAGGATGGACGGGTTATGGCGACTGGCTTGGCACAGGCAGAATTGCAAACAAGAACAAACAATTCTGGAGCTTTAAGAAGGCACGGGCATACGTGCGAAAACTAGAACTCCAGAACCTGGCTGCGTGGACAGAGTACTGCGCTTCTGGTAAGAAACCTTCAGAAATTCCAACAAATCCAGCAAAGACATACAAGGGCAAAGGCTGGATGGGCTTGCGAGACTGGCTAGGCTAGCAGCGTCCGACAGAGTATGTTTCATTTTGGGGCCGGGCGGGCCCGTCTATCCGGCTCTAAAAAGTCTGTCGCAGCAGTATTGGGCTAGCTCTTCAGAGCTGTATTGCGTACCGCTCAGGTCCTGCCAGCACATTGAGCCGTTGATTGGCACTGATTGCACGTGCATGTCCGGATAGTCCCGGCGTGCTTGCAGCTCACCCTGCTTGCAAAAGTAAATGAGCATGTTGGTATTGTCTGAAGTGAACGAGCAGAGGTTTTGTCCACAAAGCAATGCTCCAGCCGTGTAACCGGTTATTTGGTCGGTATTCAGTCTCGAATCCTTCGCCGCTTTGGACTTTAAGGCTGAGGCAAAGTGTTGCTGGAGCTCAAGCCTTTGTGCATTTTCGATAATTTGCTGAGTAGTCATTGTGCTTTTTCCGTCGTCCTGTTAAGTATCACTATACAGAAATTTCGTTTCTTGGCAAGCTTGAAACTGCGACCCTGTGGCGATTTGGGATATGTGGTGCATATGCAGATCGTTCCACCTGCTTGATCTCGGGTGTCTCGCGACTTAACGGACATCTTTTATTCTGGATTTTTCCGATTCCAGAAGCTCTAAAAATGCTTGTACCTTTTCATTCCATCTCGACATATCCAGATCGGGGAACTGCATGCGCATCGCTGTGGCGAAAGTCAAAATAGTGAAAAAGTCGGCCTCGATGCCGGTGACAAATCGTTGCGCTAAAGCGCATCGTTCGTCTTCGTTGTAATCGTCATGGTAGTTCAAGTAATTGAGACGCTGGCCTTTCTCATCAACGTAAATCCTTGTCTGTGTTTTGATGGCATAAGGTGAAGCATGTACTTCCTTGCAAAGCTCCTCATAGAGCATTGACAGCTCTATTCCGGTATCCGCAACATCTTTGAGCACGGTCATGACTTTGAACATGTTCTTATAGCTGCGATATTTGGTCTTGCTCTTGAGGGCTTCTAACCACACTTTGGACGATAGCGGAAATCGAATCATTTGAATTCCAAAAGCACAAAATTCAATCGCCTTCCGGCGGTAGTTTTCTCCATCGGTTGAATGAGCCCGAAGGCAAGTCAAACAGCCGAAAAGAAACTCCCTTCTAATTGCTTGCAAGCAATCTGTTAGCGCTTCTCTTTGATTTCTGCAAAGCTGAGGTATGACAGCGGACCAGCGCTCGGCAAGAATTTCGTGCAGCTCGTAAACGCCATTTATCAGTGCATCCGGCTTGACAAGCTGACAATTTCTCAGAAACGCATCATGATCAATCACTTCAAGTTGATGGACCGGGCTAGACGGTTTAAGCATCTAACTTTGACCTATTTTGAAACTGCCACCAATTGTATTATCCTTGCCGGCATCAAAATCGCCTTATCCAGATCGCTCCTGGACAAGTCTATTTCCCTTGGCGCTTCATGGCTATCTCTGCGGCATATTCTTGAGCCTTCTTTTGCCGCCAGCCCATCAACGCCTGTAATTCCTGAGGATTGAAATCAAGCAAGCCTTTCTTATGCGCATCGTAAACATCTCCGACCTCTGTTAGGCTGCTATCGGCATTAAGGACCTTGCCGTTAGGCAATCGAACTTCGGTAACAACCTGCTCAAGCTTCTGTATCAGGTCTTCTGCCGCATTCTGCTGAGTTGGCACAATGGCTATCTCCAACTCTTGTTCAAACTTCTGCATTAGGTCTTGGGCAGCCTTCTGTTGTGATGGCTGCACCTGCCGGCTTTCCACTTCGATCAGGGACAAATATTGGCGAATTTCAGCAACGGTTTCCGGATCATCACAAATCGGTAAAGCGCTACTGAATGCGGTTTTTGCATCGGGATAGCGTTTTGATTCAAGGTAGAAGTAACCCAAGTTGAACCACAAGCGCCAGTATCTCGGGGCCAAGTCCAGCCCGACCCTGTATGCAAGTTCTGCATTGTCCGGCTGCCCGACTGCAGTTAGCAGCATACCGTGGATACAGTAGAAATCAGGATCATGCGGAAACTCAGTGATAGCGTTGCTGATCGCTGTGAGAGCGCGCTGATAGTCGCCGTGCTGCATAGCTGCAGTCGCAGCATTATATAGCTGTGCTCCTGAGATGCTGCCCAATTTACTGTGAATGGCATTTGATGTATCTTCCACAATCGCCTGAACTTTGGTTACCTTGTAAACCAAGTCAATTACCTTGTTGGCTGCTATCTCATACTGCAATTGGATTGCGCTATTCGGTCCCTGCGCATTGACTACTGCAGTCAAAGATATGGTAGTAACCCAATCTTTGTAATTATTGAAGCTAGTTGAAATAGCCGAACCTCTAAGCGCTGCTTCAGCCTGTGCGTTCTTGAAGGCAACCTGAGATTCTAAGGCCGGATCACCTAATCCTCTGACCGTAGCTTGAAAGCGTTGCAATCCACGTGATTGATCGCCGGGCAATATCGAATACTGCTGCATTGGCCATTGAGCGTTGCGCTCCCTAATAGCCTCTTCAATCAGTCCGTATGCTTCTGGCAATGACAGTGAAACCAGAAATGGCTCAACAACAACGGTTTCGGAAAACATGGCAACTGTCCCCCAATATGGCTTTCAGGTAATATGTACCCTCGCTGACCGCCGATTACGCCCGGCTATCCCCAAGCCCCCATAAATTCGTCATCTGCCTGGGCTTCGTATTGATTTGGTTTTTCCTTTGTCTCAAGGTTTTGTGTAACTGCTGCAACTGCCGGGTCGTGACCTTGCGCTTTAGCCACTGGTTTCGGTGATTCTTCCCCCTCTACAGGGTCAATTACTTCTGATGTTTCCCGAGCCTCAATCCAAGAACAAACCCTCTCGTAATCGGTGTCAGTCATGTATTTGCGCGCATCCGTATCTTTGTTTTCAAAGGCATAGATGATCAGGTTAAGATCACTCAGCGGGCTATGCGGCGTGTACGTCTTCGGCTGATAGCCGCTTTGTGGCGCCCATTCGATCCTGATCTCCTTGCTCCATAACAGCGGATTTTGCAATACTTTTGGTGGCAGGGCTGCAAGCTTTACCGGCTCCGGTGTCTGTGCCGGCGGCGCTTCAGCTTTCTTCTTGTCCTGCTCCTTCGGCTTGTCTAGTCTGGTAAGCTGTTCGTCTACTTCGAGCGTTCGCCGCTCCGGCGGCGCGTATTCTGTTTCGTTCGTCTCCTTGATGTAATCCTGCCAGCTAATTGCCTTTGTCAGCACCGGTCGGGTTCTCGGCGTAAATGCAACTAGCTGCGCCGGGTTCAGATTCAGCAATTCATCGAGACTCAATAGTGGGTAGCGATCCCTTTCTTCGTGGATCTGCCCTGAGCTTGTAATTTTACGTCTCCTCTCTTCGACAATCCCCAGTCCCTTGCTAATTCTTTCCGCCGTCTGCTGGTCGTTCGGTCTAAAGAAAACCCGCGTTCCTGGTTGACTCAAGAACAACGGTGCTTCCTTCTGGTAAAGCATTTCAAGTTGAATATAATCCTGAATTCCCAGAACACACGGGATCTTGTCATGTCGAATAATGCTAAGTTTCTGTGGCATCCCACGCACATAGCCAAAGTTAGTAAATTCATCGAGCATCAACATAACGCCATGCTTGAATTGAGAATTACCAATTACGTCCAAGGCGATGTTGAAGATCAGCGCAGCTAGCGGCTTAAGCTCCGGTTTGTCTGCCGGCGTAGCCAGATACCAGGTGAACAACTGCTCGGCCATCGCCTCAAAGTCAATGTCTGTAGCTTCAGTCAAAGCTTTTATCCTTGGTTGCTTCCAAAGGTCCAGGCGCGTAATCAGCCCGCCGGCGACAAGATTTCTGTAAGCCTCAGTTGAGTTGTTCAGAAAACCGTGATACGCCTCCCTAGCCTCTTCTATGTTGCTTTCCCGCAGTATCGGCCCTAGTGCTTCCGCACCCTTGTTGAGCAGCTTCAACAGATAGCCCAGGTTGCAATTACCTTCCTCTCGCTCGCCTACACTATGCAAAATGAGCGAGGTTAAGAGCAGCCTTTCAGCCATATCCCAGGTTTGATCGCCCCGATGCGTCGACAGCGTGGTTGACTGCATAATCACTTCAGTAATGCGCCTGGCGTCACGATATGTATGCACGCGATCGAGTGGATTGATCCGATCGCTTTTTAGATCGTCTGGATTGAAATAATAGATGGCATGCCCTTTCGCTGCCCGGTAACCAGCAGTTTTTTGATACAAATCGGCGCGCCCCTTGCTGCCTGTTGCTTCCGTTACAATCGCGGATATGCCCAGACGCTCTATCAAATTCGGAACAAATATTCCTGTCGTCTTGCCGGTTCCAGTTGGTCCGCAGACCAAAGCGTGACGATTAGTGTCCGCTTCAGTCAACCTTAAGTAGCTACCGCCAGCAGAGCTTATGATGAGGCTTCTATCATTACCCTGACCCTGAACATAGCCAGCCTCTTGCAGCTCTTCGTGCTTTGCCCAACGTGCGCCCTTGTCCTCTTTTCGCTTGTTCAGCGATTGGACTAGCCTTCTCGAATTTGCCCAAATTGCCCCGATTAGAATGTTGAATCTCTCGCCGCATTGGTAATCTGTATGAGGATAGCTGTCTTCTGCAATCTCGATCTCGAGCGCCGATCCATGTCTAAGTTCCAACAGGTCAGCTTGCGTCCAGATGGTTGTTGGATTGATCGGAACCAGCGCCCCATCAGTAATCCTCAAGAAAGAGTTTTGGCCGGCATTTTGGATCATCGGCGCAAACTCTTCCATTGACACCCAGCGAAAAACGGCACGATATCTGTAATGCCACATCTTGCCCAGTACGTTTTCCGACAAATTTCGATTGGCCGTCGCGGTACTGTGTTCATCATCGACAAAGGGCGGCTCCCAGCCAGCCTGCCGAATAGATGTGTTCACTATGTCGGCTAGGTTGGCCGCTGGAATATCCGTCAGAACTATGGTTTTGAAGCTGCCCATTAGTAGCGCCCCCATGGATCGTACTTGAACGGGTCTTGGCGATCTTCCCGGTCTGGTCTGGGATCTCTGTCATTTTCTGCTTTCTTCCTATTCTTGACGTCCTGCTCTAAGGCACCAGTTTCTTTTTCCAGAGCAGCGTTATCATCCTTTGCCACCTCTTTCCGGTCTTTCAGCGGGTCTTCTCGTTCGGTACCCAGCGGCTTAATCTTGTTTTTCTTTGTCTCTTCGTTGGGCAGGTCCTTAGATTCGGTTTTCGGTTCGGTCTTCTGGTCTTCAGTGAGGTTGTTTTCTAGCCGTATCTGCGTCTCTTTTGCTGTCCGTTGCTCCCTTTCCATTTGATGCTGCTTGATCGCCTGCGACACCAGTTTCACAAACTGCTTTACACCCAGCGGTCTGGCACCCCCGGAAGCCGCACCCATAGATCCAGCCGCAATTGCCGACTTGTCAACTCCCCAGATTTCCGAGTATTCACCGTCAACAGTCTCGCGCTCCTTCTCGTACTTATTGAGCGTCCGCTTTTGCTCCTTCAGGTTTTCCCTCTGCCCTTCTAGGTGCTCTCGCTGTTCGGATTTCTCTTTGTGATAATTGCTCCAGCGCTCCATGCGATCAACGCGGACAGCGCGATCCATGCTCTTCTCCTTCGCCGTTCGTTTTCTCCTGGGTGAGTATTCCTTTTTTGCGGGATCTTTAGTTTCTTCCTGCTCCCTGGTGCTTATCCAGCGGTCCAACCGCTCTATATCTTCGGTGTGCTGCTCCGGTGACTTCTCCAGGTCATTGCGGGCGGTTCTTAGCGCCTCTGCATCCATGTCCTTGCTGACGAATTTGTTGCCAACCTTTAGGCGAGCCTCTTTCTCGTCCGGCTGTTTCTCAGGCTCCTTCGACTTGTCCTTTTCAACGATCCACGTTTTTATCTTCTGATAGTCCTTGCTGCTCAGGTTCTCTCTCGCCCACTGCTCGCCCTTCTCATACTCCCTGGCAAGAAACTGCAGCGATTCCTTTGAATCTTCCCGGTCATAGACAACCGGCTCAGATCCCGGCTCTAACTCGATTCTGACTGGTTGCTTTAGCTCCTGGTCCTTCGTCCAGTTTGCCAGAGCTCTCTTTTCGGCCTCGTCAAGAAAGATTTCCCCTCTATCGTTCAGCGCTTCCAGCTTCCGAAGGTCTTCTAACGAGCTTGCTTTAGACCAACTGCCTTTAGCCTCTCCGTCTAGCTCCACGTCGATATTTTCGAGCTTTGCCGCCTTATTCTCGATCCGCCTTTCGTCCCTGAACTTCTCTTTGATCCAGTCATTAAGCCGCGTATGATCCGCCTCGGTCATCGAGCTGCGCACCTGGACATCCCTGTCCTGGTAGTCTTTCTCCAACTCCCGCAGGCTCTTGAAACTGCTTGAGCGGTCATAAGTTTTCGGCTCTTCGCTCTCGTGATCGATACTAATTGGCTTGCAATACTCCTTCCAGGCTTTCTCTTTCTTCGCTTGCTGGCGTTCTTCCTTTGCCGCCTGCTTTGCTAAATACTCGTCCAGGTCGATAGTCTCACCCAGCGCGGCTATCTCTTGTTGGCGCTCTTCGTCTTTCTCCCGCCGACGTTGTTCGAATTTCGTCTCTGGCTTTTTCTCGCCGCCGGCATCGCGTTCCATAGAGCGCGAAAACTCCCTAGCTGCCACCTTCAGAGCATCAACGAACCTATTAACCGGGTTCCGTTCGTCCTGGTCTATGTCTATGTCTATGTCTTTGTCCTTTTCCTTCTCTTTCTCTTCTCGGTCCAGTAGCCGGTTACGCTCAAGGTAACGATCACCGGCCTCTTTGATTTTCGTATAGTCTTCCTTCGTGAGCCGGACCTTATGCCCGTTTTCATCAGTGCCCATGACGACAATATGGACATGCGGATTATTGGTGTTGTCGTGCCTAACCGCGTACCACTCCAGATCCAGCCCCTTCCTCGATGACAAGTCAGACATGACTTCGCGGCAATACTCTTTCACATCGGCGCCCTGGACACCCGGCGACAAGATCAGCTTGTGCATAACCGTACCGCGTGGATTCTGATCGCTTACTGCGCCGGCAACTTCGCGGCCGGTGATGTCATCGCGCACAGAGTTGAAAAAGCTGCGCGGTTCCTCGTCCTTGTCCTTGCCACCGCGAAATTGGATGTACCGAACATGAGCCTGGGCTCGGCCCACGCCCTTATCTTTGCCGGTCAAGTACGCGTGCTTAACCACTGAGCGCAGCGCGGCCATGGTCTATTCCCCCGCACTAACAACCTTCTTCATTTGCTCTTTGACCTTTTCTGCTTCCCGCTCAAGACCTTTGTCTAGCCTCTTCGAGGCTAAAGCCAAACAGTCTTGAACCAATTCCGGACCGCCGTCCATGCGCCTCAGAAATTCGATAATTGCGTGAACCTCAATTCCGGTCTTAGCCATCAGCCCGCAGATTCTATTAGTGCTTGCCTTGAGCTGCTGCGCATAAATACTCTCAATCTCGTCCTTTTTTGCTTGCTCCAAATGATTCATGTAAAACAAGAGCGCATCCCGAACCAGCTCCGTGTATGGCTTCTTTTGAGCTAAGGCCAGCTCACGGAATCTGATCATGTCGGGTTGTGCTAATCTCGTCGTGAGCAAGCTTTTTCGATCAAGCTTCGGCATAGGCGATACTCCAGGAAACTATATAAAGTGCCACCAGGAGATATGTTCCCGATGTCAAGCATTAAATAACGCGCCTCCAGTCGCTGAGTGGAAAGGCTCAAACCACAGTATTGCTGGCGTATTGACGCTATTGGCAAGCCGCCTTTATCCTGCCTTACGGCTTGCTTCGCAAGGCGTCCATGTTCCCTTACGGCTTGCTTCGCAAGGCGTCCATGTTCCCTTACGGCTTGCTTCGCAAGGCGTCCATGTTC
>JAGVKB010000065.1 GCA_020050835.1 Candidatus Obscuribacterales bacterium | reverse complement strand
TGCCAGCACCTCATCCTTGCTTGCCCTGCCGTCCCAAACCAGGTGGGTGGCGACTGTTACGGCTGCTTCCGGAGCCAATTTGGCGTTGCGCACTTGGAGCACATAGAGCGCTCCCGACTCGAAGGTAAACTCGACGTCTACCACCTGGCGGCGGTGATCGTCCAGTTTGCATACGATCGCTTCGAGCTCGCCGTAAAGGCGCGGGTGCAAAGCCTTGAGTTCGCAGATCGGGCGAGGAGTGCTGGCACCAGATACGATGTCTTCCCCCTGAGCGTTGACCAGGAATTCTCCCCAAAGCCCCGGCTGGCCGGTCACGCAGTTGCGGCTGAAGACAACTCCGGTGCCTGAGTTGTTGTCCCGGTTGCCGAACACCATCGACTGGATGTTCACAGCTGTGCCGAGGTGATGCGAGATGCCGTTGACCTGCCGGTAAGTCCTGGCGCGCGGATTGTTCCACGACTTGATTACAGCCGCCACGGCTTGTTGAAGCTGCTGCCAGGGGCAGTCGCACACTGGCGCTCCGGTCTCGCCTTCGATTATGAGCCGGAAACGGTTGCACGTTTCCTGAAGCGCTTCGAGACCGAGCACTTCGTCCGAGCTCGAGGCCCGTCGTGTCTTGATCTCGGACAAAGTGGATTCGAAGCGGTGGCGCGAGACTCCCAACACGGTCTCGCCAAACATAGAAAGGAAGCGCCGGTAAGAGTCCCAGGCGAACCGCTTGCCGGAATGTCCGCCCAGGGCGCGGACTGTATCGGGATTTAGCCCGAGATTGAGCACAGTGTCCATCATTCCCGGCATAGACACCGCCGCACCGGAGCGAATGGAGACCAGCAGCGGTCTTTGCGCGTCGCCGAAGCGCTTTCCGGTCTGGTGTTCGAGCCCGGCGATTCCCCACCGGAGCTGCCGTGCCAGCCGCAGGGGCAAACAGCCGTGTTGGCTGAAGGCCCGGGCGACGGAAGTTGTGACAGTAAAGGCTGGCGGAACTGGTACTGCCAGTTGCGTAAGCTCCACCAGTCCGGCACCTTTTCCTCCCAGATCGGCCGCGGTAACTGGGCCATTCTCATTGAGAAGGAAGGCGACCTTCTTGCTTTTGCGTCGATTGCTGCTCATCAGGCGTCCTCCTTGCGGTAAGAGTTCTAGCCAAGAGAGCCTGGCGTGTGGGGAGGCGTGGTTGACTCGTAGGTAAGCAAGTTCGGAGCCTCTCCACCGAAAATCGCGGTGGATGAGGCTCCATACTTGCTCAGAGAAGTAGGCTGTCTGCCCGGTCAAGAACTGAGAGATGCCTTTCTTCCTGTGTTTGGTTGTAGCTACAGAGGAGTTTGTCGCGGCAGGAGAATCCGCCGCCTAGAATTTCCTCCCCGGCTCTGCCCTCGCTGCCCCTGCTCGTCGGTGCAGGCAGCGCTAATTGCGGACTTGTTGGTCCGGTAATCCGCATTCATACTCGGGCTTGCCCGTCGTTGTTATCAACGGGTGCGAGCGCCACTCGCAGTTTTTTCAGTCGATCACCGGGATCGCCTGAGTGGTTGCCGACGGGGTCGACAACCGCGCGCACCGCCGAAACACCAGCCTCAAAGGCCGGTGACTCGACTCAAGACCGGCTTTCAGTAACAATCTGATTGCCGGTCGCCGCCGCCATCTAGAGGTAGACCCAGCGGCTTGTCGCCCAAAATAGATTTAGCATTACTGCAATTTTGCCTTGTTTTGGATTAGTTGGCAAAATTGCTAAGTTTACAGAGAGCACGCTCTGCAGAGCCCTACCTCAATTGGACTCTGCTTGCACCGGAAGCCGTGCACTGCCTCGATGCGAGAGCCGGAGGCTTGTTTTGAGCAGCACAGTTCCACTCCGAAAACTGTTTTGCTTTTGTTGGAACACCTGACCGCTCAGTCCGGACCAATCGGACCAAGCTTACAGTGTTGTGCCTCGCCAACTTCCAACGGAGTCGGCTGAGCGCTCGGCGGTTGCCTTTGGCTTGGAGCCCGGGCGAAGCTGCGCCCTACCAATCGCTGTCCCTAGTCGAATATCGCGGACAACAGATTGGATTTTACTCCGGTTGCCGCAGCAGGCGATTTAGCTGCTGCCTCTACCGGAGAACATACCTTTAAGGCCATGGCATCGTGAACCTCCTTGAATTTCACTCGGTGCAGATCAGCGAATAGCACCGAGTGATTGACTCGTTCCTGCTGAGGAACAAGCGGTCGAAGGGCGGAACGTCCGGCCTTCTTAAGAACCATCTCTGCCACCCTTGCAGCCGCAATTGAGCGATTTTCGTCAAGCAAACCGCAGCCAGATTGGGCGTATTGCCAGACTTGCAGGCAAGCGGGAATTTGTAGCTCGTAGCGGTGATGTTTCTCGGGTTCTGGCTATACTCTCGGAGGAAGGTGGCGTAGATGATGTGCCACATCCTAGCCTGCCGGTCTGATTTCGCCTAACGTGACTAGAGCGGCTAAGACCGGTGGCTCAGCGTGCAAGTGATCCCTGAAGATGCACTATTTAGAGGCGTTGGGGCATCAAGCTCTGCGAAATCCGGGGCGGACAACGCGTTGTGGCTAGCGCTCTTTCGCTAGGTGAGTCCATCACGAGCATGGTACTACTAGCGGTGGCGTAGTTCGTCTTCGTAAATCTACGAAGGCAGTGATTTCGCGGCGCTGGTCCGAGCCGGTGTTCAGGTTCGGACCGTGAGCAACGCTTTCAGCCTCATTTTAAGTCGTGCTCGTCACCGAGGTAGTACTGCAGTCCGCTCGTAACCAGGAAGGTCGCAAGCCCGGCCGAGACCACAGGAAAGACGGCAGGGGCGCCGTCTGCTTGGAGCCCCAGCGTGATTGACGCGAAAATGGCGCCTGCGCCCAGGCTCAAGAGAGCGACCAGCTCGCTTCCCAGCCAGCGACCGATCAGCAATCCCAGTCCGATGGCAACCAGGAAGTACAGTGCCACCACTGCATAGAGAACGGTGTACATGCTCACTCCTTTCGAGGGGGCTGCTCTCGGTTGGCTTACGCTGCAATCCTCCGCATCTCGAATTGAGATGCAACGTGAGGTTGCAAGAGCCTAGTAGATTGGATTCGAGTGGCAGCTTGTAAGAGGCGCGAAGGGTGTCTGATTGTTTTCACCTTAGCCAAATGAAAACTCGAAGCAAACGACTGTTGCGGTTTTGCTGGCGTTCAAAGGATTAGAATCATCAGTTTGCAACGAAATGGTGCTGGCGCTGCTGTCAGGCGTAAATCACGAAAATGGAGCTGTCGATCGTTGCTACAGTGCATTTCTGTTTGGGCATAAGTTTTGAACCTGAGCGAAATTGAATTGCAGGTTGCGCTAGTTGTGCATGCTTAAGACGGACTAATTTAATCTCCTTTCGTCCGGATTAGTTGCCCTGTCTGTGGCTGATCCGCGATCGGATACTGCGCAAAACGGCGGGCGATACAAGTCTGTTAGCCCTTTGGTTAACTGTGCTAAAGGCTTATGGAGCATCAAACCGAACAAGTTACCTAGCTTAATCCTTCACAAAGCAGCTTGTTTGAAAGCAGCAATTCTAGCTACGGTGAGGAACAGTTCCTCAACCGATCAGATCAAACAAGCTTAACCGATTAGCTAAAGCCAAGACGCAGATGACTATTGCAAACGCACCGCGCCCGAGACTCTCGGGATGGGGTGCAATTCATCTGCGTCTGGGCGCGCTCTAAAGCAAACACATTTACCAACGAGCAACCGGGCAGGTAGCCAGATTGCTCGTAACTTTGTGAAAGGAGGAGTGCGATGATCATCAAACTGGTGCGTCACGCCGAATCGAAATCAAACGCCGGCGAGATCGACCCGAGCGAGGTCGGCGACTTCCGAATCCCGCTGACCGAGCGAGGTCTCGTTCAAGCGCGCGATCTGGGCTCGGTCCTTGGCGCCGATTTCGTGCGCGATGCCGTAATCTACCGCTCTCCGTTTCGGCGGACCCGCCAGACGCTGGATCAAATCCTCGCCGGCGCCGGGCTGGTCGACGAAGAAGGAAAGCCGCTGGTTACGATTCACGAGGACAGTCGCTTGCGTGAAGTCGACCTCGGCACTCGCAGCTATCTGGAGCAAGAGCCGCTGCGAAAGCGGTTTGGCTGGTTTTACTACCGCTTCGAAGGCGGCGAATCACCAGCCGACTGTTTCGACCGCGCCTCCAGCTTTCTCGACAGTCTGTGGCGCCAGCTCAAGCGGCACCGGCAGCAGAAGCTGAGCATCAACGCGAGCAACAGCTCGCTTTATGCGGTGTTGTCCTGGCCGTATCGCTTCGTTCGCTGGCTCTTCAACCGGGACGCTCCCAACGTCCTGATCGTCACTCATGGCATGACCATTCGCTGTCTGGTCATGAGATTCTTCCACCTGTCGGTGGAACAGTTCAATGCCTTGCACAATCCGCACAACTGCGACGTGATCACGATCGCTCCCAAGCGTGCGCTGAAGGACCCGATGTACACCTACGGCAACTGGGGTGTCACCGGGCTTCGCGTGCGCAGAGCGGGCGAGGATGACCTGACGGAGCCGGACGAAACTGATTCGTAATTGAGCGACGCGACTAGGATCGCGCTCAATCGACTGCGAGTCCGGCGATCGAATCGGTGTGCCTGCAACGCAACCTGCTTCGTAGGCTGGTTGCGAGTTTCACTTCCGGAGCGACCTTTGAGCTCAGAGGTCGCTCCGCCCTCAAATAAGGAGCTGCAGATGAGAAAGCTCGTTGCAGTAGTCTTGCCGGCAATCTTGACGTTTGCTGTTCTGTTCTCGGCCTTCGGCCAGACCGTGGCGGCGGCTCAGCAGCCGCCGGCCAAGCGTCAATGTCAGGAGTTCTTTACCCTGGTCAAGTCCATCTATGACCGGCTGGACACGACCAACAAAGGGTACTTCACCAAGGGCGACGTTGACCGTGCTCTCACGAACCACACCATCAAGGGTCGTGAGGCGCATGCGCTCTATGTTCTGCGCCTGCGCTTCAGTGACTTCGCCAAGACCCCACCGGCCGGCAAAGTCTCCAACGTCTCCGAGAAAGTTCCGCGTGTCACGCTGCTCGACCTGGAACAGTTCGACAGGACGCTCAAGCCGGAAGCTCTCGCCGATGCGGTGGACGAGCAGATGGAGTCCGCGCGCGCTTTTCTCGGCAAGGTCAATCGCAAGCTGTACCCGTCCGGCAGCGATGCTGAGAGCCTGAAGAAAATGCGTGCGGTCGGGCAGGTCGGGCGAGGCAATTGTTATCTCCTCTCCGGCATCGGCTCAGTGTCCGCCCGCGCACCGGAGGAAGTGCGCAAGATGATTCAGGACAACGGCTTGGACAAGCGCGGTGTGCGCACCTTCACCGTCGCGTTCGCCGGCGCTCCCCAGGAGCGCTATGTTGTCGATGAGCTCACTGATGCCGCCTTGATGATTAACGAAGTCCAGACGGACTCGGGTATCTGGGTGGCGGTATTGGTGCGCGCCTATGGCGAGTATCTGAAAGCTCATCCAAGTACGCGGCTTGTTCAGCGAATCTACTTCAAGCTCGACGAGCGAGAGCTGGCTGAAGACCTCACCGACGAAGGCTCACTGAACAGCGACGGTTTAAAGATGATGATCGACCCCACGCGGTTCAAGCTCGAGCAACATCTCTGGGGGTTCGACGAAGAACACCTGCGCAAGTATCTCGGCTCGATGACCGACTTCGCGCAGAGGTTTTTGATCGGTCCGTTCCTGGAAGCGCGTGATGAAAGTATCGTACACGACAGGCTCAAGCAGGCGATCTGTGACAACAAGATCCCAGCGACCGTGTACAAGAATGGGGGAGCGCATGAGGCGAGCATCATCGACTATCGGCCCGGCAAGAAGTCGGGCGATGGCAAGCATACTTCTCAGTACGGCTTTATTACCATCCGCGATCAAGCCGGACTGTCTGCCGACGAGCAGAAGAACGTCAACAATGGAACATGGTGGCGTGAAGGCGACATGGACGACAACTGCTTCTGTATCACGGTCGAAGATTTCGCCAAGACCTTCAGCGGGTTCTGCTGTGCTTGCAAGCGCTGATTGCGCCAGGCGACGGACTCAAGGAAGTGGTCATCACAGTTGTGACGATCTCCTCCTTGCAGTCCGTTGCCTGGTGTGACGGCATCTGATCAGCGCAGTTAAGCAGCGTTCACAAGAAAGACGGATCGAAGGGTTGAGATAGGTTTGCTACCAGCGGCCAGCGAGGAAGGAATCGTGCTAGAAGCAAGATTCTTTTCTCTCGTTTTGCCAATATTAAATGCTATAGTATAAGCAAAATTTTTGATCAAGCGTTGAGACAGCAGCCGGAGGTTTTGCAGATGCTGTTTGCACTGCCAAGTCGAAAGGCAATCTTGTGGCTGCGCCGGTGCTTCAATAAAGATGCAGAGAGGCTAGCTTTGGGCTAGGCTTCTCTGCATCTTTATTCGAACGACTATCGGGTAGCTCTCCGCAAACTAGAGTGTCAGCTCCTGGAACTTGGCTTGGCAAGTGTAGTTGAAATCGACTCGCATCTTGCGCTGGCGAGGCAGGAAGTGCAGCGAGGCGATCGTTGCCGCGTACGGACCGTGCACGCACGGCGTCGTTTGGCTTGGTGCTTTATCCTTGCCGTGGTCCGACATTACTGCCACGAGCTGTTCGACGGTGAGCGGGCACGAGTTGTCGAGTAGCTCAGCCAGTCGATCATATCGAAGTTCTGCTGATTCCAGCACGCGGTGCCCGCGGAGCGACTCATGGGCGGTCGGTGTGAAGATCGACTGCTCCGGAACCTGAACTTGCTGCATCGCAGTGCTATGGAACTTGTTGGTGTGCAAGATCAAATCTTCGCCGGCCTTTGGTCGGCGCAAAGCCGCCCGAGTCGAGGAGAGCTCGAGTGAAGCGATGTCTCCTTGCGCATCGGCCAGCATCAAAATTGCTCCGCCCCAGCGCGGACGAGATGAGATTAGCCTGGCTGCCTGCTCGACCGTCTTGCAGCGTTCGAGCGCTTCTGTAATCAGCATCGAAATCGTGCCGGTGGGCGCAGAGTCGTCGACAGTGTGTCCGTAATTGTAGGTGATGCACAGACCGTGCTCGTTCAGTCCGTCGAATGCACTGCAGGTGGTGGCAGCCGTGAACTGAAGCGAGCGATAGCGGTCGCGCGGGCGATCTTCGCGCACAATCAGGAACGGCCGGAGCACCGGAACATAGTCGAAGTTGCGCACGATAATCGGCTCGCCGGTAACCGACCGCTTGCCTCGGGCGGCGACTGCTGAACAAGCTGGCAGCGGCACGGCAGCTCGATCGCTGACGGATGCCAGAATTGATTCGAAGGCGTTGCAGAAATATGCCAAGCGCAAGTCGAGCCCGGCTCCTTCGGCCAAGCCTTCCAGACGGTCGTGCATCTCGGGGAAGTCGCGGCGAAGCGGTTTGGACAGCATGCGAGCCGCTCGCCTTTTACCCATCCAGACCATCAACCAGGTCGGCAACCACCATGGGCGTCCCAGGCGAAACGTTTCGTCCTCCAGGCAAACTGCCATCGTCTGCCCGATCTTTTCCTTCAGTTTTTGTCCCTGCGTAAACCCCATCTCTCTGTAGGAGCCGGCGCATAGAAGATGTCCAGCCGGTTCTTGACGAGGAGTATCTGCCATGAATATGACCTCCAGGCGGACTTTGAATTCCGCCATCTGTTAGAGCGACACAAGCTGTTGGTATGGTCAGCTTTGCGTGTGATGCTGTGGGAGCCGAAGCGAAGAATTTCTTGGTTGTGCCAAGGAGAAACTTTCGGTCAAGTTAGACAGAAGCTGCTGCCGAGCCGGACATCGAGATAGTGGGGAGTAGTTAAGGCGATTGACTTTGCGGCTTTCTGCTCGGTGTGGAATCAGTTCTGATAAGACAGAAACAGCCTAATGGCTACTGGTATGGTTAATCCATTAAAAATAGAATGATTCAACAAGCCGGTGAAACCATGGCGAGCGGTTGAGTCGACGCCGCTGCCAAAGGTTTATTGCCTGTTGATTTTTGGATTGATTAGAGAAATTATGTGTGCTGTATCGACCCTCGTGCCTAGCGCGGCTTGGCGAGAGTCTGGCGATGTGCTTGCTCTCATAGCGGTGATATCGCGGAGATATTTTGCGGCTCTCAGGAGATCAGGAACTCCTGCTGCCAGTAAAGCAGCTTATCGAGACCGATGTTTCCGCCACACAGCACTACAACAATAGTGGCGCCGGGAGCAAACGAGAGTTTACGTTCGACCAGCGCCGCCAGGCAGCAAGCAGCTGCGGGCTCGGCGAGAACCTTTTCTTGCGTTAGGAGATCCAGGCTGGCTTGCACTGTCGATGCATCGTCGATGGTTGCGAGCTGCGATGCGTGGTTTCGCACTATTTGAAATAGGCGTTCGGTGGTGCGCTTGGCACCCAGACTATCGGCAATTGACCCGATCGCCTGCAACTCCACGATTTGTCCGGATTCGACGCTTCGGCTCATGCAGTCCGCTCCTGCAGTCTCGACTCCAGCTATCTCTGTGGCCGGCAGGAGTTGATTGGCCGCAGAGATGATCCCTGAAATCAGTCCACCGCCTCCAATCGATGCCACAATCAGGTCAGGCTGTCGAACCTGGTCGACCAGCTCGCAGACAATGGTGCCCTGTCCGGCGATCACGGACTGATCGTCGAACGGGTGGATATAGGCCTTGCCTTGCTCGGCTGCCAGCGATAGAGCCTCAAAATTGGCCTCATCCCAAGCTTCTCCGTGCATGATTACTTCAGCGCCCAGCTTCTTGATCGCTTTGACTTTGATTTCAGGGGTTTTTACCGGCAGGTAGATAGTAGCGGTGATGCCAGCGACACGACTTGCATATGCGACCCCCAAGCCATGGTTGCCGCCGGAGGCGGTAATCACTCCCTTTCGGCGCTGATTCTCCGGCAACGACAGAATCGCATTCAGCGCTCCGCGCACTTTGAATGAGTGTGTGGGCTGAAGACTCTCCAGTTTGAGATAGATCTCGGCGTCGAGTAGGTCGCTGAAAAATTGTGAGCGAATCACCGGAGTCGGTACCAAATTGCCGACAATTCTCTTGTGGGCAGCTTGGATCTCTTCGATTGTGACTAGCTCTGTTGCTCGGTCAGTATTCGCTCGCTTCTGGGTCATTGCCGCCTCCGTCATGCAATCGCTGGTTTGCTCAGATCATAAAGAATGCAAATTTCCGCTTGACAGCCGGGTGGAATGGGCTTAATATGCTGTCGCCCTAATTATGACCGAACTACTTACCATGCGACAAACCACTTTAGAAATATTGTTTGATCGAGCTTACTCCTCCCACTTGGAAGGTAAGCAGAGCAAACCGGCTGTGCGAAAGCAAAGAAAACGCAGCCAGGATCTGCCTCTGTTTTACATCGCCCTTGGACTTTCGGTTTGTGTCTATCTCGGATTGCTGCTCTTGGCGCCGTCAAAAGCGCATTACGAAGACTGGTTTCCGACGATCCACAATCCCAGTATGCACCAGGGTGTCTCAATGGCCGGCACGAGCTCGGCAAGCCGAATTAGCCGTTAGAACTGGCACGGAAGTCCATGCCGCAAACTACGACCGACTCTACCGAGCCGATGCGCTAGCTCGGGCCGATTATTTCCAGATAATCGGCTTTGATTGCCAATAATGATTGTCGGGCGAATCTCTTCAGTTGGAGCAATGACAATCGGCTGGGAAACTCGAAGAGACGAGCTTTGATTCGCCAGCCAATCTAGGTGGGCTGGAAACTCGTCGAAAATGCGGTAGTCCAAAAGTGAAAAATATTGCTTGAATTAACAGTCCGGTCTTGATTAGAGTCCTCCTGTTGTTTCTACCGTAGTGATCGCGGAATCGTCTTTTTAGATCGCTGAGCCAAAACCGACCCAACTTATCCGCTTCCTCGCTTTCGTCATGCGAAGGGAGTTTTTCTGCTTGCCCGGTTTGTGGTAGCGCCTTCCGAACTGAGAAAGCGTGCCCAAGTTAACGGCTTGTTCCTGGTGACTGCTCGGAGAAATGGACGGTGTCGAATGAGCGGCCTGCCCGTGTACACCATTACCGCAGCCGTTATTGCTGCGAGTTTTGTCGTCCTCTGGACGACAACCGTCAATTCACGATTCTGGGACCGAACGCTCGGAGTTTACAGGATGTTCCAATCGCGCCGGGAAGCCTTCGCGAAGAGCGCGCTCGCGGCTCTGATCAACATAGCGCTGGTAGTGCTGCTCTTTGATTCGGATAGCTCTCTGCGCTTCTTCATCTTCTTCGAAATGACATACTTTGTGATCGCTATCGGCGCGTTGCAGGAGTGAGCAGCGAAGCCTGAGTGGTCCGCAGGCGAATTGAGTCTGTAGCGTTGACCCGCCAGCTCTTCAATCCGGACCACTAGACCACCATCGAGAGAGTGTTGAAGCCAGTGCCGTTCGACCTGCGGTTGTCCCGCTGAAGGCTATCGCAGGTCGAACGTTTGGTGAGAGCAACTGGCTCGCGTCCCAAGCTTTTCGTTTAAATCCAAGTTACTATACGCAACAGTACATATTGGCAACCCGGATTATTCATATTGGGTAGCAGTAGAGGCGGTGTTTTTTAACGAGGGAAGAGACGCTGAGCCGGTTTAATCTTTTTTGATCCAAGGCAATTTT
>JAGVKB010000014.1 GCA_020050835.1 Candidatus Obscuribacterales bacterium | reverse complement strand
TAGACCTTTTCATATTGGTCCGTCATTCGCTCCTTGCTAAACAGCCGAATTGCTCTTTCTCTACAAACAGATCTTTTCATTTTCTCAATTTCCGGAAATCGTTTCACAACTTCAGCCACGGTATTACCTACGATACCAGTTTCGCCGTCCGATACAACTTCCGGAATCGCACCGCGCCGGAAAGCGATAACAGGCGTACCGGCAGCGAGAGACTCCGCCAACACTAATCCGAATGGCTCCTCGAATTTAACCGGGCACAAGGTAGCAATCGCCGATCGGTACAGGTCGCCTTTCTGCTCCAAGTTTACTTCACCGACATATTCAACTTTCGGTTCGCTCAATAACGGCCGCACTTGCTCTTCAAAATACTTTCTGTCTCTTTTGTCGACCTTGCCGGCCAGGACTATCGGCAACCCCAACTGCCTGGCAATATGGATCGCCTCTACTGTTCCCTTCTCTGGACAGAGACGACCGATAAACAAGAGATGCTTCGGCTTTGTGGATTCATCGAATCTGAAGCTTTCGATGTCGATGCCATTGTGAACAGTTGAGACGTAATTGAGCTCGTTGCCATAGTTGAGATTCCGATAGGAATCGCTGATTGCAACAAACGCTTGCTCTTTGAATTCAAGGAAAATCTCAGCACAGTAATCGCTGACTCGATTATGATTAGTCGTCAAGCTCGGCCGCTTGATCTGGCGCAGAAACGGTAAAGCTATGAACCCCATATGATTATGGATAATATCGAACTGATCGGCCATGCGTTCGAGCACCAACAGCGCCTTCATATCATAGGCCGTCCACCGCGTCTCTGGAACATCGCCGCTTCGTCGAAGCCCCGCAGGAGCACAGGGGATCAGCCGAGCAGCCGTAATGGAATCGCCAGATGCAAACAAAGTAACTTCATGCCCACGACTGACCAGCTCTTCGGTCAATAAGCTGACGACTAACTCAGACCCTCCATAGCCAGGCGGTGGAACGCATTCAGTAAGTGGAGCTAATTGTGCAATTCGCATTGAAAGGAACCTCGGATCACTTGCTTAAGTTTCGATGATGACGCGCAGATCCCCCACCTTCTTCAGGATCTGGCAATAAGTGTGACCATTTGCCGCGTTAAATGAGATATCGACTTCGGCCTGGCCGACTTTCAAATTCCTGATAGTCAAACCTTCAAGCCAATCCGGCAAGGATGGATCAAGGATACGAAGAGTTTTATTGATGGCATCGGGCTGAAGATTTACACAAGCTGTCAGCATCTGAAAGATGCTGCCGGCAGACCAGGACTGCGGAGAGCACGAAACCGGATAGTCAATCGGCCGGCTCCAGTCCGTCCGTTCGAAGCCGCAAAACAGCTCCGGCAGCCGGAAATCTTGCTGATGCTGCGCAACTGACATCATCGACCACATCAATTTATGAGCATCCCTGATTCGCCCGATCTTTCGCAGCCCTTCCAAAATAATTGCATTGTCATGCGGCCAGACAGAACCGTTGTGATAACTCATCGGATTGTAGAAGGATGCTTCAGACGAAAGCGTGCGAAGTCCCCAACCGGAATCGATATCTTGATACAGCAATCGGTCGGTTACTCGATTGGCTCGGGGTTCATCCAGTATACCGGACCAGATACAGTGCCCGGCATTGGAAGAGATCACCTTTACTTGCCGGCCATCACCATCAAGCGCTAAAGCAGGAAACTCCTCCGGGACCATCCAGAAATCACGATTGAAGCTCTTCTTAAACTCAGAGGCCTGTAGCTGCAGCTTTTCGGCAAGGGCATTGTGATTCAGTATCCGTGCGACCTGAGACATCGCCTCCCGAGCCGCATAGAGATAACCCTGCGCTTCACAGATAGCGATCGGCGGCTTAGCCAATTGTCCGTCGGCGTGGCAAACAGAATCACCCGAATCCTTCCAGCCTTGATTCTCGAGTCCTTGCGGGCTCTCGCGCTTATAGGTAAGATAGCCGCCGTTGGTAGCTCGGTCCAACCAACCCAAGGCCAATTTAATGTTCGGCCACAGCCCGCTTATGAACTCTAAGTCGCCAGTCCATTGCAGATACTTCGAGATCAACAGCAACCAAAGCGCCGTAGCATCAACGGATCCGTAATACGGCGTATGTGGAATTGCATTGAGCCTGGCAAGCTCTCCGAGCCTCAACTCATGCATAATCTTTCCGGAGCGTTCGCCTCTGAATCTGTCCGTGCGCGCACCCTGATAGGCAGCTAAAACCTCAATACACTCGCGGGCGATATCAGGGCGAAATGGCAACATCTGCCACCCGGCAATCGCGCTGTCCCGGCCAAACACCGCACAATACCAGGGAATTCCGGCCGCAAGCCCGGTGCCTCTCGGAGTTGACTGGCGAAGAATATAGATATCCCGCAATCCGCGATCAAGAGCGAAGTTAACTATCTCATGCTCGGTGGACACTCGTGCGCCCTCAGCTCGCCACCGAGCATAGGCGGAATCGGCCCGCTCCAGAGCACTTGAAAAACCGGTGGCTGGTCGCTCGGAAAGCGGCGGGCAGCCATTATTACGAGTTGCAATGTAAATCTCAATCTCCCACTGTGCCCTCACCGGCAAGTCCAGCCTGTATTTAACTTCACCGTCTACGATCGACTGCGGCAACGGACCGCGAAACTCGATGACAGTTTCGAGGAGGCAACCATCCAATCCTTTGTAAGCGAGAAACAGGCAATGTCCCTTCGAATCGCTGGTCGGCACCATGCGAAACCCTCTTTCGGGACGATTCAAGCCCCTAACCTCAAACATATCAGCGAAGTCAGACTGGCACTTGATACTGAGTTCTACAGACACAGCTTCGGAACTGAAATTCTCAACCACAAGCTTTTCACAAACAATTTCATCCAGGACAATCTGCCGCTGAATCATCAGCTTCTGCTGCGCCAGCGTCGCCAGCTGTGGATTCGTATATAGAAAACTGCCGGCATAGCCCTTTTCGACATCATGAGACAAAAGGGACAGAGGCACTCCCTCCAGCGATATCTCCCATTGGCTTAGATGTCTTGTGTCATAGCGGTAGTAGCCAAAGCCGAGCGTATTACAGGCCGGAATACAGGCTTCACCGTCAAGAACGAGGAAGTGACTGCCATACTTGAGCACCAAACGCGGATGGGCAGAGTCGGTAAGCACAAACGGCAAACCCTGACAAAGCGGCCTCAAGTCCACTTCGTAATCGCCGACTATGTCTAACGGTTCCTGACCATCTTCTCCCTTGAGGTTCAGCATCAACCAGGTACGCCTCCTTGGCAAAAATAAGAACGCTCCCAATACTCATGCTACCAGTATCGGCCAGCCAGGCTTGATTGGCAGAATGTCTACTATGCGATAACTAGGAGAATTTCGGGTTTCTAACGGAGCTGAAGCATTGGAGGCTCTGACGAACCACAAATCTGATTTGGTTTTGATGGACTGTCAAATGCCTGACCTCGATGGTTTCACAGCCAGCCGAAGAATCAGGCAATCGTTTTTTTTTGGGGGGGGGGAATTAAGCTCAATCTCTCCAATTGAGAGACCCAGGGTAATTCCGGTGTATTTAGTGGGGGCGATTCATTAAGATCTGGGTACAAGTGAATAGGGCACTGGCGAGGCATAAAGCAATGGCTATTGATGAAGCGGGTAACCGGGATCTGCTGAGTTCGCTTAAGGTCGCAGCGCCTTGCACGGTGTCGTGGGAGTCCATGGAAGGAGGAGACAGAGTACGTCATTGCTCGCAATGCGACAAGAATGTCTACAACCTGACAGACATGACCAAAGCAGAAGCCAATGAGTTCTTGACGTTGACGGCACAGTCGGCCTGCGTGAATTTTTATAAGCGGGCGGACGGAACAGTTATCAGCGATAACTGCCCGGTCGGTCTGCGGCGGCTCCGTGCTCAGTATAGAAGGACAGCCGCTGCCGTTGCTACAGTTGTTTCATTGTCGCAGGGTTTCTTGCTTGCGGCTTTCGCCGGAGACGACGGCAAAGCAAAAACGGACTCAGCCAGTTGCAAATCAAAATCAGAGTCCGCCGTATCTCGCACGGCTGGTAAAGTAGCAGCGCCGCCGGCAGGCGCCAATTCCGTCACTCGCGGCGAACCGCTGGGCGGCGCGCCGATGCCGTTGCCCGACCCTCCCGCTGTTAAGTCCTATCGCGATGCAGCGAAGGCGGCGCTAATTGCTGCCATGCCTAGTAAGGTTGATTTTGGGAGCGCGGCATTGGCAGTGACAGTTGATACTACAGGTGGTATCAAAGATGTTCATTTGGTCAATCCCTCACCGAGCAAAGATACAGACCAGGCTATTCTGGCGGCAGCCAAGAAATTGAAGCTGGCAGCGCTTCCCAAAGACTACAAACAGTCGACCCTGCAAGTCTACTTTGAATGTCGCGAAGCCCTATCGACTCATCACCCTGAGTAGCTCTGTCGAAACTTACCCGAGCTTGCCTAAGCCAGCCTGATCGCCGACAGTTGTTCACGATCGGAAGTATAAACTGCTGGCTCGGCCTAAAATCTCGCCAAGCGCGGTAAAACGGTTGTGCATCCTTTTTTAGCGAGGAAGGACACCGATGGACGAGAAATGCGAACAGTGTTCGGAGCAGAACAGCTCGACCGCGCCTTTGACCGAGATGTCCGTCGACTATCTTGACTTGGCACTGGTTGATATCCATCGGTAAGAATGCACTAAGGAAGTCGCGTGGTAGGCGACATATAATTTGCATGTTCTTAGCTTATAGTACGGCTTCCGCTCAACTTTGGGGATGAAGTGGACCGAATCGCTTGGCGAATGTCGTCTTGGCGTCAACTTCAGTAATTCTCAAAGATTATGCGCGACTGGTCAGTAACCGTCATAGTTCCTGCATATAAGCACGAGAAGTTTATTCTCGATGCACTGGCCGGTGCAGTGAGTCAAGACATTTTTGACTCGACGAAAGTGCTCGTGGGTGACGACTGTTCTTCCGATGAAACTTTTGAGAAGGCATCGGAATTTGCCGAACAGTACCCCAACATCTCAGTATTTCGAAATCACACAAATCTTGGCTGGACGGGCAATTACAGCGCTCTTCTGGACAGGTGCGACACGGAGTTCATGGCCGTGCTCGAGGCTGACGACTTTTGGGTTGCACCGGACAAATTGCGCAGGCAGGTTGAGTTTCTAAGGGACAACCAACGGGTTAACGGATGCTTTTCCGAGCTTCATTCCTTCGAGACGGGCAAAGGTATTTTTCACCGGGTGTCGCGCTCGAACAACCAACGTTACGCCTTAGTGCACTTATTGGACATTCTAGATACTAATCCACCCATGACTTTCTCTAACTGCTGTTACAGGACCGACTCCTTTCGTCAGGTCTTCTCGCAGCTCAAGGACAAGTTCTTTTGTGACTGGATAACTAATATGGTCATCTCCGAACCGGCGGGTTTAGGCTTTGTACCGGGCTCTTCCATGGTCTACCGGATTCATCGGGGAGGCAGCTGGAGCGGAGCGTCACCTCACGTACGTCAAAAGATGCTTGAGAATGTGCTGAAAACCATCATGACAGTTATTCCCGGACGTTATAGTAGCTTCTTTCAGGAGAAGCTAAATCGTCTGGTGGGAGAGTAAGGTCATGATTCCCAAAGTGAGTGTTGTACTTACATCACGCAATCAAGCCGAGTTTTTAACAGAGACTCTCGAGAGCATACTTCAGCAGACCTTATCCGACATTGAAGTGATTGTTGTCGACGATGGATCGACAGAGGGTTCTATCGATCAAATTGGGAGTTTTTCCGATTCTCGGGTTCGCATTATCATCCTCGACAAGACTCGTGGCGCTTGTCAGGCAATTAACGCCGGTATCAAAAGCGCCAACGCTCCCATCATTGCAATCGCCCATCCCGGCGATCAATGGACTTCATTGAAGCTGGCAACACAAATTGAAATCCTCGATTCCGACCCAGCTATTGGATCGGTTTTCTCAATGATGGACTGGATAGACGAGCAAGGAATGGCAATAGATGCCGATAACACGGGGATTGGCGAATTTTATCGACAGTCGAACCGATCACGTACCCAGTGGCTCAAACATTTGGTGGAAAAGGGGAATTGTCTCTACCATCCCTCCATCCTTATCCGGCGTGCAGTCTATGATGCAGTTGGCGAGTATGACAACTTTTACAGTCAGCTCCCCGACTATGACATGTTGCTGAGAGTGCTACAACAGTTCGAGATCTTTGTTTTGGACGAGCCCACTGTTCGCCATCGGATTTTAGAAGGCAGCAAGAAAACAAGCACGCCAAGCAATTCAGTCAGAGATGCAAATGAACGACGCTTGATTCTGCAGCGATTCTTCCAACGTCTCGCCCCCCAAGACTTTGCCGCTTCATTCCAAACAGTTCGCTCACCAGGCGATAGCCATTTTTCGTTGCCGCTGGAGAAGATATTGTATTTAGTTGCCAGCGGAAACGAGCAAGCGATTATTTTGCGAGATGTCGGATTGACCTTGTTGCGGGATTTCGCAGACCGCTGGGCTGAGCTGTCGGATGCACTGGCAGCCTATGGGTTGAGCACCCAGTTTCCGAATGTCGTAATGGGTATCTCATCTCCGTGGTTCAAGCGACTCGGACCGCTCACACAGCAAGAGCGAGAGGTATTGGGTCAGTTAAGTGAACAAGAGGAAAGTCATTTCCTCCCTATATCGAGTAACTTCCGGCAATCAAGAGAGACCGACAAGAGCTCCGCCACTACATATAATGGCACGACCTTCAACCTGGCGATATTCGATGACTGCTTCCCATGCGAACTTTCTGCATTCCGCTATCAGGAATTCCTTACGTATCTTGAGCAGGTGCAAAACACGCACGTGTTTTCCTCTGGAGAGTCCTTACGCTATGTTGAGGTCTTTGAGGATATTTCACAGGTTATCGAGAAATTCGGGTCTAGAAATCCTTCCTTTGCATCCAACGTCAGTGTCTTTGATCCCAAATCTCAAGTAAGAGCGAAACTAGCATGTTGTACTTTTCTACACCTTGCAGAAACTTTTCTTCCCTTCTTTGAGAGAAACGAGCTCCCGTTCATTTTCACGCTCTACCCAGGCGGTGGATTCCGGATCGAAGACCCGGAGTGCAAGGCAAGAATTAAAGCTATTTGTACTTCCAAATGGTTCCGCGGTGTAATAACAACTCAGAAACTTGTCACCGAGTATCTATTGACCAACACCCTGTGTTCGTCTGAACAAATAACAGAAATCATCGGAGCAGTACTTCCCACCATCTTCGAGTCATCATCTTGGATGGACAAGCAGCAGTATGGCATCCATAAAACCAGAATTGACATTTGTTTTTCCGCCTACAAGTACACACAGCGCGGTGAGGACAAGGGCTACGACATATTTATCGAATGCGCCAAACACCTTGCACGAAAGCACTCAAACGTCGTTTTTCACGTGATCGGTGGGTTCAAACGAGATGATATTGACGTATCCCAACTCGGGCCCCGTGTGAAGTTTCATGGCATCGTTTCTCCTGAAAAACTTTGCGATCTTTATCGATCGATGGACATCATACTTTCGCCGAACAGAGGTCTGGTCAGAGGTGGACAGTTCGATGGATTTCCTACTAGCGCATGTATTGCCGCAGGACTGTGCGGAGTGGCTGTGTTTTGCACGGACAACTTGAGTCAAAATGTTCTCCTGAAGGATGGAACTGACTTTGTATTGATTGAACTTGACCATGAGTCAATCTGCCGTCAGGTAGAGAAATTTGTTCAAAACCCGACTGCGCTCTACTGGTTGGCTCGCAACGGATACGATACTTTTAAGCGACACTTCTCCGGTGGAAGCCAATTGTTGCCCAGGCTCGAGCTGATTTCTACTCTGATTGGGTGCGAGCAGGAACAAGCACCAATAACCGGGCCATTTGATCATGCAGGCAAGCACTGATGATCGCTAAAGGACCGAACCAAGCCACTGTATTTTGTTCCCAAGCAGTACTTTCGGAGGGTGATATACTATGAATTTGCGCCTTAGCCATCTGCTGCTGCTGACAGTTTCTGTCTTCAGCGCATCAATCAATGGCTCATTCGCTCAGAAAACACAATGGGACAAGTGCATGGAAATCGCCACGGCAGCTCATAAACAAGGGCGGGATGCCGAAGCGGAAAATTCGCTTCTGTTAGCGATTAAGGAAGCCGAGAAGTTCGGACCTAAGGATGCTCGCTTAATTGATAGCTTAAACAATCTGGCAAGCCTTTACTTCAGCCAGGGAAAGTACAAGCAGGCTGAGCTGCTGTTCAAGCGAGCGCTGGAAATTTCGGAACACGTCTTTGGTGTGAACGATCAAAACCTTTGCAATAGCTTGGTCAGCCTGGCCAATCTCTATTGTGCCCAGAGCAACTACACAGCGGCTGAGCCGCTGTATAAGCGCTCCTTGCAGATAATTGAGAAAGCGACTGGTCCAAATAATCCAGCCGTTGCCCAAAGCTTGAAGAACCTGGCGGACCTCTATTGCGGTCAGAGCAACTACGCAGCTGCTGAGCCGCTATATAAGCGCTCCTTGCAGATAAGGGAGAAGACGTTAGGGGCTAACAATCCAGCAGTTGCTCAAAGTCTAAACAATCTTGCAGACCTCTATTGCGCCCAAAGCAACTATGCCGCAGCTGAGCCGCTGTACAAGCGCGCACTCGCGATAGCAGAGAAGGAGTCGGGACCAAATCATCCAACCGTTGTTGAAAGCTTGAGTAACCTGGCAAGCCTCTATTACAGCCAGGGTAAGTATGCGCAGGCTGAACCTCTCTATAAGCGAGCTTTGGCGATATCAGAGAAGGAGCCAGGTCCGAATCATTCGGCCGTCGCTAGAAACCTGGTTTACCTGGCTGATCTCTATTGCGGCCAGCGCAAATACGGACAAGCGGAGCCTCTCTATAAACGCGCTCTTGAGTTATCGAGCAAGGCGCTGGGTCCGAATCATCCAGACGTTGCCAAGAATTTGGTTTACCTGGCGGATCTCTATTGTCGCCAGAAGAAGTACGCTCAGGCTGAGCCGCTGTACAAGCGGTCCTTGCAGATTCGAGAAACGGCGCTAGGTCCCAATAATCCAGCCGTTGCACAGACTCTGAACAACCTCGCAGATCTCTATTGCGCCCAGGGCAACTACACAGCTGCTGAGCAGCTATATAAGCACTCTTTGCAGATAACAGAGGGGGCATTGGGACCCAATCATCCAGTCGTTGCCCAAAGCTTGACCAGCCTGGCTGATCTCTATTGCAAGCAGAAAAAGTATGGACAAGCTGAACCGCTGTATAAGCGAGCCTTGCAGACAAGGGAAAAGGCGCTGGGTCTCCATCATCCGGCAGTTGCCGCCAGTCTCGACAACTATGCCCTTTTGCTTCGCAAGACTAATCGGGCCGGAGAAGCGAAAGCGCTCGCCGCACGAGCTCAGGCTATTCGGACAGAGAAGAAGTCATAGAAAAGCGAGATTGCTCTTGCACCGAAACGGCAGTGGATGGGCTTGCAACGGAAAAGTCCGTATTCATTGGTGATCGATCTTCAGTGGAAGCATTTGATCCCCGGCCGGCTATGTGAGTATGGTAAAAATCAATCATTTCCGCAGGAGGACCGTCGTTGACTATCTCACCATGGTGCAACACGATTACCCGGTTGCAGAACTCCTCGATGTGATTCATATTGTGTGACACCAGAACCACTATTTGCGATCTGTCAAATAGGCTCAGCATCCGCTCCGCTGCTTTGTCGACAAAGAGAGCGTCACCGGTAGAGAATATCTCGTCTACGAGTAAGATCTCGGGCTCGATCATGGTCGCGATAGAAAACGCGAGCCTTCCAAGCATACCGGAAGAGTAATACTTGATTGGCGTGTCTATGTGCTCGCCTAGACCGGAAAACTCTATGATCTGCTTTTCTCGCTCCATCATTTCCTGTCGCGAATGAGCAAGCAACGTACCGTTAAGATAGATGTTTTGCCGGCCGCTCATCTCCAGATCAAATCCAGTGCCAACCTCTATCAGCGGTGTTACTCTACCCCCAACATGAACGTGGCCTCGGAAGGCAGGATAAATGCCGACGATCATTTTGAGCAGCGTGGTTTTGCCCGCTCCGTTCAAGCCGATGATGCCTACTCGCTCGCCACCATGAATGGTTAACGAGAGATTCTTCAAGGCGTAATATTCCAACACTTCACCGGACGAACGCCTGGTGAAGAGATTGATTGCCATTTCTTTCAGTGCTGGTGACGGGTTCCTATAGATGCGAAATCGCACTGTAGCATCATCAATCTGTATTTCGGCGCTCATGTACTACATCCTGTAGATCATGTCCTGCTCATTCCTCTTGAGCACGACCAAGCCGGCAAGCAATAGGCAACAAGCCAGGGCTATCGATACCGCCCAGTCCTGGATCGGAGGAGACTGCCCTTTAAAGATGACCTGTCGGTACAGATCGATTACATAGTAGAAAGGGTTCAATAGGAACCACTGTCGAAATTGTTCAGGTATTGACTCGGCCGGATAAATGATTGGAATGGTATAGAAGAAACCGGGAAGAGTCACGCCCAGAATGTGAGAAAGGTCCCGAAAGTAAACTGTCGCAACACCTAACAAGATGGTCATTCCCAGGATCAGCGTGGCGGTTACGGCGATCACTGCAGGCAATAGAAGCAAGCTCAATTTCCATTGAAAACCTAGAACCATGCCAATTAAGAGCAAACTGGTCAGGCTGAACAAGAAGTTGACCGTGTACGTTCCCACGATCACAAACGGAAAGAACAACTTGGGGATGAAGAGCTTCTTAAGATATGATTCGGCGCTCACGAAGCATTGACTGCCTTCGATCGCCGAATCCGAGATTAAGGACCAAGGTAGAAGACCGGTAAAAATGTAAACTGTAAACGATTTAATATCAATGTGAAAGATCATTGAGAAAACGACAGATAGCGTTATCATCGTCATAAGCGGGCCGAGAAGCCCCCAGTAGAATCCGAGCGCAGATCGCCGGTAGCGGCGGCACAGGTTGTTAGTGACAAAAGTTTCGATTGCCCAGCGATAGTCCCAAGCATCGCGAATGCTGCGAAAAATGAATTTCGCCAGCGAAGGGTCGTTCTTCTTCTCGACCTTCGGTAAGGAGATGGATGTAATCATGTTTGGGCCAGGATATCCTCGATGCCGCTTTAATTCATGATGCACATCTCAAGTTACACCGATATCTGCTCCTACGCAGCTACCGGCACAAAGTTACTTAAGCAGATTCTTAACGCCGGCTCGCAAGCTGAAGAAAGCTGGCATGCATAATATGCAATCTATACCCAACGAGGCCCAGAAGTGCAGGATTGGTCCGTAACTGTCCTAGTACCGACATACAATCATGAAAAACAGATTGTCGAAGCGCTGAATAGCATCGTTCGGCAGGATATCTTTCCCGGCATCAAGGTTCTGGTCGCCGACGATGGCTCATCAGACCGGACATACCCGATTGCATGCTGGTATCGGAATCAGTTCAAAAATATCGACGTCATTCAAAACCCTCTCAGGCTAGGCGTATTGGGCAACTATGCCGCGTTGTCCAATCGCTGCCAAACAGAGTTTATAGCGGTTCTGGAAGGTGACGATATCTGGATTGCCAAAGATAAACTTCGGCGTCAAATCGAGTTTCTTCGGGAAGATCCCAAGGTAAACGCATGTTTCAGCGAGTTCTTCTGCCTCGAGGAAGCAACAGGTTCGCTGGTTCGAGCGCCAGTCTGGGCAGACGGACGATACAGAATTCTAAGTCTTATTGACCTCTTATACGATAACAGTCCTGCTTCCTTCTCCACCTGTTGCTACCGCTCCGAAGTTTTCAACGAAGTCATTTGCCGAGTCCAGGGCAGCGGTGGTTTTGATTGGCTTACCAACATGCTGGTTGCCGAGGATGGAGGATTCGGATTCGTTCCTAAACCATCAGCAATTTATCGCGTGCACCCAAAGGGGCTGTGGACCGGAGCGTCCCTTTCCGAGAAGAAAAGGCTGCGCTTACAAACTCTCACTACGGCGCAGGAGTTATTGGTTTGTAGCAAGTATTCTTGCTACTTTGATGACTGCCTTCAGCAAGAAGTGAACGCCAGCGAGAACTAAATGTCGAATCCAATCATCAGCGTAATCATTCCATCGTACAATCATGCCCCTTTTGTGGCTGATGCAGTGAATTCGGTGTTACGTCAGTCATTCAAGGAGATTGAGGTAGTAATTGTCGACGATTGCTCCACCGATGACTCGCAGCAGGTCATTCGAAGTATCGATGATGCTCGAGTTCGCTATCAGCTGCTCGATGTTAATCGTGGTGGCAGCACCGCAATTAATATCGGAATGGAGATGTCTAAAGCCGCTCTGATTGCCATTTGCAATTCAGACGATCTGTGGATCGAAAACAAACTGGAATCCCAAATGTCTGTTCTAGCAGGCAGTCCGGAAGTTGGAGCAGTCTTTTCCAATGTCTGGTGGATCGATGAAAGGGGACAACAGCTAGGCCGCTCTCAGGTTCCTTTCATCGATGTCTTTGCGCAGCCTAATCGTTCGCGAGCAAATTGGTTGCGTACATTGGTAGAACGCGGCAATTGCTTCTGCCATCCGTCAGTTTTGATCAAGCGGGAAGTCTATTTTGACCGAGGACTGTACGAACTCAGATACAGGCAGCTGCCGGATTACGATATGTGGCTAAGGCTGCTTGAAAAATTCAATGTGTTCGTAATGCCGGAAAAGACTGTGCAATTCCGCTTACTGGACAACAACCGAAACACGGCCGCTATGTCACCTTCTAATTCAGCACGTTCGATTAACGAAACCAATTTGATTTTGACCAGCTTTTTTCAACGCGTCGATGCTGCTAATTTCGCATCTGCGTTCGGCACTTTAAAGCCAATTGGAGATCCTGAGTTTTGCCTGCCACTAGAAAAGATTCTCTATCTGATCTCCAGCAATGGCTGGAACGAGGTCATGCTCAAAGACATCGGTCAGAAGATGCTTTTTTCCTTTCTTCAAGATCAAAATGCTCTACCAATCCTCCACACCTACCGTCTTCCATTAGATCTCCTACAACTGCTCATGGGTCTGTCATCTCCTTGGATTGACCGGAAAGCGATTGGTCCATGGAATGACAGGGAATGGCAATTCCTAGCGTCCGTCCCGCAACACACTTTAGGAAATAGCTTCGCCCAAAAAGACTGGACTGATCCTGACTCAGCGCAAGCAAGCAGCTTTGGCAATGGCGAAACGCAAGAATGTGCTTTAAGCAAGGAATTCTCGGATTTGCTCAGCTCTAACTCCTGGCGAGTCACCCAATCGTTCAGAATTTGCAAGGCTAAGCTTTTAGAGCGAACACCGTTCCGGAAGCGTAAGGGAGTTACTTCGCTGGTACAAATTGACGATCCGGTAATCCTGACAGAGACTGATCGAATTCAAAACGAGATCGATGCAATCAAGAACTCGCTATCGTGGCGATTGTCAAATCCGATACGCGCATTGAAGACTTCGATTTCTTCGGCTTTCCAGCGCACTTCTTCGCTGCCTGGGAGTTCACTATATGCGGAAGATTCAACAGTTGCGACTTCTTCGACCACAACTTCACCTGCTAGAGACACAGAAATTGATTTGGCCATATTCGACGACTTCTACCCCTGCGAACTATCTGCTTTCCGGCATGAAGAATTCTGCAGCCTTATAGAAAACATCGACCGAACGCTGGTTTTCACCTCCGGCGCATCACTGCCGGCAGTTGGCATACAGCCCGAAGAGATCTACTCTGTAGTTCACCACTTTCAATCGGCGAATCCTGAATTTGCCGGTAAAGTCAGAATCTTCAACGAATCTTTGTCTATCGAACCTAAGCTGGCCTATTGTCTCTTCCTGAGCTTGGCCGATAGATTTCTTCCATTCTTCGAAAGCAGGAAAATCCCCTTTGTCTTCACCATTTATCCCGGCGGTGAATTGAGGCTGGGCGACAAGGAATGTGAAGACAGAATCAGAAGAGTGTGTACGTCAAAACTGTTTCGGGGACTGATTTCCACCCAAAGATTGGTGAGCGATTACCTGATAGACCGAAAGTTGTGCAACAAAGAGATGATTACCGAGGTAATAGGAAGTGTCGCGCCTCGGCAATTCGAACAAACCAACTGGTCTGAAAAGATGCTTTTTGGAAAGCAGAAAGACACGATTGACATTGGCTTTGTTGCTCACAAGTACACCGAATACGGACAGGACAAAGGCTACGACTTGTTTGCCCAGTTTGCACTTCTGCAAGCACCAAAGTTTCCATTCCTACGCTTTCACGTCGTCGGCGGATTCGATGAAAATGTGATTGACGTCTCGGCGATTCGCGATCGCATCACATTTCACGGAAAGCTCAATTCGGCGGCAATGCAGCACCTTTTCAAATCAATGGACATGATCATGTCACCGAACGACGGAGTAGTCAGAGGTGGCGAAATCGATGGCTTCCCCACAGGGTGCTGTACGCAGGCTGGAATGTCCGGTGTGGCTGTATTTTGTACGGATCTGATGGAGCAGAACGTGCTCTTGGTGCCGAATCGCGATTTCGTTTTGATTGACAGGAATATTGAGTCCATCTGCAATACGATCGAGCCATTCCTGCGGAATCCTGACAAACTTTACCGCATAGCCCGCCAGGGACAGATACGCTTCCGAGAATGTTTCGGTTGGAAGAGCCAATTGAATCCCCGTCTTGCACTCATTAGGAAAGTATTGTCTTCCTGAAACGAGATCGAGGTTGCCTGTATCAATCGTCTTATCAACCGACCGCCTCCCCTCTAAATTCTCTCCAGCTTGCCGCTGGTCCTTGCAAGATTTACATCGTTGCGATTACAGCCAGCACTTTGAAAACTTCACGAAATATTCGTAGTTTATAGTTGATCATCAAGCATAAGCTTTGCTGCCTAATGCCGTCCAATGCTGCCAGCACAAAGTTACACTAAGGCTGGCTAGAGAAAAAATACGGAGTGAACAATGCATCGAGCACACTTGATAAAGCTCTTTATGGTGTCGCTGGTATCAATGGGCGTTCTGTTGGGTTGGTACGCTGGCGAGCTCATGCGCCCAATGATTTGGGCTATCTGGTGTTGTTTTGTTTTAACTGCTTCCGCATTCCTTTTCGGAATTGGAATGAACACACAAAGAACAAAGGACAAGACGTAATTACATCGGAGCCGAGTAGATTTGATGGACAACCTGCACACGCTTTTCGCTGTACGCCTTCAACGTTTGCTGCACTGAATCATGAATTGCGCTGCTGGATGGCGCGTAGTCAAACAAGAGCTTACATGCGTGCAGACAACAGGTCTCGGACTGGCAGTACTTGAGCCAGCGGCTGGCTCAACTCAACGACTTGGCCTGCCGGTGCACCGCCGAATCTTTGCCACCAAGCGCACAAGCTGTTTGCTTGCAATGTTTTCCTAAGCTCTACAACGCGTTGTTGTCTCTCCCTCATTGGCATCGAGAGTCCGGTCTCAATTGCAGCCGCCATCGCTCGCGCATCAAGCGGTTGTACTTTTGTAACATGGTCTTTAAATTCCTGCCACACGCCTGCACCATCAGATAAGAGCAATGAAGCATCGTCTGCAGCGCAGGCAACAAATTCCTTGGCAGTCAAGTTCAATCCATCTCTAAGTGGATTAATCAGCATGGCGCTTGCACCACGATAGAGTTGCGATAGCACCGCCGGCGCTACTGGTTCTTTAACCCAGCGTAGTGGCTTCCAGGCTTCTGTCCCCCAGCGGGAGTTTACTTCGTCCACCAGGACCAAGCACTTTTCCCAATATCGATCGAAAGCATCAAGCCCCTGCCGTGTACGTTGGCAAACCTGCACAAATGTCACCCTCTCGCGCCAGTCTGGATACAAGTCAAAGAATTCGTTGATAGCCCGAAGCCTTTCGACCACACCTTTTGTATAATCAGCCCGATCGACTGACAACACATAACGAGGCAACTTGAACTGCAGTGGCAGAACTTCACTTCCTACATTTTTAGAGTGCTCTTGCCAGAACTGTAAGTCCAAACCAAGTGGCTGAACAATGATCTTGGTTTGCTTTCTTTTTTGATTGCCACTACGGATCGCGGTTATCGTATGCCGCATCGAGTCGACCGCAAAACCAGGCACATAGTCTTGCACGAATCGCATAAAATTTTCTGCATATTCGGCAATATGAAAACCTACCTGCGTCGCATCCAGCAGTCCGGTTGCAATCTCTACTAGCGGCTGAACATGATCGTGACTGACTGACTTCGGCCAAGGAATGTGCCAGAAAACCGAAGGTTTCTCTTGCGGGTTAGCAGCAAGAATCTGGGGCACCAAGGCGAGCTGATAATCCTGAACGAAATGGAAATTGGATGCACGGTCTCCCGTTGTGTTCGAGACATTCAATGCGAACGCCAGATTCAATTCCTTGTACGAGGCTCTGTCATCAGAACAGTAGGTTGCGTGCTCAGGCAAGCCATGAAGGACAGGCCAAAGAAAGTTGTTGCAGTAGCGGTAATGCCCGTCGACTATCTCTTGCGGAATGGTACAGACGTACTCGAGAGGTCGTCGAACCACGAGGCGGTCATCCAAAAGATGCCACCATCTTTTTCTCTCACCGGTATGCGCCTCGAAGACCCGTGAAATTGCCCCGGAGACTCCGCCTGGACTGCCTGGTCCTCGGAAAGAGAGTATCTTCATGCCAAACCTCAATAAACCTGCAGGAGACAGCTCCATGGATAGGGCTGCTCTATGTAATCAGTGTATCTATGAAGATTTCGCGAAAATTTCAGGCCGGACGCCCGGCTGAAAACCAGGTACTATGGAGGTAAGACCCACTCGTACCTGGACGGTTTCAGAGATGCGGCTACTCTTGGCAGAAGATGATTACTTGCTTGCAGATGGACTGTCCATGGTCTTGCGGGACGGCGGTTACGCGATAGATGTGGTAGGCAACGGACTAGATGCCGATGCTGCACTGACCAATGGACCTTACGATCTTCTCATTCTCGATCTCGGCTTGCCGAAACTAGACGGTATCGATGTCCTTAAGCGCATGCGTGCACGGGGGCAGTCCCTACCCGTCCTCGTTCTGACGGCGCGCGATCGCCTGGAAGACCGCGTGATCGGGCTCGATCTCGGAGCTAATGACTACATCACAAAACCATTTGAGCTTCCTGAACTCGAAGCTCGCATTCGCGCGTTGTTGAGGAAAGATCAGTGGTCTAATCTGTCGGAAGTATCACTCGGTCCACTTCGTTTTAATACAGCAGTCCGCGAGGCTACGATCGGCGATGAAGTGCTCGATCTCTCCGGTCGCGAGGTAGCTGTCCTGGATATTTTGCTTCGACGGCTTGGACGGATAGTATCCAAAGAGCAGCTAATGGATCAGTTGTCCAGCTGGGATGCAGAGGTAACCGCCAATGCGGTGGGCATAAGCGTTCATCGGCTGAGAAAGAAACTTGAGCAGCACGGATTGACAATTAGAGCCGTAAGGGGGCTGGGGTATCGCATTGAAACATCGGATTGAGCGCTCCATTCGCGTCCAGTTATTACTTTTCCTGCTCGTGCCCCTTTTGTCCCTGTGGGCAATCAGTGCAGGCTTCGCTTATTATCTGGCGGTCGGATTCGCTAATGAAGCATATGATCTCCACCTGGCAAATTCAGCAGACTCAGTTGCGGCACGCCTGAGGTCTGATGGTTCTAAGATCCTGGTCGACTTACCGCCAGCGGCGCAGGCAATCTTGCGTCACAATAATCGAGACAAGTTCTACTATCAGATTGCCAGGAAAGATGGCAGTCGCATCTCAGGAGACGCCGTCTTGCCGGAACCGAGCAGGCATCTGGAATCTCTGCAGCCTATGTTGCGGTATGCACAGGTCAACGGCCATGAAGTACGAATGGCCAGGATAAGAGTGGATTTGCCAAACTATCCGGATCAGACGGTGCTCGTACAGGTAGCAGAAACTCTCAACAGCCGGAGGCAATTGGCAGGACAAATCCTACTCAGCATTTTGATACCGCAGACAATCCTGATTGCCCTCGGGGCAATCGCAGTGTGGTTCGGTGTATCTAAAGGCCTGTCTCCTCTCAAAAGCTTGGAGCAGGCACTGGCAGCTCGGTCTCAGTCAGATTTGACTCCGATTGCGGCGTCTGATGCACCGACGGAAGTGCGGCCACTTGTGAATGCAATCAACGGGCTCCTTGCAAGACTGGCGGAAGACATTGAAAGTCAAAAGCGCTTCGTAGCGAATGCGGCGCACCAATTTCGCACCCCTCTGGCTGCGCTCAAGACATACATTTACTACGCCAAAAAGCTGCCAGCAGATTTGAAAATGAAAGATGTACTCAACAAGATTGATACTGGAACAGAGCGAATGAGCCACCTCTCGACCAAGCTTCTGGCATTAGCCAAAGCTGAGCCGGCTAACTGTAGCAGTGATCGGTATGAACGGATCGATCTCAATTTGATAGCATCAGAGATTACAGCCGAATTCGTACCGGAAGCCACCAAGCGAGATTTGGAACTAAATTTCTCTGGTTCTGAATCACCGGCTCTGGTCATTGGAGACCCTCACAATCTGGCAGAGCTGACAGCTAACCTGGTTGAAAATTCTGTCCTCCATTCGGCACCGGGCGCGAAAGTCTCCGTAGCGGTTACCAACGGTCCAAGCATCCGGTTGTCCGTGCAAGACAACGGACCAGGAATTCCAGTCGAGGAGCGGTCTCGCGTGTTCGAGCGCTTTTACCGCGTACTGGGCACAGAAGCTTCCGGCAGCGGGCTAGGCCTTTCGATTGTTAAAGAGATTGCTGATTCCCACAAAGCAGTGGTTGCTATTGACGATGGTCCCAACGGTGTGGGCACAGTCGTATCGGTCTTGTTTTCCAGCAAGGAACCTGGTTCTGCCAGACGCCATAGCTAACGGATCGCCCGCCCGAACTGTCGACAGGCTGACAGGCGATCGCACCGACTCATTGTCCGTCGAGCTTAGTCAAGACACAAGACAGTGCAAGGCTTGTCGCTCGTATCTTGCAATGCTTTACGTCGCCAACCTCAAATCGCGACTATCTCACTATCAAAACAGAACAAGGGGCGCTGCGGACAATCTTCTCTGCCGTTGTTCCAAGGAGCGCGCCCCAGATGCTTGAATGACCTGTATCACCGACTACCAAAAGATCGATTTTGTGCTCTTTGACATACTGCACCATTGCTGTTTCAGACGATCCGGCAACTATGGTTGTGATTACCGTAACGCCCGCACTTTCTGCAAGGACTCGGGCCTTGATCTGAACCTTCTCCAGTTTTTCGTGAGTCGTCTTTTCCGCTGCCAACACATCACTGGCACTGTATGAAGGTTCTGCTGATTCCTGGATGGAAACAATGTGCAAGACCGCTGGTCTATTGAGGGATTGTCGAACAGCCTCCTGCAACGCTTTCCAGGAGCTATCTGAGCCGTCCAATCCAACTGCTATCGAATACTGCATTGACTTAACTTCAGCCATTCTCAGAGCTAACCTCCATGCTCCAGTTGATCGGCCGCCGCCTTGGCTTCAAAAGCTTGGATTGCTTCGATAGCCCTTTCGAATCGATCAAAGCAATGATCCATATCGATCTTGGCTTCCGTATCTTCAAGAGTCTTTCTAATGTGCGGTTGAATTCCAACGAATAGTACCTGGATGCCTTTCGCCTTCCATTTCTCAATTGCTGTTTCGAGCGCAAAGGCCCCTGTCTGGTCGATCAGTGGCACGTTTGAGAACCACAAGATGACATACTTGGCCGCCGAAAGCTTGTCAACTGAACTGGTCAGATTCTTGGCTTCACCAAAGAACAGCGGCCCGTTGAGCACATAAGTATAAGTGCTTTTCCGCACATTCTCCGGAATATGCTCCGTTAGATCGTTAAGCTCCTCCAGGGTGTCCAGATTGGTGATCGATGAGACCTGCGCATCAGCCAGCTGCTTGACAAAGAGAATCGATGCTAATGCCACTCCGACTAACACGGCAACAATCAGATCGACGAAGATAGTCAGGGCAAGAACCGTCAGCATGACTAACGCATCCCGCCTGGGAGTCTTGCGAAGACTGCGCAAGACTCGCCAGTCCATAATACTTATCCCGACTATCAGGAGGATGGCCGCTAACGCCGCCAGTGGAATCTGACTGGCGATGCCGCTAAGACAGAAAAGGACCGCCAGCAAGACTAGCCCATGGACAGCACCAGATAACGCTGTTTCGCCCCCGGCCTTTACATTCACCATTGAGCGCATAGTTGCTCCAGCGCCGGGAAGACCGCCGATCAATCCAGCCATCATATTTCCCAGTCCCTGGCCGATCAGCTCCCGATCACTGTTGTGGCTCCGTCCCGTCACTTTATCTAACACCAGCGATGTCAGCAATGAATCAATCGCTCCTAATAGAGCCAGCGCTAACCCATTCTGTATTACCACATTAATGTCTGTAAGCTTGATTTCGGGCAATCCCGGCAGAGGTAGTGCTGACGGGATCTCGCCGATTCTAGGGACGTCCATCTGTAATACCAGCGACAGCCATGTAGCTGCTATCAGGGCAATCAGAGTGGCCGGCAAACGCTTAGAAACGATCGGCAAGAGATAACTGAGCGCCAGCGTGAATACACTTATCACCGCTGCATCCCGATTGAAAAGTGCCGGCAAAGTCTGAACACTGAGCATTGCAGATACAACGTTGCCTGAAGTCGGCAGTCCAAACAATGGACCCAGTTCGATACAGATAATGATTAGTCCAATACCGGTCATGAAGCCGGAAATAACTGGATATGGCATATAAGCGATCAGCTGCCCGGCTTTCATAACGCCCATCGCCAGTTGAAAGACGCCTGCCAAAAGCGCGGCGGCAAAGACCAACTCAGGATGTCCCGGATTTGCACTATAAATCGCCGCAGCGACAACAGTCATGGGACCGGTCGGGCCAGAACATTGCCCAGGCGTACCACCAAAAAGCGCCGCCAGAACTCCACAGGCAATCGCTCCGTATAAGCCTGCAGCAGCGCCAAGTCCTGATGCGACTCCAAACGCCAGACACAAAGGTAGCGCCACGATAGCCGCCATCAATCCGCCAATCAGGTCACCAATCGGATTGCTCAAGAGACGGCTTCTAATGAATCCGGAATTTAGATGCATCTACTTCCTCCGGGAGAAGATAAAAGCAACGCTGTCGGAAAGACCACCTCAAGCAGATGTTCTGGACTGGTTTCCTGCCAAAAGGAGTGAACTTCAGGCTGAACCAGTTGAGCTATCTCCACAACTTTTTCGACTCAACTCGGGTCAAAAGAGTCTCAGCGATTCGACAGGATGATTGGTCTGCCATGTAATCGTTGTTAGCAGGACAGCTCGTGTGCAAGTGAATTGGTGCAATCAACCGCATCAGCACCGGCGTCGATCTTAAGTTTAGCAATCGAACCTTGCCAGTTTCTTGCAGTCCGGGCAAAACCGTACCGGGATGTCATTCTGACAACAATGCAACCGCGGTTTAGCTCTGGGGTTGCTCAAGCTTTTCAGCCGTATCCTCCGGTCCGTCAGGCTCAATTACGCCGTCGATCGCTTCAAGCTCGGAGTCGATAGCCACATACATCTTGTGAGCGCTCTCGTCTTTCAAAGCGCCATCTCTAACGAGCTTAGCCAGGAAATCCTTGCGACTCTCAAGTAAGCTTTTCTTCGAATGCCTGTCCTGCAACTCGTCAATCGATGAATCAGACAGCTGCAAAGCTTCAATCTTGTGTACTAGAGCTTGAATTTGTTTTTGCAGATGCCTCTTCCATACATCATGCGAACTTTCGGACAGTCTTCCTTCTTCCTTTAAACTGGTAGCTGCTTGCAGCTCCGCCCTGTACGCTTGCAGCAAACACTTATACTCCTGATACTGGTCAAGCTTCACTTGCTTCGGAGCCATGCCGAGCCAACGCACCAATGGTTCCATTGTCAATCCCGGGACCAGAAGGGTGAATAAGACGACCCCAAATGTCATATTGATAATCGCTTCTCGTTCCGGAAAGTCCAGCGGCAAACTGAGAGCCAGCGCCATGACCAATGCGCCTCTCAGCCCGCCCCAGAACATCAAGTGGCGCCATTTATCCGGAATCGGAAGGCGCTCGGTGGAAACAAACGGGCAGATGCCATAGACCACCAGGAGCCTGGCTACGAAAACAGCCAGGACACCAAAGCCGATCAATTGGGCATACTTGAGCAAGAGCGGCACCTGGACCTGTAATCCGATAATTAGAAAAAGCAACGAATTGACCAGAAAGGCAGCGTATTCCCAAAAGGAATTCACCGCCAATCTCGTCGTTGCCGACATACCAGAACGACTGCCGTAATTGCCTACAACGATACCGGCCGCTACAACAGCAATCACTGGTGATACCTTCAAGTGAGTAGCCAGAAGAAATGCTCCATATGCGGTGACCATCGTGAGAGTAATCTCCAGCAAATGATCGTCAAAGGCACTGGTTATCCGCGATGCCGCATAGCCCAGCAACGCTCCTAAGGCCGCGCCGCCAGCTACCACCAGGAAAAAGTTGCTGGCCGCCGAAGGAAGTGACCATTGGCCGCCTGCCAGGACGATGCCTAAGACTAGCTGGAACATTACGACCGCAGTGCCATCGTTGAACAGACTCTCTCCCTCAAGAATCATGGTCAGCCGTTTGTCGATACCCATTTGCCGAAACAAGGCTATTACAGATACAGGGTCTGTCGCCGAGACCATTGCTCCAAATAGCATCGCCGTCTGAATCTGCATTCCACCGGCAAAGTGCAGCACCGCAGCAACGCCGAACATACAAACGATTACGCCGACAGTGGCCAATACACTGATCGAAAGCCAGTCACGGCGTAGGGACCTTATGTCAAGATTCCATGACGCCTCAAACAGAAGAGCGGGCAAGAAAATCATCAATACGAGGTCCGGTGTCATTGACACCGGCGGTAAGGCACTCAACAGTCCGATAATCAATCCGGCCAGTACCAATGCCACTGCGTATGGCACCCTGATCCACTTGATGCATACAGCAGTAGCTGAAGCTACCAGCAAGAGGGCCAGGAATGTGTCTAGCGGCAAATGGCTTTCTGGCAACTTAGGTCCTCAATCGGAATGCTTCACGGAATTTCTAATAACTTATGGACAAAATGCTTTTGGCAGGCTAATCAAGGAATCTTCGACAGAATTGAGAAAGATAAACCCAACCCGAGCCTCCCTTGAACTTATTATGCCATTTGAAATTCGTCAATGTTGAATTCCAGATCTCGACTAAAGCCGTTGGCTCCAAACTCAGGTTACTCATGACGGTAATGTGGCACCGGCGTCAAATGCGACTGTGTTTCGAAACGGCAGCTCATTGGTTTGGTCCTGATTGAGACTCGATCGGAGAAGGCTCGGCATCAGGACCAAGCTCACCTTTCTGCGCCTGGTCATGCGGGACTGGTTGTTGCTCCACTTCTTCTGTCGGAGTACGAACAGTGTCCGCTCTTTCGATAGCACGCGGCAAACTGGGCAGATGCTGCTGTGCCGGCATCTCGATTGCGGTCAACTCAGTAGCAGGAATAATACGTAAGCGAAACTCGATCGGTACGCCAATTTCTCGATTTAGAAAGTCCTGCACAAGTCGAACCTGATGAGAGGTGATCGGTTGGTCTGAGGATACTACCGTAGCTTTAACCTGCATAGGCATTCGAAAGCGCAATACTTTGAGATCTTGTAACTGAACGCTTCGAAAGGTAAATGTTTTTTCTTTGAGAATAGTTCGTATCTTAGCACTGATCACATTTTCCAAAACGAGCTCTCTCATGCTAAAGGCAAGCGGGACCACCAACAATGTGATTGCGGCGGCTGAAACTGCCAGTCCCTTCTTGGCTTGCTTGAGCGGAGTGTATCCGAACAATAAGAACACCAGTGCTCCAGCCATAGTGATGCCAACTAAGTTGGTCGCGTAGAGAAGTGCAGCGCCTGTCCAAACCGATAGAGAGCCGAAAGCAAGCCCGATGCCAACCACAGCTAAGGGCGGAACAAGCGCTACGGAAATTGCTACGCCGGCAAGCGTTTCTGCCAGCTTCTCGTTGGTCTGGCAATAGGCGCCAACTGCACCAGCAAACAAGGCTACTCCCAAGTCCAGAAGTGTAGGCTGCGTGCGAGCCAGAATTTCTGCTGTCGGCTCAAGGGAGCGAAAGAATAATGCCATGGTGGCAGCGATAGTTACGCTCACAATCGTACCGACAAACAGAGTTACGAGCGCCCGAACAAGCAGGCGCGTGTCAGCTGTCAAAGTAGCGAGCGAGAGACCAACCAACGGTCGCATCAGCGGAGCGATGATCATCGCTCCTATGATTACAGCAGGACTGTTTTGAAAGAGTCCCAGCGTTGCAATTACTGTTGAACCTGACAGCAATACTAGAAAATCTATTGAGATTTCGCTGATGTCTTCTAGGCGCGATTGCAACGCGTTAAGTCTTGACTCGTCAACGTGTGGAAGAAGTGAAGGTGCCATTATGCCCGCCGTTGTCAATGTTTGATTTTGGTAGGACTTTTGATTATGCCAGAGTAACTGCGAAGATCGCCAATTGAGGTTAGCTGAGCAGCTTCAATATCTGGTTGACTTGGATCGAGTCGGTCCCTGGCATGCTATCTCTGCTAGGGATAAGTTTCGGACCGGATTGGGAAGCAGTCTACGACAATATTCGCGGACACTTAATTGGCATGACGAGCGATCAGTTCCAGCGTAGTGATGCCCACCACAGCCAAGAGAGGAACTAGCGCTACGGCAATTGCCACTCCTGCAAGCGGTGTTTCGTTGGTCTGACAATGAGTGCCCAGCAAACAAGGCCTCTCCAAAGTCGAGAGCAGCGCATAGCTTACCGAGGTTGATGCTACTAGCGCGTGGAATCTGGACTCAGTGGGTAAAAGACACTTGGCACGACTTGCGGGACAGTTCTGACTGGAAATGATGCAGATGAAGGATATAGTTCGCTATTACGACTCTCTCGGTAAGGACGGAATGAAAGTTCGCGAAATCGATGTCGGAATGGAAGACGATTTCGAGACCGTGGGCCGGCTTGTCACAGAAGGAGAGCGAGTGCTTGATTTAGCTTGCGGTTATGGGCGACTGACTTCGCTCATGGCCAGACTTGGTGCAAACGCCTATGGGCTTGATATCAGCCCGGTATTGATCAACTCTGCACAACAGGACGCTTGCAAAGCTGGTTTGAACAATCTCTCTTATTTACTTGGCGACATGCGAAATCTACCTTATGACCCTGAGTTTTTCGATAAGGTATTTTGCTTCTGGAACAGCTTTGTCCACATGTTAACAACAAGAGATCAAACACGCTGTTTGATGGAGATTTATAGAGTTTTGAAGCTTTCCGGCTATTGTTACATGGTGCTGCCAGATGCGAGCCAGGAACCATGGAAATCGAAACTGGAGAGAACGGCTGGATCTAGTCGAATAGCTGTCGACCAGATACTCGTAAGGCAAGATAACGGGTACGAAGAATTGCTCAACTTACCTTGTTTTGTGCACAGTGACGAGACAATTCGTTCAATCGTTTCAAGAACCGCCTTCGATTACGAACTAGAGCATAAATTCATAAATAATTGTCATCGCATTGTCCTGCATTTGTTCAAGAGCAAGACAAAGGTGAATGCGCAGTAGCAGGGTGAGACGTCAGTCACTTCTTACCTTCGCAAGGCGAATCTACGGTGTGGTCAGTCAATCGATTTCGGGCATGACTATTAAAAGCGCCCGAATTTATAGCCTTCATGCAGAAAGTTTTTGAAGTGGTACCAGAGTGGTACCAGCGAATATTCGATTCTTCTAATTGGAGCGGGCGAGGAGTCTCGAACTCCCGACCTACAGCTTGGGAAGCTGTTTCAGCACCATTTTCTGACATTTTCTGCATTCTTCCAACTCTCTCGAAACACTATCCAGGTATGGTATTCTGGTCTTGAGATGCTTCTGCCGGATTTACGAATTTTGCTCATTTTTTCCGCCGATTAGGCCACCGTTAGGCCACCGAGTAAACTCCTACTACCGCTCGACGTAAAGCGCGAAAACCCTCAGCCCGCTTGATTCTATCAGAAACAGCTCAAAAACTGTGGGTCCAACGAAGAGGGATGTCAATGCCAAACGAGACAGAAAAATCCACCTTCAAATTTCTAAAGAAAGCCCTAGAAAGCTTACCAGCACCGAAAAATGGTAAGCGGTCCTATTATTGGGATACAGAAGTACGCGGTCTTTGCCTGGATGTCACCAGCAAAGGTCACAAAACGTTCTATTACAGACGTACTGTCAATTACAAGCGGCAGCAGGTCCTGATTGGTCGATTCCCGGAGATCACTATCGAGGAAGCCAGAGCCAAATCGCTGGAACTCGGAAGTCAAATCGCAAAGGGCGCAGATCCGACCAGAATGAAGCAACTGCTTCGCGAAGAGGCAACATTCGGCGAGTTACTCCAGGCATATATTGACGGGCACGCAAAGCAACGCTGTCTTGCCTGGCGAGAAATGGAAGCGGTCTTCCGCCGCTATTTGAGTGATTGGAAGGAGAAGAAACTTTCCTCAATGAAGGTCTCCGAAGTACAAGAACGCATGAACAAAATTGCTCTGGAGAACGGGAAAGTGCCAGCCAATCACACTCTTACCTACGCCAGGGCAGCTATTAACTGGTGCATCAATAATGGCTTAACGACTCATTCCAATCCCTGGACTAGCGTGAAGAAATTCAAAACCCAGTCTAGAGAGAGGTTCCTAAGACCAGACGAGCTGGGGAAATTCTTCGCTTGTTTGGAAAAACTGCCAAACGATACTGGTATCCGTGACTATATCTATCTCAGTCTCTATACCGGAGCCCGGCGCTCAAATGTACTGGGCCTGCGCTGGGATCAGATCGACTTCGATCTTGGCATGTGGAGAATTCCCCGCACAAAGAGTGGCGATTCGCAGGTCTTACCACTGACAGGAGCTGCTCTTAAGGTCCTGAAGCGCAGATATGATGAGCGATCGAGCGAATGGGTTTTCCCGAGCGACACAAGTGCGTCGCAGCACCTGATGGAACCGAAGAAAGGCTGGTACGCCCTTCTCGATACAGCACAAATTCAAGACTTGCGTATGCATGATCTTCGTAGAACTCTCGGCAGTTATATGGCTATCGGCAACCAGAGCCTGCACGTCATTGGCAAGGTCCTGGGGCATAAATCTGCCACAGCGACTCAGATCTACTCGCGGTTGACAAATGATCCTTTGCTACAAGCAATGGAGAAGGCGCAGAAAGACATGTTGGTGGCTGCCAAATCGAACACGCGAAAGAGGAAGCCCCGGGCAAGTCGAAAAGGGTAATTGCATTCCCAAGACATGCAATATTCCCACGAGGGAATATTGGCATAATTAGGAATATGCTCTCAGAAACCCAGTTCATGGACAAAATAGCCAGTGGCGAAATCTCATTTCCGCCCCTACAATACCGGCTGGTCCGCAAGGAAGTAACAGCACAAGAATGGTACTGCGACGCGATTATCGACGCGTCGTGGGAAGACCAGTCCTTTATCTTTGCTGCAGAAATCCGCCGATACAGCAGTGACCAGACGGTCTTAGAAGCAATCCGAGAAGCACGTTATGCAGCTGAAAAACTATCTGCACTGCCGCTAATCATTACTCCCTGGCTATCACCTGAGCAATTGGAAAGACTTGAAGCAGAGCGTGTTAGCGGAATTGATCTCAGCGGTAATGGCATCATAGTCGTGCCAGGCAGGATACTCATAATACGAAGCGGCAAGGCTAACGCTTACCCCGATTCCAGAACTGTAAAAAACGTCTATCAAGGAAGCACCTCTTTGGTTGCGCGGGCGTTTCTAATCAAAGCAAGCTATGACTCGGTAAAGGAACTCGTGGAACAGATTGAGGCACGGCTCGGCTCGATTACCCAGCCAACAGTCTCCAAAGCCCTTAAGCAATTAGAAGAAGACGTTGTAATCTGGCGCGAGAAAGGATTGATAAAGCTTCTACAGGCTGACAAGCTTCTGGAGCGGCTGATTGACAACTTCAAGCTGCCCCAACGGAAAACAGAAGTCACCGGAAAGATCGACACCGATCCGGCCCATGTTCCTGCTCTTTTGTCCAAGATTGCAGCAAAGGCCGGCGAAAAGATTGTTGTGACTGGAGCAAGCTCTGTCGGCAGATATGCAAGCATGGCAAGGGAGCCGATCGTTGAATTTTACAGCAGCGCGGACATGCAAACGGTTCTAAGGCTGCCAGGCAACCCGCATGTTGACCTGACATCCAGATTTCCCAACTTTCGCCTCATTCGGACTGATGATCCAAATGTGTTTTTTGATGCACGCCTCGACGGAAAGACACTCTGGGCATCACCACTTCAGTGCTATCTTGAACTCTTGAAAGGTGATAAACGAGAGAAAGAGACAGCTACAAAGTCGCGCAAGCTCATTTTCAAAGGGCTAGACCAGCTCGGTCCGAAGGTAGTCGAATGAGCTTCGATCTGTTTACTCGTGCGCTCATCGAGCTTGAACAGGCAATGACTGCCTGTGGAGTTAAGCTCATCATCGGCGGCGGATACGGTTTGTTTCTCTGGCAGAACCTGATGGTCGAAACGGACACCAACGCCCAGACCTTAATTCCGCGTGAAGCCTGGTGCCCCCAACGAGCCACGGCAGATTCTGACATTATCCTGGAGACAAACATCGTAGCCAGCATTGAGCACTTTCAAGCAATTCAAAAGGCTCTTGATCCAGCCGAGTAGTTGCTGGAGAAAGGTTGTTTCAATCGAAGTATCTGAAGCTTCAAGCGGTGCTGCAACTGGTTGCTGGTCTATCTGCGAGCATCCGGCATCTCAGTTTTTCCATTGTAACAGCGCTTTAGCTCCATTCCAGAACTAACAAAATCTAGTTCGCCTGAAAACAAACCCATGTGTCCATGCCCTATTTTGTCAAAAGTACCCTGTAACACGACGAATTTCCCGTCTAGGCTAACATGATCAATTACCCGTCCTGCATACTTGAGTCTCTTTTGCGAATAGTTTACCCAGACAGCATTTCTCATGATTAGGTAATCTCCTGCCTCTTTGGATAGGTATAGAGCACTATCTTCAAACTTATTATGGAGAAAACCACGTACAGTAACTAGCTTGCCGTGATACACAGCCGGATTGGCAATCAGTTGAATGAGCGAAACATCGATTGGTTCAATAGCTGAAGCTGGAGAACTCCAAAATAAACACAGGTAGACGATGGCAACCTCAGCAATCCCAGTAACTAATCTATTGATAATCATTTCGAGATCCATTTTGGGCTTGGCAATAGTCTTTCGAGTCTGCTTTGTTCGGGCATAACAGCTTCACATCAAAACATCTCTGAATTCTAGAATTCATCTTCCGAGCCCAGTTGTAACACCAGTAACTGGGTTGTACTGGAAGAACTGCCCACTCGGTGTACCCAGGTATCCTTGGTACCCAGGAATAAAGTTGGATCTTCCCGTGTTCCCTGCCTTGTCTGGCATTGTGAATTCGTTCATTCCAGTGGCTCCATGCGTATGATAATCTCCCACAACTTGGGCATCAGCAGGAGTTCCTACGCTGAGAGGGTCGTAGGTTCGGCTTTCTCCCCTAATGGGAGTGGTTGAGAAGTAGTATCCAGTTCCTGGATCTCGATAAACCGATCCGCCATACTCAACATCTTCTGAAATGGACCTTGGATTGGCAATCTTGAGGATTTCTAACGCTGCCTCCGATGGGCTATTGGCACCTCCCTGATTCACGAATATCATGTCTTGTGGACTCATGGGCTCGGTCATATCGGGACACTTCAGACCTAGTGGATCTCTTGATCTAATCGGACTATTTCCGGCATACACAAATAGATTATCGCCGCCAGTCTCTTCAATGGGATCTCTGCTCAGCCATCTGCCAAGGTTGGAACTGTAGGCTCGGTAAAGCGTCAAACTAAGTCCACTTCGTTGATGAACGTAATATCCGGCATATCCAAAGTCTGGTGGAGTCGTGCTTACAAGCACGGTTACTTGCCCGTACGGATCAAAGCTCTGCTGATAAACAATGGTTCCTGAACTATTGTTTACCTCGCGAATTGAACCAAGATGGTCTTTCGTGTATGGGTAACTGGTTCCTGTTCCTCCGCTGAAACTGACATGGCCATATGAGAAGTACTGATTGAAAAGATTGCCGCTGCCATCCCTGGCTTCACATCTGTCGTTCCCATACCAAACAAATTGCTTAGTGCTTGTCACAGAGCTACTGACAGTCTCTACGATCTTGACGCATCTTCCAAATCCATCATACGTAAACTGGCTATTATTCCCCGTTCCGGGATAAGTGACCTGAATCAGCCTATTCTCAGCATCCCACAAGTAAGTGTTCGTACCGTCTGATGTCATGTTGCCGTTTGCGTCATAAGTCAGCGTGCTACTGCTCCCACTGTTTACGCTAATCTTGTGAGTGTTTGTGACTGGCGTGCCTCCTCCGCTTACCGCTGTCACTAGCGCTGTATTGCTTCCGGCAGCTAGCACGGGGTCGCTCGTAAAGCTTTCAGACCAGCTCAGCGCTGCTGTCTTGCTCTGCACTTGAGTCAGCGAAATGGCTTCAGTTGCTCCACCGCTCACTGTGCTTGAATATGTTGTTGCATTCGCTGAAGTGGAAGCGATGTTTACTATCGCTCCTGTTGATGTTGCTGTCACTCCAATTGCTGCCAGATTGCTGTTTCCATTTATTACCGCCGCTATGCCGGTAGCAATCAATGTGAGGGTGTCTCCCGGTTGAACTGTGTAGCTGGCAACTTCTGCAGCGCTCAGTGCCTGATTGTGTACGACAATGCCTATTACATCGCCGGCTGTCACGCTGCCGGATATGGTGGCACTCTGGTTGATGCTTACTACCGCCTTCTTGATTGGCTCAACAGTTGTACCCTGAAATCTCACTGCTCCGCCAGGGGCTATGCTCGTCAGCTCGTTTACATCGTTGCACGCATACTGAGTCACTCCGGTATTCGGGCTAAGTGTTATCGTTTCGGTGGCTCCAGCACTCGTT
>JAGVKB010000143.1 GCA_020050835.1 Candidatus Obscuribacterales bacterium | reverse complement strand
GCAATAATCTCTTTCATTATCTTGCCGAGAATGGGATTTTCTATCTGCTCAAGTAGACTGGTAGATAATTCGCTTGCAGACATTGAAAACTGAGTAGAACCTACTTCAAACATTTATAAGTCTCCTAGCTATATGAAATTAGCATTTTATCCGGTGAAGCAATATCTCGAGAATTAAGAAGGTCTCAGAGTTTACCCGAGAGAGCGGGTTGCATCTCCCTGGTTGGTCCGGTTTGCTTGCTTGACCCCAATTGTGAACGGAAGCCGATTGGAAGAGCCTCCATTACTTTCGCCTGGATATGGCGTATAAGCTTCGTAAGATCTCTGCAAAATATTGAAGGGTTATCAAACCCATTCTCTGACTTGTAACGATGCGGCAGGTAGCCACCACCACACACCGTGACAATCGGGCAGCTGGCGCATTCCTGACTGAGGCATTCGGGACCGGCCAGATACTCCTTGAAGAGGGGAGCGTCATACACGTCATCGATTGCACTGTTTAGCACGTTCAGCCCGGCTTTGGTAAAGCCTTCGCCGCATGCCTTAAGTGCGCTCACCGGCTCGATTCCGCCGTCCGTTTCGATTACGACGACCCGGCCTTTGCGTCCGCCGATATTTTCGGTCGAGCGTTCTGAGCCTAATATCAGGCGGATTATGTTTTTGAAGGTGCGAATCGAAAAGGTTGAGTCGGACTTCTCGAACCACTGGTCGAAGATAGGTATTAGCCAGTCAGCATAGGGCGCGTCTGTGCCGCCGACTGTCACCGCGGGCGGCGGTGCATCATACGTGCCGTCTGGGAAGAGAAAGTCAATCTCACGGAAACCCAGGCTGCGGAAATGCTCATAAACGAGCAGCGGATCCGATTGCAGATTGATGACAGTGAGAGCCTTTCTGCCCAGCGAGTCGAATCTCTGATCGGACCTGACCATTCGGATCGCTTCGACGACTCTTAGGTAGGAGCCGTTACCTTGATGATCTACTCGATTCAAATCATTGATCTCAGCCGGTCCATCCAAGCTGATGCCGAACGCGATGTTCAATTCCAAGAACAGCTCCAGCCATTCAGGAGAGATCAAGGTGGCGTTGGTCTGCATAGAAAAGAGGGCTGACGCCTCGGGAGCGAGTATCTGCCGAGCTGCTCGGACAAACTTTCTGTAAAAGTCAGGGCTGGCCAAAAGCGGTTCGCCGCCGTGAAAGATCAGGCGAACTGTTTTCAGATTCTTTTTGATGGCGTGCTCTCGAACCCTTGTCAAGGTGGCGTGTACAATTTCTTCGGACATGATTGCAGGTTGCTGCTGGTAGCTCTTATCTGCCAAGTTGTACATGTAGCAATAGCTGCAATTAAGATTGCAGCGGCTGGCAACTTTCAAGACATACGATGAGATTGGTCGAAATTCCAAGCGAGATTCTCCAGACAGCCATTGGAAACCGAATTAGCATTATAAGTTCGAAGATTAGCTGGATCTTGCCAATTGATTAATCTCAGCCAGATTACACAGTATCGCATCATAAACTAAGGTTCATCGACAGTAGCGACGAGTTTGCCCCGGTGCTCACAAAGTCGCTGGGGACGATTAATCCGCATGCAGAAGTCACATATTTGGATTGAAGAACCGCAAAGCGACGGCGTTACTACCAGATTGAGCGCTGTGGTGGAAAGCCCTTCCCGCGGTCGATTGAAGCTTTGGTATCAGATGCCATCGGAAGTCGCGCCGCAATGCCAGTCCGCTGATGCCTTTGTAATCGGCAATATCTTTCTGCTCATGTCGGATGGCGTCGATACCTCGGTTCACGCGCCGGTCTCTCCGTCGCTCTTGAAGAATCTGCACGAATTTCAGGCAGCATGGCAAAGTTGGCGTCCTGGCAAGTACAAGCAGATTGGCCTAAGTGCTGATTCGGAGGTGGAGGCGATTCAAGCGCAGCCGAGTGATATGTCTGTAGCTGCGTTTACAGGCGGTGTAGACAGTTGCTTTACCATGTTTCGGCACAGACGGGGAGATTGCGAGCGAATTGCCAGAAGAAACATTGTTTCTGGGCTATTTGTGCATGGCTTCGATATCTCCCTGGAGCAGAGCGATGCGTTTAATCGTGCTGCCGAACGCATTCGCAAGACCTTAGATAGCGTGGGTGTAAGACTGATCACGATGTCCACTAATCTCAAGGCGCTTAACATCGAGTGGAATGACACCCACATCGCCGGCATTGCATCTTGCTTGCATTTGCTCAAGGAAAGATACGGCGAGGGGCTAATCGGTAGCAGTCATACCTACGACCAGCTCACCATTCCGTGGGGCTCAAATCCAGTTACCGACCATCTTCTGTCGGGCTCAAGTTTCCGCATCGTCCATGATGGCGCAGCCTTCAAACGTTGGCAGAAGGTAGAGGCGATTGCCGGCTGGGCTGAAGGGTTTGACAAGCTGAGAGTTTGCTATAGCGCACAATCGGGAGACGAGAACTGTGGACGGTGTCTCAAGTGCACTTTTCTGATTTTCTTACTGCGCAACATGAGAATTGCCGTTCCGCCGAGTTTTCCGCATCTCACCGATGATGTCATTGCCACACTCGGCGAAGTGCTTGATGCCAATCTCGAAGGATACAAGAAAGTCGTGCAATCAGCTAAGAGACATGGCATCGAGGACACCTGGGTCGACCTTTTATCTGAGCAAGTTAAAATTCGGGAAGCCGTCCTCAAGCAAAAGCTGAGCGGGCAGCGGCCGATCGCCGAAATGTTGCGCCGATTTCTTTGGCGAAAGTAAATTTCTGCATATGACAGGAGGCAATCGACGCTTGCGACTGGCCTCGATTGCCGCTCCTTAGTTAAGATAACGTCGGTGGCAGTGGGAAAGTTCAATGCCGTCAAAATGAATTTCCGGGCTTCGCGCTGTATTTACTGTCGGAGCGGGACATTGGCGGTCATGGTGTCGACCGTTATCCGGCCCAGCGCTCGAAGCAGCTGGGCCTGTGACAGGTTGAATTTGATAATCGCGTTGGCCTTATTAATCAGAGCGTCGGTGTAGTTGCGCTGGGCCTGCGTGAGTTCGAGATATGTTCCAACCCCGTCTTTCAATCGTATGATCGCTACCCGCAGGCCCTCTTCGGCAAATTTAACGGCGTCGGTGGTTTCGGCGATCAGATTCTCCGCGCTCATGGAGGATAGATAAGAGTCGCGCACGTCGGCATAAATGTGCGATAGATTTCGATTGAATTCCAACTGTGCTTTGCGGGCTTGCCAGCGGGCGGTTTGCACCTGAGCCATCTCAGGAACTCCCATCCCGCCCAGGTTGTAGCTGAAATCCACCCCTATTTCGAACAACGGCCTCATTCGCCAGGGTTTATTACCGCCACCGGAATTGGAAAGAGGCAGTCCTTGCGCCGAGGCGATCGCTCCGATGCCTGAGCCGGAGCTGCTCAGAGGCGTATTTTGCGAGCCTTGCTCGAGTTGATTTTCGGTTTGGGCATAAGAGCCGGTGCCGATGATCGTGCCGGTGGCTGTGACGACCGGCAAAAGCGTAGCGCGGGCGACTTTGACCGCGTCCTTGGCGGCTAGCCTGAGTTGATCGTAGTGTTTGAGTTCGGGCCGATTGTCGATGGCGATTTTTAAAAGATCTGCTGCGCTCAGGTTGCTATCCACCAGCCTAACTTTGGAAATCTGCCGGTCTTTGATCACCAGGTCGGTGTCGGTGTCGGCGTTGAGAAGGGTCGCCAGGTCGACCGCCGCTTTCCGGCGATCTACCTGTTGAGCGATTAGCTTTTGACGATCGCTGGAAAGCTCGTACTTGGCTTGCAGAACGTCGAGTTGAGTGTTGACGCCGTTGTCGAAGAGATCTTGTTGAACAATCACCACTCCTTGCGAAACTTCCACCGCCTTCACTCGAATCTGCAGCAGCACGTCATTGTAAGCAAGGTTGTAGAACAGCTTGGCGGATTCAAGCAGCATCTCGTTGGTTGTGCCTTTGAGCTGATACTGCGCCGCTTTATATTGGTGCTTGTTCTGCAAGGCACCATACAAGATGCTGCCGCCCTTAAACAGGTACTGCGTGAAATTGTTCGCGGTGGTCAAGTACGGATTCTTGATCGGTATGACGAGCCCGGCTGGGCTCACATAATTGCCGCTGATGCCTGAATAGTTGATGTCATTGTTCAAGGTCGGCAGAAACTGTCCAAGGGCGCCGTAATAGGTCCATTTGCTGGACTCCATGTCGGCGCGCGAAATTTTGATCGTGAGATTGTTGGCAAGCGCCGATGATAGCACCTCACGCAGGCCAATCTCCTTTTGCGAGCCGGCATCCAACTGAAAAGGGGACAGTTTTTTGTCGAGCCTGATCAGCGCGGACAGCAATGGAGGCTTCACGACCACTTGCTCCGGGTCAACGATGATCGCGCCACTATTAATGGTGGCTTCCGTAACGACCTTCTGCAAGGCATCGGTGGCGGCGGTGTCGCCAGTCGAATTCAGCCCGCGTAAAGCCGGTGGTGACTGAGTACTGAAGGCCGGAGCAGGAGCCGGTTGTGGTGGCGCATTGAGTTGGAGCGGGCTGGTGGAACTCGGGTCCTGGGCTAAGCAGGGGAGCAAGCCGGCGCAAAGTGTCGCAACACAAATGGCGATTTGCAGTGCGTGGTGCTTTGTTGTGCTGGATTTCAAGAGTTTCCGTTCCATCATACTCAGGTCTTCAAGTATAAATGAGTGGAACGATGCTCAAACGGAAGTAGATTCATTCATTTTCCTGGCTCGTGATCTGGTGGCGGTCACAGTCACTTTCTGGGACAATCCGGGACGGGCAAACTGAAATGTCCGTCAGCGGCGCGGGGTAGTCAATATGTGGATAGTCAAGCTGGCGCTGAGCCAACCCCACACGTTTGTCGTCCTGGCAATCACGATTGCATTATTTGGTGTTATCTCGATCTTCCGCATGCCCACGGATATCTTTCCGAACATTGACATACCGGTAGTTAGTTGTGTCTGGACCTACACCGGGATGTCCGCCTATGACATGGAAAACCTGGTCACCACCATCACCGAGCGGGCGCTGACTTCGACCATCAACGGCATCGATCACATGGAGTCGATGTCCTTGAGCAACATGAGCATTATTAAGGTTTATCTCCAGAAGGGCACACCGATGGGCGAAGCGGTCGCGATGGTGACATCGGTCGGCAGCGCGATTTTGAGACAGTTGCCGCGCGGCATCAACCCACCATTTGTCACGGCGTCCAGCGCAACCGATGTGCCGGTGATTCAACTCGGATTGGAAAGCGACACTCTTACCGAAGCGCAACTATTCGACATCGCCAACAACATCGTGCGCAATCAATTGGCCACTGTTCAGGGTACGATTACTCCTTTTCCATATGGTGGCAAATTTCGCCAGGTAATGGTGGATCTCGACCCGCTCGCCATGAGATCGACCGGTTTGTCTGCCAATGATGTGGTCAAAGCTGTCAACAATCAGAGCATCCTTCACCCGTGCGGTTCGGTGAAGATGGGTCCGTACGAGTATTTTGCAGTTTTGAACGATATCCCGGAAAAAATTTCCGAGCTCAACAATATTCCGATCAAGACGCAGAAGAACGCGGTGGTCTTTCTTGGTGATGTCGGTCAAGCGCACGATGGCTACCAACCACAATTGAATATTGTCAATCTCGATGGGCATCGCGCCGTCCTCTTCAATGTTTTAAAGGCGGGCAGCGCTTCGACTCTTTCTGTCACTCAAGGTGTAAAGAATCTGCTGCCTCGTATCAAGCAGATCGTTCCGGCTAACTGCAACATTCGAATTCTCACCGATCAGTCCATTTTTGTGCGCGATTGCGTATCCGACGTTGTGCAGGAAGCAGTAACCGCCGCCGGCTTGACGGCGATTATGATGCTGGCTTTGCTGGGCAGTTGGCGTAGTACGTTGATAGTGGCAACCTCAATCCCGCTGGCTGTACTGTCTGCCATCATCGCGCTCAATGTCAGCGGTCAGACCATCAACTCCATGACGCTGGGAGGGATGGCGCTGGCAGTAGGAATGCTGGTCGATGACGCGACGGTAGCGATTGAGAACATCCATCGCCACCTCGATCTGGGCAAGCGGATCGGCGAAGCGATTCTCGAAGGGTCTGAGCAGGTTGCAATGCCGGCCCTCGTTTCAACTATGTCAATTTGCATAGTGTTCATTCCACTGCTGTTGCTTCCGGAGCCGTCGCATTCTCTTTTCGTTCCGCTTGGAATGTCGGTCGTTTTTGCGATGCTTTCATCTTATGGTCTCTCGCGGACGGTCGTGCCGTTGATGGCGAAGGCTCTTCTGTCTACCGGTGGGCATGCCGCTGCCAGTGCGACATCATTTTTCGGTAAAATTCATGACTTGATCGAAAGGCAATTCGAGAACGCTCGCTGCCATTATCGTGATTCATTGGCCTGGGCCCTCGAGCGTTGGCGCTTGGTGGTGGCACTTTTCGTCGGGTTCTATGCCGTATCATTTTGCCTGCTGCCGATGATCGGCAAAGATTTCTTTCCGTCAATTGACGCTGGACTTTTGCGGCTGCATGTTTGTGCGCATGGCGGCACCAGGATTGAGGAGACGGAGCGCCTGTTCAAGCGAATCGAGAAGACTCTCGGTTCGATTATTCCCAAGGGTGAGCTGGCCGCTATATCAGATAACATTGGAATGCCGGTAAGCGGCATTAACTATGCCTATTCCGACAGTCAGACGATCAGTGCGGCCGACGGCGAGATTTTAATTACCTTAAGTGAAAAGCGAAGCCATTCGACTGGCTATTACCAGAAGACTGTCAGGCAGATGATGAAGAGTCAATATCCTGAATGCACCTTCTACTTTCAGCCCGCCGACATTGTGACTCAGATCATCAATGCCGGGCTTCCGGCTCCAATCGATGTAAAAATCCTCGGAATGAAACGGGCGGAAAACTATAAGATCGCCCAGCAAGTCAAGCATCAAATCGAGCTGATTCCTGGCGCGGTCGATGTCTGTTTGCATCAAGTCACCGATGCGCCGCATTTCGGTTTCGAGGTGGATCGCGTAAGAGCAAAGCAGGTTGGGCTGACGCAGCAAGATATATCAAACTCTCTTTTGATACCGCTGAGTTCGAGTTTTCAAACGCAACCGAATTTCTGGCTCAATCGAACCAATGGCATCAACTATTACCTGTCTGCGCAGGCACCGCAGTATCGGCTGAAGTCGCTCGACGACCTGAGAAATCTACCGGTCACTTCGCAATACGTCAAAACCGATAAGCCGCAGCCCGAATTGCTGACCAATCTCGCGGTGCCCAGCCGGAGCCGTTATCCGGCGGTCGTAAATCATCTAAACGTGCAGCCGGCGTTCGACATTTATGCGGCTTGCCAGGACAGAGACTTAGGCGGAGTTTCCAGTGAGATCAAGAAAATACTGGACGAGCACAAGAAGATTGCGCCGCGGGGAACGTTCATGTTCATGGGTGGGCAGGTGAAAAGCATGTTCTTTGCTTACGCTTCGCTCATGCTCGGGCTTTTGTTCGCGGTAGTGCTGGTTTATCTGCTGCTGGTAGTCAACTTTCAGTCATGGCTGGACCCGCTCATTATCTTGATGGCAATTCCCGGTGCCTTTTCGGGCATCCTGTGGAGCTTGTTCGTCACGCAGACTAATTTCAGTATTCCGGCCTTGATGGGAGCGATCATGACGGTGGGAGTGGCTTCCGCCAACAGTATTTTGATGGTAACTTTTGCCAACGAGCAGTTGTCATCCGGGCAGACCGCCAAGGAAGCGGCGTTGAGTGCAGGTTATCAAAGATTTCGACCGGTAATGATGACCGCAACGGCGATGATCATCGGTATGATTCCGATGGCTGTCGGAGGCGGGCAGGGTGGCTCTCAAAATGCGCCGATCGGGCGGGCGGTAATCGGGGGGCTGACGGTGGCAACGTTTTCCACCCTGCTGTTTGTCCCGCTTATGTTCAGTATCGTAAAGGCAAAGTGGGCGGGGGCAAGTAAGGATTAATTATGTGGATAGTAGAGCTAGCACTTAAACGCCCGCACACTTTCATCGTAATGGCCATTTGCATCGCGCTCTTCGGAGTTCTGTCCATTATGGAGATGGCGGTCGACATCTTCCCGGCGATCGATGTGCCGATCGTCAGTTGCGTCTGGACATACACGGGCATGTCGCCGTACAACATCGAGAATCTCATTACCACTGTCACTGAGACATGGTTGACATCGACTGTCAATGGCATTGAGCACATGGAGTCAATGTCCTTGTCCGGTATGAGCGTGATTAAGGTCTATTTGCATAAGGGCAGCGATATCGGCGAAGCGGTGGCGATGGTGGCTTCCGTCGGCAACGCTTGTTTAAACTATCTTCCGCCCGGTATCACTCCGCCCTTTGTCACTGTATCCAGTGCCACCGATGTTCCGGTCTTGCAATTGGGCATCGGCAACAAAGTCGGCGACCGCGGTCCGCCCGGACCTGACAATAAGATATTGAGCGAATCTCAGCTATTCGACATTGCCAACAACTTTGTACGGGTTCAGCTCGCCACTATTCAAGGCGCCACGATTCCCTTCCCGTACGGCGGCAAGTATCGCGAAGTGATGGTCGATTTGAACCCGGAAGCGCTCGTGTCCACCGGTTTGTCCGCCTATGATGTGGTTCAGGCTGTCAACACCCAGAACATCACGGCCCCCAGCGGTACGGCCAAGATGGGACCATATGAGTACATCATCACTTTGAATAACATGCCCAAAGTGATCGATCGCTTGAACGATATTCCGATTAAAACACAAGATGGCGCGACTGTCTTTGTCAGAGACGTGGCCAATGTTCATGACGGCTATCAGCCGCAGCTCAACATCGTCAATCAAAACGGGCAGCGGGCGGTTATATTCAATATCTTGAAAAATGGCAGCGCCTCTACGCTTGCAGTTGTTAACCGGATCAAGGACGCGTTGCCCAGAATTCAGTCGATTGTGCCGCCATCCTGCAAGATAACCTTGCTTACGGATCAATCCACATTCGTCAAAGAGTGCGTCGCCGATGTCGTGCAGGAAGCAGCTACTGCAGCCGGTCTTACGGCTCTGATGATGTTGATGCTGTTGGGGAGCTGGCGAAGCACTTTGATTGTTGCCACTTCGATCCCACTAGCCATGCTAGCTTCGGTCATCGGCTTGCATATCTGCGGGCAGACTATCAATTCCATGACCTTGGGCGGTCTGGCTCTGGCGGTCGGAATGCTCGTCGATGACGCCACCGTGGAGATCGAGAATCTTCATCGAAACATGGATATGGGCAAGGACATCGTCACTGCCATTCTAGATGGGGCTCAGCAAGTAGCCGTACCGGCGATGGTATCTACTCTTTCGATCTGTATAGTGTTCGTGCCGGTCTTCTTTCTGTCGGAGCCTTCGCGTTCGCTGTTCGTTCCGCTCGGGCTGGCTGTAGCGTTTGCCATGATCGCCTCTTATGGACTTTCACGCACCGTCGTTCCGCTCATGTCCAAGGCGCTTCTCGCAAGCGAAGTCAAGCAACCGGGCGAGGGAGGCAAGCGAGAAGACAAGCCGGTTTCTTTGTTCGGGCGGGTTCACGAAGCGATTGACAGCCTCTTCGAACAAGCTAGAGAGCATTATCGCAATGCGCTCGAGTGGGCGCTTTCCCATCCCAAGATCGCTGTCTGTTTGTTCCTGGGCATCTACGCGATGTCGTTTTGCCTGCTTCCGGCAGTGGGAGAAGACTTCTTCCCGGCGATCGATGCCGGACAGCTGAGGCTGCATGTAAACGCCCGACCAGGCACGAGAGTCGAGGAGACGGAGCGCGTCTTCAAGAAAATCGAGCGAGCAATCGAGCGATTGATTCCAGCCGGCGAAATCGAGCTCATGACGGACAACATCGGAGTGGCGGTCAGCGGTGTCAATTATGCTTTCTCGGACAGTCAAACGTTCAGTGAAGCTGACGGAGAGATTTTAGTTTCGCTAACTGAGAAGCGAAGTCACGACACGTTCTATTATCAAAAAGAGATTAGAGCGATGCTTAAGCGCGACTTTCCGGAAGTCGTCTATTACTTTCAACCAGCAGACATCGTTACGCAGATACTCAATGCTGGTCTGCCGGCACCGATCGACATTCGATTGACCGGGATCGAGAAGGCGAAAAATTACGAGTTAGCCAAACAGATCAAACACAAAGTCTCATTGATACCGGGCGCGGTGGATGTTTGTCTGCATCAGGTCGTGGACGCTCCGCAGTTCGTTCTCGACGTGGATAGAACGAGAGCCAATCAGTTGGGACTTACGCAAAGAGATGTCTCGAACTCGGTGCTTGTTTCGCTGAGCTCGAGTTTTCAGGTGGCTCCCAACTTCTGGCTCAACACGCAAAACGGGGTGAATTACAACCTGGCCGCTCAGACTCCGCAGTATCGAATTCATTGCCTGGACAACCTGCGTATTACGGCCATTACCGGGCAAAATAGCAAGACTGAAGTAGTCAAAGGCACTTATCCGGTGCTGCAGCTTCAGCCGCAGATGTTGACGAATCTGGCGACTTACAGGCGGATTGGCACACCGGCAGTGGTCAATCATTTGAACGTTCAACCGGTTTTCGATATTTATGCCGCCTGTCAAGGCAGAGATCTCGGCGGTGTCTCCGGCGACATCAAGAAGATTTTGGATGAGTACAGGCCGAAACTTCCGCATGGCAGCTTTCTGGAGATGGGTGGGCAGGTTAAAAGCATGGTCACTGCCTTTGCCGGTCTGCTCGGTGGGCTGGTTTTTGCGCTGGTGCTGGTTTATCTCATGCTAGTGGTCAACTTCCAATCCTGGAGCGATCCGCTCATTATTTTGATGGCTACTCCCGGTGCGTTTACGGGCATCATCTGGAGTTTGTTTGTGACACAGACAACTTTCAGCATTCCAGCTTTGATGGGAACGATCATGACAGTTGGTGTCGCTTCCGCCAACAGCATTTTGATGGTGACTTTTGCAAACGAACAGAGAGCGGAGGGCTATGATGCCAAGACGGCTGCTCTCAATGCCGGCTATCAGCGCTTTCGTCCGGTTGTCATGACTGCTACCGCGATGATTATCGGGATGATTCCGATGGCGATCGGCGCCGGCCAGGGTGGTTCGCAGAATGCGCCGATCGGCCGAGCGGTAATTGGGGGATTGACTGTTGCCACCTTCTCTACGCTCCTTTTCGTTCCTCTCATTTTCAGCCTATTAAGAGGGCGGGAGAAGCGAGATAATAAGGCAGATTCCTCGGGGACAATTTAGACAGATATGCAGGCTTATCCCACAGAAAAACCTGGCGGTGGACCGAAAGGGGTTTTCCTCTTTCTGACTGTTCTGGCTGTGGTAGTCGGAGTATTGTTTGCAGTTGGCGTTGTTCCAAGGCTCGAACAGAAGAAAGAGCTTAAGAAGATGGAGGCTGAGACGGTTGGCGCTGTGAGAGTGGTTACATCAATCGTGGCGCGCCCGGCAGCTGGCACTGAATCGATTAAGTTGCCTGGCAACATCAACGCGATCCTTTACACGACCATCTATGCTCGCGTGGATGGATATCTGAAAAGTCGATTGGTTGATATCGGCGATCACGTAAAAGCTGGTGAGTTGTTGGCGGTAATTGACACGCCGACTGTGGACGAAAAGCTCAATCAGGGCAAGGCTGATTTAAAGGAGGCAGACGCCGGGCTTCTGGAGTCGCAGGCTCAGCTCAAGGAGGCTGTCGCCAAAGATGTCAGCGCTCAAGCCGAAGTACAGAAGGACAAAGCCAATCTCACTTATGCCACCATTACGGCCAAGCGTTGGGTAGACCTTGCTACCAGAGGTGCAGTCAGTCTGCAGAGTCGAGATGAGAAGGTACGCTTCGAGGAAGCTCAGGTAGCTACCCTGGAGGCTGCGGTGGCATCGGAGAAGGCGGCATCGGCTCAGGTGAAAGCGGCTCAAGCACAAGTGGCAGTAGCGCAGGCGAAAGTGGTGGCACAACGGGCTGATGTGCGGAGACTCGAGGCAGAAAAGGGATTTCAAAAGGTGGTTGCGCCATTTGAAGGGATTATCACTGTTCGCAAGGTAGACCCGGGTGCGTTGATCACTCAAGGAAGCCAATCGACGAATCTCGAGCTGTTCCAATTAGCGAAAATTGACAAGCTGCGCATTTATGTCGGGGTACCGCAGCGTATCGCCCGCTACCTGCATGCCGGGCAGACGGCGGAGGTGGATGTGCCGGAGTTTCCGGAAAGAAAGTTCGTCGGGCGCGTCACCAATGTAAGCGGAGCGCTCGATCCAAACACACGCACTCGCCAAACTGAAATCCAAATGGATAATCCGGATCGCGCGCTGCTGCCCGGCATGTATGCGGAGGTGAAATTCTCGAGCCTTAGAGAAACTCCCTGGATAAGAATTCCCGGTACGACGATCATCACTCGTACGGATGGTCTCTATGTTGCCCAGGTGAAGGATGGGAAGGTACATTTTCAGCTAATTACTGTCGGTCGAGATTTCGGAGACGAAATTGAAGTCAGAGTCGGGTTGAAAAACGGAGATGAAGTAATCGTCAGTCCGGCTGATGATCTGCGCGAGGGCGAGGCGGTCAAGACGAGACCAATGGACTACAAGTAGGCGCCTGGACCGGCTTCTGGCGCGCCTTTGCCGCTGGCAGTGCTTAAGTAAGCAGATCCAACTGGTTAAGTTTACTCCGGTCTGGTACAGTGCTTGATAACCAAAATGTTATTGTCAAGTATCCCGCGTTAGTCGAGATGGCAGAGGATGAGAAGCTACTGAATTTCACATGCAGACGCTGATCGGACTAACAGTCAAGCAGACCGGTGCACGCCCTGATTCACGAGTAAACAGGGCGCGGCCGGTACTAACGTTGCTGGCATTGCTGCCGATTTTTGCGTACTATCTTTGGAATCTTTGCTTCGTTTCGACAGCCGGCAATTTCCCGCTCAATGACGATTGGCTCTACAGCGCTGCAGTCAAGGTTTTTATGGAGACGGGCCAGCTCAGGTTGGCCGGTTGTTCGGCGGCCTGTTTCGCACATGTGGTCGCGGGAGCCGCTACGACTTATCTGTTTGGCTTTTCACACGAAGTGTTGCGAGCGCAGAATTATCTCCTGAGTTTGACTGCCGTTGTCGCACTCTTCTTTACTCTTAAGGAGCTGGGAGTCAGGCGTGCTGTGAGTTCCGTTGCAGCGATGACGCTGGCTGTCAATCCGATTTGGGTCAATTTGAGTTTCTCCAACATGACTGACGTTTCGGCTGCTGCATTGGTTAATCTTTATCTGCTCTTTTTGGTGCGCAGCCTGAAAAATGCCACCATGCTCAATGCTACGTTAGCCGCAATCTGCTTGATCGCCGCAATTGCCACGAGACAGACTGCCGTAGTATTTGTGGGATTGAATCTGGTAGCTGTTGTTTTGCAGCTTCGACGCGGAAAGCCGGCGATTGTGCTTGCATTCCTCTCCGTCGTCTTGCCGCTGCTCTCATTCGTATGTATCGACAAAGCGATGACGCAGATGAATCTGGGCAGCACCAATTTCGGCTGGTATCGCTCGGAGTTCAAAGCGTTATTGGTGAGCGCTCTCCGTGCCCCGCTCAAGCTGCTTCCGGCGCTGATGATTCAAGTCGGGAAGACCTCGTTCTACCTGGGCCTTTTTACGCTGCCATTGCTGCCTGCCTTTCTTCCGGCGCTCGCCGGCATTAAGTCGAAGCAGCGAATCAGCCCGGTTTGGTATGTTGCAGCTACGGCAGCAATCACTGCTGTTTGTGTAGATCTAGTCTATGTCAAACATGCTTTGATGCCGTTCAACCAGAATCTCTTGCGGCTGCCTGAGCTTGGGGCGCATACGATCATGGGTGTTAATCTTCCGCCGCTGGCCAATAAGTGGCGAGTATTACTTACTGACGTATCGGCAATCGCCGGTTGGACATTTCTACTGGTGATTGGTGCTGGTGCGGTTTTCGCATCGCGTCGGTTGAAGCGTGTTCTCGTGCAAAAGCAGGGCGGAGGTACGGATCTGGCTCGAGGCATCTGTTTCCTTGCCGGTCTTGTAGCGATTGGATTTGTGGTTTTGCAGACAATCGTGTGGGATCTAGATCGCTATTACGTAATGGCTCTACCACCGGCAATCATGGCTGTTGCTGTGGCTGCAAGCTATATGCGAGCTCGTCATCTGATGGCGATTGCCGTACCGGTCTTAGTGATTTTTGGAGCATACGCCAGCGCTGCCCAACAAGATTACATGGCCTGGAACCGGGCAAGATGGTCCGAACTTGCTCGTTTGGAGCTGGCAGGAGTTCCGTCGAGCGCGATTGACGGCGGTTCGGAGTTCGATTACCTGCGCAATCCGCAATTGAATGAGTACTTGGCATTATCTAATGGTAGCTATGCAATCACACATCGTGGAAAGCCTCCCCGAGACCAGTGGCGGTGGTGGCCGATTACCGGAGAAGAGTACATCGTGAGCTTCTCTCCGGTTCCGGAGTATCAGGAAGTGTCGAAGCAATCTTATTGGAGCGCGTTGACACTTGGTCGGCGGGAGATACTCACGCTCAAGGGCGGCGATAGCGATGCGACCCTGAGCAGGCAGACCGCACCTTGATTTGAAGCGGCGGCTGTACTAGTTGCCGTACTACTTCGGTACAACTGATCAATTTGTTGGTTGAGCTTTGCCGGCTATCTCTCTGGTCGCTTGGCCTCGTTGACCGGCCGCAGCTAGTGCCTTTCTGCTGACCACATCATTAGATAGTCCATCGACAAGCGCGCTGTAGAATTTTTGCCCACCGAATGCGTTGAGATGGACTGGATCGTGAAAGTCCTTCTGTTCTAGAACTAGCGGATCGCAAGAGTCCATGAAGGGTACGTTGTCGCGCTTGGCAATGCTCTTCAATCGGTTTTGGTAGCTTCGATAAAATCCTTTCGGAAGTAGCGTGGTGTTGGCCGGTAGAATTGGCATGTTTACCAGGACCAGTTGAACTTGTTTTTCTTTGCACAGTAAGATGATCCGCTCGAGAAAGGTCAGCTCGAGCTCGTAATTGTTCGGCCACTGGTATCTTTCCAGGTATTCTCCACGGTTGTCGAAGAATTGATTGCGAACTGTCTCCGCAACCGTGGGCTCGATTCGAGACCGTTCGGGGTGAGTAGCCGCCGGCTTGAATTTAGGAAGAATCGTTTCCATCTCAGCAAGGCTGAGAGGAGGTTGCGTAGCCCTTGGCGGTAATACCTTGGCGAGCACTTGTTGGCAAAGCTCGCCGGCAAGCATTTGATAGTCGAGCGCAGTTCCGCAGAAGTAGATATTTCTCTGCAGCCACCAGTCAATTCTTTCCAGCGGTGCTCTAAACGTTGCGTCTGCAATTTCATCTATTTTTGTCAGTCTTCTTAAATACTTGAACACGTCGGTATCGGCAGGGCATTTTACCGAGCTGTCGACGAAGTCTCTCGGTGCTACGCCATAGATCAAGACGTCCGGGTGATGGCCTGATTCCAACATCGTTTTGAGTGAAAGATAGGCGTCGCTCGCCATCAGTCCGGGAGCAGCTAAGTTGAAGGTGTTGAATCTGCCACCAAACTTCTCCTTGAGCAGGCGATCGAGGTAGGTGGCCTTGTGGTGGCTAGTGAGGTTGACAGTTTGTCCCAGATAATTCGCTTCCACGCCCGAGTTGGCTGTCACGATTAGCGATGATCCCATTATGGCTGTATTTGAGTTTCCACTGCTCCGCTTCAAGTCGTTCATCAGCCACCATGACCAGCCGCGGTAGGGAAATTTGTAGGAGTCGAATTGCAAGGCTGCGCAGTGAGGCAGAGAGGCATTCAGCAAGATGAAGATCGCCGCGGTCCACAAGACCGGACTCTGTAACCATCTGAATGCTGTTGGTGTGGGGGTTTGCATGTTCGGGAAGAAACTAGAACTGAAAGTAGATGAACTTGGGTGAGCTGTCGCTGCTGAAAATGACGATCAGGCAAAGTAGTGCCAGCATGCAGCCGATTTTGACCGGCAGAGGCGGGCAAAGATAGTAGGACTTATTGTTGAGCCAGCCGACTGTAAGATGGGCGATTACCAGCGCTGGCAGAATGAGCAGCAAGGCTGGAAAGATGATCGGATCGCTTATATGCAGCACAGTTAGTTTGGTGCTGCCCAAATGAAACAGCTCTACCGGCGCTCTCAAGAAAAGCTTTTGAATGATTCTGGTGGCGATTCTCAGATCATCTGCGCGGAAAAGCACCCAACCCACGCAAACTAGCTGAAAGGTGATGAAGATTGAAACCGCGTGATAAAGACGTGAGGCAAGAACGCGTTTGCTGATTCCGAGAAGTTCCAGGACTCGCAGATATTCCTTGTGCAGGATTAACAGTATCCCCTGATAGGCTCCCCATACGAGGAAGTGCAAAGAAGCGCCGTGCCAGAGCCCGCCCAGCGCCATTGTAAGAAAGAGATTTTTGTAGTTGAAGAGCCGCCCGCAGCGAGACCCACCCAGTGGAATGTAGAGGTAGTCGCGCAACCAGGTCGACAGGCTGATATGCCAGCGGTGCCAGAAGTCGGAGACATTAGCGGCGAGATAAGGTAGATTGAAGTTAATTGGAACTTTGTAGCCGAACAGCAGCGCCGAGCCACGGGCAATGTCGGTATAGCCGGAAAAATCGTAGAAGATCTGAAAGGCGAAAGCGTAAGTGATTAGCCAGAGATCGAGTCCCGAGAAATTGTGGACATTGCCGAATCCGGCTTGAGCTACGGTTGCCAGTTGGTCGGCAATCAACACTTTCTTAACCAATCCCAATAAGATCAGCTGAACGCCCTCGTCTATGTAATCCCATTTGAGGGTCGAATTGACGCCGAGCTGCGGGATGAAATCCATGTAGCGTTTGATGGGACCGGCGATCTGTGTAGGAAAGAACGAAGCGAAAAGCATGAAATCGGGAAGTGATTTCACGGTTGGCTTGCCTCTGTACACGTCGACTGCGTAGTGGATGAATTCGAAAACGAAGAAGGAGATTCCTAAGGGAAGAATGATGCTCAGAGTCGGCTCCGACCAGGAGATCTTAAATAAGTGCGCAGTCGCTTTTGCAAGGTCGAAAGCGAAGAGGTAATATTTGAAAACCCCCAGAGTAATCAGATTGCCGGCCACCACCAAAGACAGCCAAAGCCTTCGGGACTTGGGCGACGAGGCTTTGGCAATCATTGGCGTCAGAAGGAAGTTGCCTAGCGTCAAGCCAAAGATGAGCAGACCGTACTCGGGGCGCCAGGACATGTAGAAGATGTAGCTTGCCACCAGCAGTAATGGCACGCGCAGCCGTACCGGTGCAAGCCAAAAGAGGATAAATACCGTCGGCAGAAAAAGTAGATACTGGAGACTGTTGAATAACAACCCGGGACTCCTCGAGGCGGCTTACCTCGTCCCTTAACTGTGCCTAACCGTCCGGACAGAGTTTCATCCGATTCCTCATGAAAAGTCCATGCTGACAGCAAATCAAGCATAGATCCTGAAGCGTATATCAGCCTTGGCATTCCCCAAAACCAGACTAATTGTTTGCGGTCTAGCTGCGTGCTCATTCAGACGATCGCTTTTAACCGGCCAGTTGATTGCTGGCTTGTTTTGTCGAAGGTTCAAATGCGATTGGTGCTTAACCCTTGCGAATTTCCCAGAAATCATCACCCAGGATATTCCATGGCAAACGGTGCTCGTCTGGGCAGGCCGGATTGAAGCACTGGTTGACAAAATAAATCATATTGGCAGTGTTCTGCCAGACATTTGCCATGCCGTGAGCGACACCGCGCGGTATATAAAGAATCTGTGCTCGTCCGGCGCCCATTACGAAGCGCATCGACTGCTGGTAGGTGGGTGAATCCTTGCGGGCGTCAAACAGCCCGATTAATAGTCTGTCGTAAGGCATGCAGAACCAGACATCTTCCTGATTATAGTGAAGATGAAATGCCTTGATTACTCCAGGCATGATTTGAGAGAAGGTGCTCTGTTTGGCCTTAAATTCCGGAATCAATTGAAGATTACCCTGATCGTCAAATCGAACGATCTCGGCCAGGGAGCCGCCATCATCTAGAAAGAGGTTCAGGTTGATTAACTGAACTCCGTCGATCGATTGTTTCTTGGAATAGTCCTGAATGGAAAGCTCGCCGCAATAATCGTTGCCGATTGCTTCCTGAGTCAAAGGTTTCAACATTAGAGCGCCTCAATAAAACTCTTTGCAACGGCTAGGCTGCCGATGCCCATCACAAAAGCGCCCACTAGAATAGCATGCCGAGCTGCCATTAGTGCTGATGTGAGCTGCCTTTCAGCGAATTTTCAAACCGGTTGGCTGGTGGCCATCAACTCAAGATAGCCTCTGAGAGACTCTTCCCAGGGGGTTACTTCACGCCCGATCGTGTGTATCAATGTTGTTTTGTCAAGCACGGAATACTTCGGTCGTGTAGCCGGGCGTGGAAAGTCTTTGGTAGCGATCGGCTCAACTTCGATATTGGTGCCGCGCAGAATCTCCCGGGCGAACTCGTACCAGGTGGTGACTCCACCATCGGTGGCATGGTAGACACCCCAGCGCTCGCTGGCAATGAGATCGGCGATGCATTCGGAAAGGCTTAGAGTGCAGGTCGGTGTTCCGATCTGATCCGAGACTACTCGAATTGGTTTGCGCTGCCTGGAAATATCGAGAATAGTATTTACGAAATTGCGTCCGTGCGGGCCGTAGAGCCAGCTTGTCCGCACGACGAAAAATCTCTTAAGATGCCGTTGAACGGCCTTCTCGCCTGCCAGCTTGGACTTGCCGTAAATCGACAATGGTCGGCAGCGCTCCCAGGGGGTGTATGGGCGGTTCTGCTCTCCATCGAATACGTAGTCGGTCGAGACATACAACATCGGACGATCGAGCTTGGCGCAGACCAGCGCAATGTTTTCAGTGCCGTAACCGTTGATCAAATAAGCCAGATCGGGCTCCGACTCAGCTTGATCGACGCGCGTATAGGCGGCAGCGTGAATAACCAGATCGGGACCGGCGGCGGTCAAGATATCCATAACCTGCTGGTAGTTGGTCACGTCCAGCTCTTCTCTGGGCAGTCCGATGACCGTATGGCCACGATCCTCTAAGCAGGGAGCCAATGCCTTCCCTAGCATTCCACCGGCACCGGTAAGTAATATTTTCATCTCTTAGTCAGGCCTTTCGCGAAGCCGTGGCGCCTTATCTAGCCACCACTTTAGTCGGTGTAGCTGCAACATTTACCGCTGTAAATTCTACATTACGCAGAACCGAGTTAAGCCAATTCTGGTTTTCTTTGTACCAATTGACTGTTTGCTTCATACCAGTTTCAAAAGTATGTTCTGGCTCCCAGCCGAGTTGCTTTTGAATTTTGCTTGAATCAATGGCATAACGCCGATCGTGTCCTGGCCTGTCTTGAACATATTTGATCAGATCTTCACCCTTGCCCAGCTCAGACAGAACAAGCCTGGTTATCTCGATGTTTTTCTTCTCATTATTGCCGCCGATGTTATAGACCTCTCCCGGCGTCCCTTTATGAAACACCAGGTCGATCGCTTTGCAGTGGTCTTCGACATGCAACCAGTCGCGAACGTTAAGCCCGTCTCCATACACCGGCACCTGCTGATTGCTCAACGCCTTGCTGATGAAGAGCGGAATGAGCTTTTCGGGATGTTGATATGGACCATAGTTGTTGGAGCAGCGCGTGATTGTCACCGGCAGTCCATAGGTGTGATAGTAGGCGCGACAGAGCAGGTCTCCGCCAGTCTTGCTCGAAGAGTATGGGCTGTTAGGGGCTAGCGGTGTCTCTTCCGTGAAGAAACCGGTCGCGCCCAAGGAGCCGTAAACCTCATCGGTCGAAACCTGAACGAAACGAATCGAGAAGCCTGTGCCGTCCTTCTTGCGCCCATATTGGTATGCCGCCTCGAGCAAAACTTGAGTTCCGAGCACATTGGTGTGAACGAAAACTTGTGGGTCGTGAATCGAGCGGTCGACGTGGGTCTCGGCTGCGAGATTGATGATGCCGTCTATTTGACCGAACTTGCGACCTGAAACGATCTCATTGACCAGCTCGCTGTCTTCTATTCTGCCCTTGACGAACTTGTAGCGTGGATTGCTGGCTATGTCCTCGAGATTTTCCGGATGACCGGCGTAGGTAACCGCATCCAAATTGATGATGCTGTAGTCAGGATAGTGCTGGAGCAGATGTCGAACCAGATTGCTTCCGATGAAGCCCAGACCACCAGTTAGTAGCAGTTGCATCGATGATTCCTCGCTTGACAAGCTGAATGGAGTTCTCAACTTTTGAAAGATTGTCCTAGTAAATAGCCCTCAAGATCAACTTTATCCGCGTAATGTTGGAGCACGAAAGTAAAGTTGCATTAGCCCAGGCTTACATGCGCGGCGCTTGAGAACTCTTGGCTGCCAGCGCCGCTCGTTGCGAGATCATCTCCAGGCGACTGTTTACAGCAACCGCAAGAGCGTCTTGAAACTTTGCACCGCCGGTCGAATCGAGATGAACCGCATCGAGAAAGTCACCGTCAACAAGCTTGAGAGAATCCTGAAAATTTATAAATCCGAGCTTTTCCCGTTTAGCCAAGTTAGAGACTTCAATCAAATAACGGTTGTAGTAGTCATCCGGATACAGGTCGCGATTTTTCTGCGTGATCGGCATGTTAACGAAAAGAATATCGATGTTGTTTTGCTTGCATAACTTTACAAGCTCGGTGAGCTGATTGAGTTCGTAGTCGAATCGCTTCCAGTCCGGCGGATTGTAACGTTTTGAATAGTCGGCCAATTGATCCGCCAGATTCTTATCCGGCTGTCCTTGTTGGGCAGGCGCTTGACTCACGGCTGGTTTGGGAGCATCCACCGGTTCGGGAGCGTCTGCCGCCGGGCAAGGAGAGGAAGCAATTACTGCCGCCGGTGTCGCTGTGCCGGCGGTGGCATCAGCTTTGGCCGAAGCCTTCTCCTTCTGCCATTTTTGCGCGTCGGCCAAATCTCTGGGGTGATTGAACAGCTTGGATGCCAACTCGAGCCCGAGCACTTTGTAGTCATTGCGGACCCGGCAGTAGTTGGACAGAGTGTAAGTAAACAGATTCTGCGCAATATCGGGAGGCACTGAGGCCGGACCGAGCGTGCCTAAGTCAGCGAGATCTCCCAGCGCCTTGTAGGTCGGTGTGCTGCCGGCCGGCGGCATCAAGTTGTCGGCCAAATCTCGCGGTGCCAACCCCAATACGAGCAGCTTCGGCTGTTTGGAATGTTGGATGACTTTCGAGAGAATCAGCCGCATATCGGAGACCATGCACGCTGCGACCGACATATTGAAGATGCTAACCGGCCGACTGGCTTCGCTGTTTAGATGATTTCGCAGGTACAGTGCTTCGGTATAACTTTGAAAGGCGTTTAAGCCGCGTCGAGTGATCTCGTCCATGTATGGCTTGCTTTCGGTTTTGAGAGCTCTGCCGTCCAGGTAGAAAATCGGTGACATCAAAAGTGATGTTCCTACGAGCATCACGTCCGGAGCTTGCTTGCGAGCAGTCAATTCGGAGAATTTGTATGTCAGTGCCGCCTGAGTCAATTGAAAGGCGTGCACTTGTCGAAAGTCGATGTACCTCAGCGGGTTGAAGTTACGGCTTCCAAAATCCACCAGCAACAACAGAGCGAGCAGCCAAAGCGCTGTGCTGCTCAGCAAGCGCTTACCTACTTTCTTGCATTGTGTTGCGAGATTGTTCGTTTCCATCAGCAAGCTCGGGAGCAGATTCGATCTTAGTTTGGATCGGTTCAATCGACAGACCATAGGATTATAAAGACGCTGATCCTACCATGAGCAAGTTAGGCCATTCTAAGCAATCGGAGATAGCATCACAGCCTATTGGGATTAAAGGTCCATGTTAAGCTGACACTCCTTGATTAGCACGCGACCGCTCTCTTGAGGCAGTGTAAGCACAGATGCTCTTTAATAGCATTCAATACCTGATTTTTCTGCCGACTATTGTGTTGCTTTTCTGGGTTCTGCCGGTGCGGGTCCGGCTGCCGATGCTGCTTGTAGCTAGTTATTACTTCTACATGAGTTGGTCGCCGGTCTTCATACTTCTTATTTTGCCGATGACCTTGTTCAACTGGCTCTGGGGCAAATTATTGAGTAAGGCGGCCGCGAAGGCAAAACTGGTATTGACGGTAGGTATTACCGTCAATCTTTTAATTCTCGGCACTTGCAAGTACGCAGACCTGTTTGTTCACAGCGCGGGCTGGCTGGTTGGAGTCGCTACAAAGCATAATCCGGGCTGGGCGCTCAACTGGATATTACCGCTCGGAATTTCGTTTTTCACATTTGAGTTCATTCACTACCTCTTCGAGATTTATCGCGGGCAAAAACCGATTAAATCATTCGTGCTGTTTGCCTTATTTGCTGCCTTTTTCCCAACTCAGATCGCCGGGCCGATTAAACGTTATCCAGATTTCGAAGCGCAGATGCTCGCCGACCAGAAGCTGAAGCTCTCCTTCTTTGACGACGGAGTTCCGCTGATTGTAATTGGACTGGCCAAGAAACTCCTGCTTGCCGACAATCTAGGCGTTTTCGTTCAAATGGGGTTGGCTGAGCCGACCGCATACGGCGCGCCGGAGACTTGGCTGTTTATGTACGCCTTTCTCTTCCAGATTTACTTCGATTTTTCCGCTTACACCGATATCGCTCGCGGCTCAGCGCGCTTGTTCGGCTATAACATCCCGATCAATTTCAATCTGCCGTTTTTCGCCAAGAATATCTCTGATTTCTGGCATCGCTGGCACATCTCTTTATCTTCGTGGTTGAGAGACTATCTCTTCATTCCACTGGGAGGCTCGCGGGGCGGCGACTGGGTAACTCATAAGAACATGCTGATTACGATGGGGCTGGGCGGTTTGTGGCATGGTGCATCCTGGAATTTCTTGATCTGGGGGCTCTACAACGGCTTGCTGCTGGTAATTCATCGCGAGTTCGCCAAGTGGAAAGAGTCGGTCGGCTTCCTCAAGGCATTGAGCAAGACGCGCCTGTATGGCGTGCTCTCGATAATCGCCACCTTCCATGGTATCTGCCTGGGTATGGTGTTCTTCCGGGAGCAAAACCTGGCGCTGTCGCTGGGAATGTTCAAGAAAATGGTGCTGCTCAATCCGATTTTCTCGAAGCTCGAGATCGATCATTTCCTGGTACTGAATCCGCTTCTACCTGTGATTGTGCCGGTGTCGATGACGTTAATTGCCTTGCTGATGATCACCAATTTCCCGGTAAGCACAGCGATTGAAAGGGGATTCTTCAAACGTCTGCCTGCTCTAATCAAGGCTGCTTACTGCGCGCTGCTGATTGTGGGAATCATAACTTTCCTGCCGGACGATTCCAGACCGTTTATTTACTTTCAGTTCTAAATGCAATGCCGGTCATGTAAGAAGCCTGCGTCCTCGCCTGGAGAGGGCTGCCAGCCGGCTTTGGCTTCACCAAACTGTCCGTTAATACCGGCGAGCCGCCGGCGCTCCCGGAAGACGCCAGGTAGTGCTTGTTGCGGACGGATTCTGGATTGGTTCTAAATGCCAAACTAGCCCTTGGCGGATATTGAACGCAGAGAGCAATCGCGGTTTGTTATCTTCTCTGCCTCAAATGTTGACCCAGGTAATGACGCGCTGTCGATAAAGAATATAGACTAAATGCCAGTGCGCAGAGAAACGCTGCCGGTTTGTCATGCGTGAAGAGCGCTCCCAACTGGTAAATCAAGAGAAACGCGATGGTGGCCGCGATGAAACCGCCGGCTAACGCCAGAAGGCTGTGTTGGTTAACACTGTCGTCCTTCAGCATGAAGTTAACCAACGATGATCTTGGGTCGCCTTTCGGGATCAACTTCACGTTCGCGAAGTATCTCTCTGGTTACCGGTGCGGTTTCACCCTCACCCAGGAAGATGTACTTGATGACATAGCTCAAGGGGTGCCCTTCGGTCCAGCCGAAGTAAGCGTGCGGAAGCGTGCCGGTAGTGTCTCGCAGATGCAGCAGCAGAGCGGCGATCGCATTTGGAATTGCGGGGCTTTCAGCACGCAAGACGCGGAATCCGTCAATCTCATGTCCGGATACTTCCAGGCAGTCGTCGCCGAATTCCGAAGGATCGCTCAATTCGACTTCGAGAAAGACAAAAGTTGCCTCGTCTTGTGTAAGCTTGTGAAGTTTGCGAGTTTCTCTCTCCTTTACCTGGTAGTCTGTTCCGCCCGGTCTATGAGCCAAAAGGCAGATTTGTCCGGTTCGTGCCAATGCTTCGCGCACGAATTGATTGGCTTTTCCATCAAGTCTTACGCCCAGTATTCTCAATTCAATCGAGCGAAACGCTCTTGAAACAATGGAGGTAATCAATATGGCGCCAATGAAGAATGAGGCGATATGCAATCCCTCTGGGCGCTCAATCATGTTGGCGGTCGAGGTGTAGATGAAGACGAGCAGAATTGGAACAAATAGAAGACGCTTTCTCAATCCCTCCCGCCAGGTAGCCAGGACAGCCGCAAGTGCCGCCGAGGTGAACAGGACCAAGACGCCGGTGGCGTAGGCTCCGGCTTGAGCATCGACGTCGGCACGAAAGATCCATGTAACTGCAAATGTAACTAGCGTGAAAATTATGACTAGTGGGCGCTGAGCTAGCGACCAATCCGGAGCCATGCCGTAGCGCGGCAGATAGCGCGGGACTAAATTGAGCAGACCAGCCATCGCCGATGCGCCGGCGAACCACAGGATTAAAATAGTGCTGATGTCGTATACGGTACCGTAGCCTTCACCGAAATACTTGTGCGCCAAGTAGGCAAGCGCTCGGCCATTTGCTGCTCCACCGTCTTTGAAGAGCGGTTCTGGAATTAGCAGAGTGGTAATTATGCTGCTGACTAACAACAATACGGCCATGATTACGGCTGCTGTGGCAAGCAGTTTCTGAGTGTTCTTGATCCGCCCTTCTGGTAAATCGGGGTTCTCGTTTGGCGAGCCCTTCACAAGCGGCATTACAGCAACGCCTGTTTCAAATCCCGACATTCCAAGGGCCAGTTTGGGAAACAGAATCAGGGATAAGCCGATCATTGAAGGGATTGAATGATACGTCATGAACAGTTTGTTTTGCCAGGCATACAGAAGGCTCGGATGGTCGATGATGTCCATCGTTGCCTTGAATACAACAAACGCATTGCAGAACAGATAGAACACTACAATTAGGACAGAAAGCCCGATCGCTTCTCGAAACCCTTTGAGAAAAACAGCGCCTAGAATTGACAGCATGAAGACGGTGACCGCTATCCGGTTGTCCAACCAGAGCGGAACGATCGGATTCTCGACGATATGCGCAGTCGCATCGGCAGCTGACAAGGTGATGGTTATAACGAAATCGGTTGCGGCAAATCCCAGCAACACTAAAATCAAAGTCTTGCCTTGCCAGCCAGGCAACAAATTCTCGAGCATGGCTATACTGCCCTGCCCGTGTGGACTTTCGCGCGCGACTCTCGAGTAGAGTGGGACTAACCCGCCCAGTGTAACTATTACCACTATCAAAGTGGCCAGCGGTGAGAGCAGTCCAGCGGCCAAAAAGGCAATACCAGGCTGGTAGCCCAGCGTCGAGAAATAATCAACGCCGGTTAGGCACATGACTTTCCACCACGAATCTTGATGTGGTGGCGCCGATTTCGGATTTCGGCGAACTCCTTCGAAGAACCAACGTCGGAGCTGGTTCCGCATGGTCGAAGACCTGCGCTCGGTTGTGATCACTATTGATACTCGCTTTCCGATGCTTGTTACCGAATCAACAGCGTCTCCGGTCAGGCATACCTTCCGGCATTAAAGCGCACATTCGGTCAAGGAGGTATCAACGAAGTTGCCATTACTATCAAGAAAGCATCAAGTGATCATGTTGTAAGACATAGATCTATGCTTAAAGGTAAAAAGGAGGTACTTGGCGATGAATCTTGAGTTGTTACAGCTGATTCGCAACGTACTGTTACGGTGCGCGGTGGTTTGCTTTGGGTTTAGTGTGATTATGTCCCTTGCCACAGTTGCGCTCTGGGATTTTTGGACGGGGCTTACAGCGCAATGGTTTCACACAAGTGCTGACGGGCTGGGTACGCCAATCTTGTATTTCTTCGCGGCCGTCAAGTTCTATGGCATTTTTGTTCTTCTTTCACCGGGTCTAGCTCTACACTGGACCATCAAGAGTCTGGACAAGAAGGCTTAACCGTCCTGGTCGTTGGACCGTTTGGGGAACCAGGCGCAACAATTTAGCGTTTTTTTGACGCGGAACATCCTCGTTTTTGCGGTATTTCGGCGTCGTTCTGGTGGTTAATAACACAGTTTGTACAACGCAGCGATTAGTCACGAGCTGCGCGCTGTTACCCCGACGCCTAAACTCATCAGGCAAAACCAGGCAATCCCATGTCGGCTTCTCAAAAGTTAAATCTCGGTCGCCAGGGCTCTACTTCGAGTCAGTCGGTGCAAGGCGCTGTCGTTTCGTTGGTCGTATCGTTAGCGATTGGACTGGGAGGTGTCTTCCTGGGATCAACCGGTGCTGCGGGTGCACAAGCAATTAATGCTCCATCTCCGGCGGAGGCAGCCACGCTCCAGCCGTTAGCCGTGCGGAGCTCCGATCTCTTAATGCGGTACATCGAGGGACTAGCACAGCGACATGGTGTCGCTCTGCCCAATCTCGGCTCATTGACCCGCTCTCAGCTTGGGCAAGTCTTTCTTGATCTCGCCCAGAAGTTATCGTTCTTACCGTCTGACCAGATGTCCAAGCAGGACTACCAGGACATCGGCATGCTGAGCCGGGAATTCGAAGATGTGTACAACGAGATTCACGGCAAGCTGGCTATGACGGTTTTGTCAAATCAGGCTGCTGGACCAGAAAGACAAGCCCTTCCGCAAAAGCTTCAGGAGTTTACAGATAGATTCAAAGCCTTGGAAAACGTCAGGCTGTCAGGTGACTACACATTCTTCCCGCAGAATGATTTTGGCCGCTCAGTTAGAGGGTCGATGGCGGCTAACCAGCGGGGACGGCTAAATGTGACGGCTAAAGTATTCGAGGCGCCTGCCGAGTCGAAGTTGGGAGACGGTTATCTCTTCATGCGACTGACCGCAGCTACCGGTAGATTCTTTCCCCGCAACAAGTACTTGATGAGTCCTACTAACGACATCAATGATGGAGTGTCAAGCCCGTTCAACTCAGGCGTCAACGATGTTCAGCTCGCCAACTTGGTAATTAACAACAACAACAGCAACAATGTCCGGCCGGCAATTAGCATGGAGCAAGCTTACTATACGCAAGATCTGCGTTTCCGCCATGGCGTAAAAGGCAATTACAAGGCCGGACTGATTTACTTCGGCAATATGTTCGATAACAACAACTTTGCAAATTCGGAGCATCTCCAATTTGCCAACACTTCTTTTGTAAACAGTATCTCGTGGCGTCCCAACTTTGTCGGTCCGGCTACGGTCTGGCAGATGGAGAAGTCCTTGCTCCGTGAAAAGGCTTTCTTGCGGGCAACAGCAGGCATCATAAGCTTGACGGACAGGGATTACTTTGGAGGCTTTGGTGGCAATTACGAAGTGCAACTTGGGCATAAGTTCTTCAGCAAGGAAGGAAACATCAGGGCCGGCTATTGGAACTTCAATTTCAGAGGAGGCAGCAAGGCTCCGTTTATCACTCCCAGTGATATCACCGGTACATCAGTGCTCTCCTTACTGCCCGGTGGCACGACCTACGGCAGTCAACCGACTGGAGCCTATCTCAATTTTGACCAGCGCATCTGGAAGGACATCGGGCTCTGGGGGCGTTATGCCTTTAACGACAAGCAGTTTGGTGAAGTTTATCTCGGTGGACTGTTATCCTCGCGAAACTCCTGGTCATTCGGTGCCGAGCTGCCGATTAAAGCTCTGACCAAGCGGCGACCAGACGATGTTCTCGGCGTGGCATATGGACAGATAGCTCCGTACACGCGCGGGACGGTCACGCCGGCTACGCCAGCCTTTGTCTCGTTGAATGGGATACCGGCCACGACGCTCGATGAGGTCAATGCAAACTTGTCGGCGATCAATCCTGGTGCTTACACAAGAAACGAAAAGGTTTTTGAAGCATACTATCGTTTCCAAATGAACAAGAACGTGTCAATCTCCCCGGATGTACAGTACATCTGGTCTCCCGGTGGTACCGGGCCTCAGCCGGGCATCTTTGTTCTGGGCTCGCGCTTGACCGTCACCTTCTGATGCTCAATCGACATCGAGTCGATAGCCCACACCCGGTTCGGTTATGAGGAATTTGGGATGAGCGGGATCGCTCTCCAGCTTGCGTCGTAAGTGCGCCATGTAAACGCGCAGATAGTTGCTCTCTTCTCCGTACTCCTGACCCCAGATCTCTTTCAATAGCTGCCTCTGGGTAACAACCTTTCCGGCATATTTGATAAGAACCACCAGGAGCTTGTACTCAATGCGGGTCAGGTGGATCTCGTTTTGATCGACATACACTCGTCTCCGCGCCAGGTCTGCTCGGACATTGCCGAATAGAAAGTCCGCATCGACTTGGTCTGTAGCCAACCTGGCGGCATTGCGCAAAGCTACTCGAGCCCGGGCAAGCAGCTCCGCCACTCCAAAAGGTTTTGTCAGGTAGTCATCAGCGCCGGCATCGAGTGCAGCCACCTTATCTTTCTCTTGTCCGCGCGCAGATAGCACAATGATTGGCACTGTTGTCCATTCACGCAGTTGACGGGTGACTTCCAATCCGTCCATGTCCGGCAATCCCAGATCCAGAATCACGAGGTCCGGTCGCTCGCTGGCGACCTTCATCAACCCTTGTTTTCCGGTGTCAGCCTCGGCGAAGCCGTAGCCATGATTGGTCAAGCTCAGTTTCAGAAAGCGCCTGATCGGAGCCTCGTCTTCGATCACCAGTATGAGAGCCTCAGTCTCGGACATGATCTACCTCGTCGCTGGCTGCGTCTTCGTCGCCGGGAAAGCCCGGAAGATTGCCACCACTTTGGAGTGTGAATTTGAATTGGGCCCCACCACCTGGCCGATCTTCCACCCAAATCTTTCCACCATGGGCTTCTACGATTCCGTTACAAATTGCCAGCCCCAGTCCAGCGCCAGCAGAGCAGTGCGGGTGCTCTCGGTAGAACATTTCGAAAATCTTGCCTTTCCTGTCATCGGCTATACCAGGTCCTCGGTCTGCTACGCCGATAGTAACCGTGCCATCAGAGTCTTCGGCGCTTACTTCGATTTCACTTTCCGCCGGTGTGTACTTGAGGGCGTTTTCAATCAAATTGACCAGCACCTGTTGAATCAGAATCGGGTCGACGGAGACCAGCGGCAAGTCTTCCGGAACATGTGTCCTGACCGGGCGGCTGCTCGTCCGCTTGTCGAGGCAGTTGAGCGCAGCGCCGACCAGCTCGTCGACCGGATGCAGTTCGCGCAGCACCTGGAGCGAACCGGATTGCAGCTTCGTTATATCCAGTAAATTGGCTACCAGCCTGTCCAAGCGGATCGACTCCTGGTAAATCTCCCGGGCCATCTCCTTGCAGCTTCCGAGATCCAGCGCTTCCGTGCCCTCTACAATGCCGCTGGCGGCACCGGTTATGGTTGCAAGCGGAGTGCGCAGATCGTGCGACACAGCGCTGAGCAAAGAGCTTCGCATCTGCTCTGTCTTGACTTGCAAACGGGCCTGCTCCTTATCGTCGGATAACTGTGCTCGCTCGCAAACGATCGCAATCTGGTTGGCAAATGTTTCAAGCAGATGTACTTGTTCCGGCGGCAAGAAGCGATCTTTTGCGGACGGACGAACTGCCAGCACTCCAACCGCTTTGGTTGCTCCCAATAGCGGTACATACAGCACTTCGGCTCCGGGTAGAGTGTCCGTGCCCAACCCGGCTGATTGCTTGTTTAAGTGAACCCAGCCGCTTATGCCGGGATCGGCGTCTGTCAGTGCCTGTTTACCCTCGCCGACGGTTGCGGATTCAAGCTGTCCATCGGCTGCAGTGACGAACAACGCGACTTGGCTGTCAAATACATCACTGATGTGCCGTAATCCGATCTTAACCAGGCTGTTCATGTCGAGTGTGCTCGAGAGTTCGCGGCTCATTGAATAAAGCGCGGCGGTTCGAGTTTCTCTTATTCTGGCTGCATCGGCTTGCTGCCTGATTGTGACGGTCAAATTGCTAATTACCAGTGCAACGATAAGCATCACTGTGAACGTAACCAGGTACTGCGTGTCCGCAACCGCAAAGGTAAAATAGGGCGGTACGTAAAAGAAGTCAAATGCTGCTACTGCAAGCACTGATGCCATGATCGACGGTCCACGTCCGCAGCGGGTTGCCACCAGCACAATTCCCAGCAGATAGCACATTATGATGTTAGACGCTTCAAAATATGAACGCATCAAGGATGCCAGACCTGTACAAAGCACTACGACAGCGATTGCCATGGCATATGCCGAGCTCTTGCTGGATCTGACCAGTCGCTCTGGACTGCGTGATCTTATAGAGTCACCTTCGCCTGAAATGACATAAACGTCGATGGCGCCGCTCAGGCGGATTACTTCGTCTACGACAGAGCCGAACAAGAGCTCTTTCCAGCGTGGGCGGAGTGGCTTTCCAATGATTATCTTGGAGGCATTGTATTGCCCGGCGCACTTTACTATCTCATCGGCGACGTTGCTGGCCGGCAGCTGCAACGTTTCGGCTCCCAACTGCTCGGCCAGACGCAGCGTCTCGAGCACTCGGTTCTTTTCGTCCGGTGGTAGAGGCACCGCTCTCCGCCCCTCTACGTAGATGACCGTCCATTTTGCGTTAAAAGCCTCCGCCATGCGTTTACCGGAGCGAACCAGGCGAGCCGATAATGGACTGGGGCTGACGCAAACCAAAAGCCTTTCGGCCGCCGGCCACGGATGCTTAATTGCGTGGACCTGCCTGTACTCCTCCATGTCCGCCACGACGCGATCGGCCGTATAGCGCAGGGCGAGCTCACGCAGGGCGATCAGATTGCCTTTCCGGAAGAAGTTTGCCAGCGCTGATCTTGCTTGTTCGGGCACATAGACCTTGCCATCTTTTAAACGCTGCAGCAGCTCTTCCGGAGGCAAGTCGACCAGCTCAATTTCAGAAGCCTTCTCCAACAAAGAATCCGGTACGCGCTCTCGAATCGATATTTTGGTTATCTGCGCCACGATGTCGTGCAGGCTCTCCACGTGCTGAACATTGAGCGTGGTATAAACATCGATTCCGGCTTCAAGCAACTCGAGCACATCCTGCCAGCGCTTGGGGTGCCGGGAGTCAGGCGCGTTTGTATGAGCTAACTCGTCAACTAGAATCACTTCTGGTTTGCGCTCTAATGCAGCGTCGATATCAAACTCTTTCAGTTTGGCTCCGCGATACTCGAGCAGTCTTGGCGGCAAGGTGGGCAACCCATCTAACAGCGCTTCGGTTTCTCGTCTTGAATGTGTTTCTACATAGCCGACGACGACGTCAATATTTTGTTCTTTGAGCTTCTGGGCCGCTTCCAGCATGGAGTAAGTTTTGCCGACTCCGGCAACCGCTCCGAAAAACACCTTGAGCTTACCGCGCCGACTTTCCAGCTCCTCCCTCTTCAGGCGAGACAGCAAAGCATCGGGATCGCGACCAGGTTCACTCATTGCAGTCTGTGTTGGCTCATGACTTCCCGCCTGTCGAACACTGCGATCATCTCACGGACAGTGCTTCGTTTCTGGCATCTGTTGGCTCCAGGCTTTCTCTATTTTTTGCTGTCAAGAGAGAGGTTTAGCATAAGGACATTCACTCTCTGCTCGCCTAAAATGCCAAATTGGCGGTTCTCCCGCTGCTCATCAACGAGTTTGATAACTGCCTCTACCGGTAAATTCCTGGCTTGTGCTACGCGACGGCTCTGAAGAAGAGCATTCGCGTAGGAGATATCGGGATCTAGTCCCGAGCCAGAGCGTGTCACAGCATCGACCGGCGGCTTCTCATCTGCTTTCAGCTGGTTTTCCTGGCGATAAGTTTCGGCTAGCTGCTTGATTCCGGAGTACGACTCGTCAACATCCTTAGTGCTGGCGTCGTCTGGCAGCCCAAGAATTAGCTTTTTCGACGTCGGTCCCAGGTTGGTTCCGGAAGATGCCTCTCCGGCATAGCCAGCGCCGGCAGCCGAAGGGCGGGGATGAAAGTATTCAGGCTTGCTAAACAGCTGACCGATCAGCTTGGAGCCGCATACCTGCCCGGCTTCGTTACGCAGGAGTGAGCCGTTTGCCTGGAAGGGAAACATAAATTGAGCCAGCGCCGTTACTGCCAGCGGGAACAGCAGTCCTGTCAGTAGTGCTAAAACTACCGTCGCACGCAGTGCGGGTACCAACTGTTTCAGCATGTCTGTTCTCCTTGCGTTACCTAACCAACCGGTGCCAGATGCAATGCAACAATTACTTGATCGATCAGCCAGATGCCCGGGAAAGGAATTACCAACCCGCCGATGCCGTAGATGAGCAGGTTTTGCTTGAGCATCGCTTCGGCGCTCATCGGACGATAGGAAACACCACGCAGCGCCAGTGGAATTAGAGCGATGATAATGAGAGCGTTAAAAATCACCGCGGCCAGTATCGCCGAGTGCGGAGAATGCAGTCCCATTATGTTCAGTGCCCACAGCGGCCCGTGCGTGGAGCCTTGCGCGGCATAGAGCGCGCCGAACATCGCCGGTATGATCGCGAAGTATTTCGCTACGTCATTGGCGATCGAAAAGGTTGTTAGCGCTCCGCGTGTCATCAGGAGTTGCTTGCCGATCTGCACGACTTCTATCAACTTGGTCGGATTTGAGTCCAGGTCCACCATGTTGCCGGCTTCTTTCGCAGCCTGCGTACCAGTGTTCATTGCCAAACCGACGTCGGCGGCAGCCAGAGCGGGAGCGTCGTTGGTGCCGTCGCCGGTCATCGCTACCAATCTTCCGCCTGATTGCTCCTTGCGAATGAGCTGCATCTTAGTCTCAGGAGTCGCTTCTGCCAGAAAGTCGTCCACGCCTGCTTCAGAGGCGATAGCTGCGGCCGTCAGCGGGTTGTCTCCAGTGATCATGATGGTGCGAATGCCCATTGCGCGCAGTTGCTGAAAGCGCTCTTTCATGCCACCTTTTACGACGTCCTTCAAATAGATTACTCCGAGCAGCCCGCGTTGATTGTCCGCTGTTAATAGAGGCGTACCGCCTGCTTGAGCGATGCGTGTCACTTCGCGTTCGATTTCGGGCGGAATGGACATTCCTTGCTCGCGCACAAACTTGTAGATGGAATCAGTGGCTCCCTTGCGAATGCGCGTGCCGTTTACGTCCACTCCACTCATTCTGGTTTGCGCGCTAAAGGCGATGAATTCTGCTTCGACAGTTGAAAGCGCTCGCTCCCGCAGTCCATATTGTTTGGCCAGAGCAACGATTGAACGCCCTTCAGGGGTTTCATCGGCTAATGAGGAAAGCTGAGCGGCATTGGCCAGCTCCTCTTTTGTAATACCAGGGGCGGCTACGAATTCTACTGCTTGCCGGTTGCCGAGGGTAATTGTGCCGGTCTTGTCGAGCAGTAGCGTGTCCACATCACCGGCCGCTTCAATCGCCTTTCCACTCATCGCCAGAATATTGTGTTGCAAAACGCGGTCCATTCCGGCGATACCGATCGCTGAAAGCAAGGCTCCAATTGTTGTTGGGATCAGGCAGACAAGAAGGGAAAGCAATGAAAAAAGATCGGATGGCTGACCAGAGCCCGCCGCCCGGACGGAATAAACCGAGAAGGGCAGCAAGGTAGCGACAGCAAGCAGGAAGATGATGGTGAGCCCGGCTAGCAGTATATTGAGCGCAATCTCGTTGGGTGTCTTTTGCCTCTGCGCTCCTTCCACCAGGGCGATCATTCTATCCATGAACGTTTCGCCCGGCTGCACCGTAATCTGAATGCGCAGCCAGTCGGACAGGACTTTGGTGCCGCCAGTGACGGCGCTGCGATCGCCACCACTTTCCCTGATTACCGGTGCTGATTCCCCGGTGATTGCACTCTCGTCGACAGTGGCTACCCCTTCAATTACGTCTCCGTCACTCGGGATGTATTCTCCGGCCTTAACCAGAACGATGTCACCCTTCTTGAGCGCTGTCGCTGGCACTGTTTCGTACTTGCCCTTGCCTGATTCACGCTCGGCCATTGTCTCTTTACGGTTGCGGCGCAAAGCGTCAGCCTGGGCCTTACCGCGTCCTTCGGCAATCGCTTCGGCAAAATTGGCAAACAAAACGGTAAACCATAACCACACCGTTATCTGTCCTTCAAACAAGAGAAGCTTGAATGGCAGACCAACAAAGAGGTCTTTTACGAACAAGATGGATGTGATGACGCTTGCCACCGCCACCACCATCATCACCGGGTTCTTGGCCATTACCGCTGGATTTAGCTTGATGACGCTGTCCTTGGCTGCGCGCCCTAGTATGGCAACTTGAAAGAGCGGTGATTTTTTTCGCTGGTGTACCGGGACTAAGCTTAGCTTGTCGTCCATGAGAGTTACTCCTTGACCTAGAACAACCGTTGTGCGTGCATCAAGCAGTGCTCCACGATCGGACCTAAGGTGAGAGAAGGGAAAAATGTAAGTGCACCGACGATCAAAATTACGCTTATAAGCAGTGCGGTAAACAACCAGCCATGAGTTGGAAAAGTCCCGCTTGTAGGTGGAACGTACTTCTTTTCTGCCAGGCTGCCGGCCAGAGCCAATACCGGTATCATCATCAGAAAGCGTCCGATCAGCATAGCCAGCCCGAGCGTGGTATTGAAGAAGGGCGTATTGCCGGTCAGTCCTGCAAAGGCTGAGCCATTGTTGCCGGTAGCCGACGAATAAGCGTAAAGTATCTCGGAAAATCCATGTGGTCCGGCATTGTTGACGTTGTTGTAGGTGGCTCCGGGTGGATTAAGCCAATCCTTGGCCGGAAGGTCAAGAACGGAGCCGAGAGCGGTGAATACGAGAATTGAGAGAGAGCCAGCCAGAATGAAGAGCATGGCCATTTTTACATCCTTCTGCTCGATTTTCTTGCCGACATACTCGGGCGTTCTTCCGACCATCAAGCCGGCAATAAATACAGTCAGAACGGCAAAAACCAGCATGCCATAAAGCCCAGAGCCGACGCCGCCAAATACAATTTCACCCAATTGGATATTGAGCAGCGGAATCAGTCCGCCCAATGGCGTAAACGAGTCGTGCATGGCGTTAACCGCTCCACAGCTTGCATCGGTTGTAATCGTTGCAAACAGAGCAGAATTAGCCAGACCGAAACGTACCTCTTTGCCCTCCATATTGCCGCCCAGGTCTCCGAGCGCTTTGGTCGATACTTCGACGCTCTGTCCGGAGATGTTGGGATTGCCCAGCGCTTCGCAGTGGTAGCAGATAAGAGCACCAGCCAGGAAGAATGCATACATTGCTGCCAAAAGAGCCCAGCCCTGCCTGGTATCTTTGACGAGCTTGCCAAAAGTGTAGGTTAAGCCGGCGGGAAGAATGAAAATGGACAGCATCTGAAGTAGATTGCTAAGTGGGGTGGGATTCTCATAGGGATGGGCGCTGTTTGCGTTGAAGAAGCCTCCGCCGTTAATCCCGAGCATCTTAATTGCTTCTTGCGAGGCCACCGGCCCCTGCGGCAGAGTTTGCTTGGCACCTTCGACCGTGCTGGCAATCACATATGGTGCGAAATTTTGAATCGCTCCTTGCCAAACCAGAAGCAGTGAGTAGACAAGACAGATCGGCATCAGTATGTATAGAGTGCAGCGTACAAGATCGCGCCAGAAATTCCCCACCGTTTGAGTGGAGTGCCTGGCGAAGCCGCGAATCAGCGCCATGCATGCCGCCATGCCGACTGAGGCTGAGACCCAGTTGTGAAAAGCCAGACCAAGCATTTGAGATAAGTACGAAAGGGTAGCCTCGCCGCTGTAGTTCTGCCAGTTGGTATTCGTCGTGAATGACATGGCTGTATTGAACGCCAGATCTGCAGTCATGTTTGTTGCATATGCCGGGGCGAGGCCGGTGGAGAATCCCATCGGATTCAACGGCAGGACTCCTTGCAGCCTCAACACTGCATAAGTGAAGAGAGCCGAAACCAATGAAAAGGCCAGCAAAGCGAAGGAATACTCCGTCCAATGCATCTCTTCGCCGGACTTCACGCCCAGCGCCTTGTAAGTAACTCGCTCGAGCGGAGCGATTACCGGGTCTAGAATCGTCTTTTCCTGCTCCATGACTGCCGCAATGTAGGCACCGATTGGCTTTGTAAGCAAGAGCAGGATGATTGAGAAGAGTGCGATTTGTTCGCAGCCCATAAGGGTCATCGGTCACCCACCTTCCTAGAATCTTTCAGGCAGCAAGAGTGCGTAAAAGAGGTAAAAAATCAGCCCGAAGGCTACTAATCCGGCAACGACATATTCCAGAGACACGACTTCAAGCCTCCGCGCCGCACCACAGTGGGAGGCTCACAATCGATGGCAGGCCTCTACATATGTTGCGCTGATGATAAAAAACAAGACTGTAAGAACGATGTACAGCAAGTCAGCCATCGCACTTATTCCTCACTGGTGAAACTAGGTCGTAGAACCAGGACCTTTGAGGCCAACTCACACGACAGCTCCATCTAACCGCCGATCGCGTTAAATCGGTGTGAATAGTTTTGCATTGTGTGCAAAAAAAACGCTAAAAGGTGGATTTGGTTGCTAAGCAACAATTCGTCAGCACGGCAGAATCTTAGCACAACCTTGACGTCTAGGGGCAGGCATTTGATGCGCTCTTTTCACTGCCTGGGTTTCAATAAAGGAGGAAAGGGCTACCATCGGATGTTACAAGGATGAACGAAACATATCTTGTTCTGCTCTCGACAATAATACTGTCGCTGACGGCGCTGAAAGTCATTCAAGATTGGCTCGATGGCCTTGTCGACCACTGTCTCGAAGGCAGAGGCGTGAAAGTTAAGATAGCAAGACAGTAAGATTCCTTCGATCGACCAGGCTAGAATGTAAAGCGCTGTCTACATTTTTGCTATGCGATTGAAGAGGCTATGACCGGAATTCAAAGAAAGTTCAAACACTGGTTTTTCGAGGGGATGCGTATTCCTAAGAATGAGCAGGCGATGCATGAGTATCGAGATCCCTGGTGGAAAGTCATGTGTTTGACCGGCGTCGACTACTTCTCCTCGATGGGCTTCCAGCCGGGCATCTCGTTTCTTGCCGCCGGATTGCTCTCGCCGCTCGCTACGCTCAATCTCGTGTTGCTCACGCTGTTCGGCGCTCTTCCTGCCTACTGGCTGGTTGCTAAGGAGAGTCCCAATGGACAGGGTAGTTTCGCCATAGTCGAGCGACTATTAGGCGGCTGGAAAGGCAAGTCAATCGTTTTGATTCTGCTTGGTTTCGCGGCCACGGATTTTGTATTTACCATCACGATGTGCAGCGCCGATGCTACCTCGCATATTGTGGAGAATCCGCTGTTTCCGCGATTTGCAAACGATCGGATGATTCTCACTATGAGCCTCATAAGTCTGCTCGGGTTGGTATTCTTGTTCGGCTTTCGGGAAGCGATCAAGTTTTCATTTTGGCTGGTGCTGCTTTACCTGGCAGTTAACTTTGTGTCTTTGTGGGTGATTGTCGGTCAGCTGTTCGGGCACGGACAGTTAGTCGCGGACTGTCTTACAAAGCTCAATGCGCAGTATTCTTCTCCCCTGGCGATGGTGGCAACATCCATGTTGGTCTTTCCGCAGCTGGCCCTTGGATTGTCAGGATTTGAGACCGGCGTGGCGGTGATGCCGCACATCCAAACGAAGCACCAGGAAGATCTCACTGAGCGAGTAGGTAATACCCGGCTCTTGCTGATGACAGTGGCGATCATTATGAGCTTGTTTCTGATGGCAGGCAGCATAAGCACGACCGTGCTCATTCCGGCGGAGCTCTTTTAAGAGGGCGGTGCGGCTAATGTACGGGCGCTTGCTTATCTGACTCATCTCTATCTCGGAGAGGGTTTCGGAACGCTCTATGACCTGTCGACAGTCTTTATTCTTTGGTTCGCAGGTGCTTCGGGAATGGCGGCGCTATTGAGCCTGGTGCCGCAGTATCTGCCGCGCTATGGAATGGCGCCAGACTGGGCTTTTGCCAAGCGGCCGCTGGTGGCATTTTTTACCGTGGTATCG
>JAGVKB010000037.1 GCA_020050835.1 Candidatus Obscuribacterales bacterium | reverse complement strand
TGTATATCGAGGAGAACTGTACGAGGACGGAATCAAAAAAGACTCAAAACTAAGTGAGGTAGCCGCCTGAGAGATTTACACACCTCTTGACGGAACCTCACAATTCCTCTACTGCATCCTGGATGTGGACCAAACGTCCAGATCGTTCTGCCGCAAGGGCAGCATTATATTTCCGTGCTTCCTCGTACAGCAGTGCAATATTCAGCCCTCGTGTGGCAGTCGTAGACTTAAGAACACGGTCCAGCATCGTCTCAATGTCTGCGACTCGTCCACCCTTACGGTGGTGCGATTGGATCATCTGTTTCAGGAAGTTTAGTGTTCTTTCTGTGGCGCCGGTCATGGCAGGTATTGTAGCGAGCCGGCTAGCCAGGGTTGCAAACATCACAAAGTAACTGCAACGGTTTACACTAGCGATGTACTCCCTGCCAGGTGCGCAGATGGAAATTCAATACGCTGGATTCTGGAGAAGGCTGCGAGCAGCCCTGATTGACGGAATCATCATTGGAGTAATCTACATGGGATTCTTTGCGATTGGATGTAATCGTATCTTCAACCTCTCATGTCTAGGGTCTGGTAGATTATTTGACAATCCTCTTGCGATGACTGTAGTCGCCTCTTTGCTGTTTGGAATTATCGCGGCTATTGACTCTGTATCCGGGGGAGTCGTATTCTCAATAGCTCTAATACTTTCCGTAAATATGCTATGGATTGCACACGAGATCTATGATTGCGGTCTTACATGGCTGGAGTTATCGGTTGCCGGGATTTTAATAAATTGGCTCTACCATGCTGTTATGGAAAGTTCAGCCAAGCAAGCAACGTTAGGTAAGACGCTGATGAAAACTCAGGTTACTGACTTTAATGGTCAACGGATTTCATTTTGGAAAGCTACCGCCAGACACTTCAGCAAGATGTTATCCACATTGATTTTGCTTGTTGGTTTCTTGATGGCTATATGGACAAAGAATAAGCAAGCACTACACGACAAGATCGCTGGGTGTTTGGTGGTGAGAGCTGGATCTGCACCGGCCGAATAGAAATAGCAATCTCACAGATTATTGAAGCATTTACTACACAAGTTCAGATCAGCCATAGGGCGTTGTGTTCCAGCCTAAGCAGTTGCCACGCTTGAACTAAAATAAAGAAACCCGCTCCCTGTCAGCGTTTTCGACTGCAGCACCATTACGGCAGTCTGCTGGATGGCATAACTGATACCAAGCCGCAACCAACACAGATCTAATGCTGGACTGTTGTTCAGCTAACATTCTTGCTCTTGCACATATCGCACACTGCCTAAATACTGGTATCAGTTGGACCAATCAGACACTACTTGCCGGGCAGGGAAGGCAGCAAGCAGCCCGGTTATACAATTTTGGCAACCATCAGTTACTTCATTGCAACAGTTGGCCACAACTCGCAAGGCGCCAACGCAAAGGTTATTCGATCCGAAAGCGCACCTCAGGACGGCTTCCAATCAGCCATACGCAAAACATCAGCGATGAGCATCTTGAATCCCGCTTGCGATATTCGATTGTGTGTGGTCTTCAATTGAATCTCTGGCCGGCAAAGTGCATGTAAGTATTGCTTCCAGGTGAGCCTTGACTTGGACAGGCTCTTCTTGTGCCGGACAATCGCGATTGCAACTGTGCGAGGCTTCAGTCCAATCTGATCGACAATGAAGTCATCTGGGTGCTGCGCTACGATATCAAACTTTCTCAAAGCTGATTCTGGAAAGTGCTTTAGATTTGTCGTTACGATGACATTTGCACCGCATCTGATGGCAGCCGCAAGCACATGGCGGTCTTTTGTGTCCGGCAGTGTTAAACCATCAACAAGGGAGTCATAACCGGTCACAAGGCAATCAGGTATTGCCTTATCCATAATCACCCGCAGCCTCTCCAACTTTGCACGAGGAATTCCCTCCTTCTCTTCGAGGTTTCTCATCCACTCCTCGTGAATGTCGACAGACCATTTTGCGCGAAACAAACCGGCAGCAGCTAAATGAAGCAACAGGTTGCGGACCATTTCCGCATAAATTACACAAGCATCCAGTACCGCTGTATAGCCGGTAGGCAGTTCCAAGCGCTAATACCCCAGACCAAGTTCTTGCGCCTCCGCAGCCAATTGCCCAAGAGCGTCCAAGCTCTCCTTAGCAACCTTCTGCTTGTACGCCATCAAATCCTTGAAGTAAATACGCCGGTGCCGACCGGTGTAATGAAATGGCATTTCTTTCATTTCTAGCAGTTTTATCAGATACGGACGCGACACATTGAGCAGGTCCGCTGCTTCCTGCGTTGTAAGTTCCGCATGAATTGGAATTATCAACACTGCGTTCCCTCGCGCCATTTCCTCAAGCACATTCACAAACAAGTTGAAGGCCTTTTCGGAAATCGGCACTTGCTGACCAGACCCGCTCAGTACAAAGTGAGATTCCGCATCATCCTTCTTAATTACACTCAGGGCCTTTCTGGCCTGTGCCATGTCCAGCTCATCCGGCAGGCTCTGTTTGTCTAGCCGCAATGCCATTGGTCAACCCTCCGTCGGATCTGATAAAGCATAGCATATATTCGCAATATTCGCAATTATTACAAATAATCGAAACGAGACCGGTCCTGCCATGCCCAGTTCGTATCGTCAACCTCAAGCTGAACCCTTGGTCCCTCCCAATTGGATGGAGCCTGAAAACATCATCCTATGCGCTATCTGTCTGGCTGCCAGCTCTGCTTCCCCGGCTGAGTGTGCGTACACCTTGCGCGTCGTTGTTACGTCCTTGTGATTAAGCACGTTGCCGATCACCGAGAGGCTTGCGCCCGTCATTGCCATGTAACTTCCCAGTGTTCTTCTCAAATCGTGGAGATGCAGATCAATAATCCCGGCTCGTTTCAGAATCCTGTGCCAACCCTTCTTTGGATCGACGTTTGCCATTCGCCTACGACTGGATTCGCTATTTCGCTTGGACTGGAATGTCTATTCTGTTTGGTCCAGAGAACGCACCGAGCCGCTAAAACACGTCCTTAGATGTCAAACCAGCCTGCGAAAGGGCGGCTACTTGACCGACGATCTTCTCCATTAATAGCCTAGCCATAAGACAATTTGCCAAAGGAGCAGCTAAACCCGGATCAGATTACTGTCGGCGTCCCTGTAGAATTCCGATCGGATACGCAGCGATCGGTATTCACTAGGGTATATGTTCATTTGTCACGCATACCACCACCCAGGCGTCTCAGCACAAACTATCTGACCATGAAGCTCAGTGATAAGCCTGCTGTTCAAATAGTTGCATGTGAACAACTACCGCTCACTACCCCTGGAAGCTAGCATATATCTTGACTCTGTTCTTGTCTTCAGAATGCCAGGGCTTACGTGCGGTTCGACCAGCAGATCGAGCAATCGAATAGTCCATCATCTGCATGCGAACTAATGCAAGAAGCTTTCGCTCAAATGGCTCTGCTGCACGCATTCTTCTCACTTCGGCTTTTGCCTTGTATATGTCTTCGTTCGATCGCACAGTTTGATAATTTGTCATTCTTCGATTTTTCGCCTCCACTTCTCCAGGAGACCATACTTGCTCAGAATCGCATCAAGCTTCTCTTTGTTCGGAGCAGCTGATTCCACAGCTGTAGCTATGTGTGCCCAATCTTTTGCTCTATTAGCTTCAGCTTTCACTGCAAGTGCGTATTCATACTCAAATATGTGAGTCGTTACGTTATCAATCGAAACAGGAGCGGCATTCGCTAACGCCTCCTCTACGAGTGGTTCATTCGCTGGCACCAGAAACTGAACATCAACACCCTTGACGTTAACGTACAGATTATTGATTTTGCAGCCCAACTCCTCTAAACGTCTGTAGATTGGTCCCAAGTCGATAAGCAATTCTCGATTCGGAATGTAGCAGAACACGTCTAAGTCATCGGTTTTCACTGGCTGTGCATAATACATGAGTGCAATCGAACCACCAATAGTTGGCTTTTGAATGATTTCCTCACGCTCCAGCTGGTTGATCAGTTCCAGAGTTGGTCCCAAAATAGGAGGAATTTCTTGAGACAACTCTTCAGCCCTCATTCTCGGCCGCCCACCCTTAGTTCCATTCAGCCGGCTAGCCTCAGCCCGGGCAGCTGATGTGGTCTCCCCACCCAACTTCCCGAGCAATTTTGCCGCCCTGGTCAACCTTTTCACAATAAATATCCCGAAACGGTCTCGTATTGGTCATTATAACCCAAGCGCTAGGGTTTTAGCAATTATGCTAACTCGCTAGACCAACTGATCGACTGCAGTCCGAATACGCAATCTCTAGTCGCTCTCTCCTTTTAGCCTTGTTCGCTCTCTGAGCTGACCTTTGCTAGTTCCTTCATTAGATCATGTGCCTTTTCTCGTGCGTTCAATTCCCCAGTGCGAGCAGTCCGCACATAGACACTCAACGTCGTCTTGAGGTCCTTGTGATTCAATGCACTCTTGATCATTGAGACATCGGCTCCCGCATTCGCCATAAAACTAGCAAGGCTCCTTCTGAGATCATGAATGTGCAGATCCTCAATACCTGCCCGCTTCAGCAGACGAGCCCATGCTCGCTTAGGTTCAACAAAATGACCAGTGCGGAGACAACATGCCATCTTTCGTTTCGGTAAAGCCATCATTTTTCAAGCTTTCTTTCACAACTCGCACGGTCTCTTCACTTGTTCCAGGTGGAATAACATAAAGGATGTGGTTTACTACCCTTCCAACGTACCCCCTAAAAGGCGCCGCCATTTTAGTGCTCTTCGAAAAATTCGCAACTTTGACCGGTGGTTTTTGCGCATCGACTACAGTAGCTTCTATTGAAGTGCATGTCACTACAATCGCCAAGTAGTATGCAACTCTCGACCAGGACCGGCTCTTAATCCTGACTTGCCTCAGCTACAGCTCTTTGCTAATTGCAGCAGTTCGACCAGTCAACGGCCGTGGAAATGAGCGGCAAACGTGATCCGCCGGCCGATTTTCAATCATGCAGATAATCGGCTATCTTGTAAGACAAGCTGATTATTTTGGGTATCGGATTTGGTCTGGTCCGCGTTTAGAATTAGTGTTGCTGAGGAAAGAAGCGAACAATCATTCTGGATTGTGGACAGCGACACTGCCAATTATGAAGTTTCCGAAAGTCCGGCACAACCCAACACCCAAAGTCTTTATTGCCAGTCCTTGCGGTATTTCATGGGAGCAAATGGATGGTGATGACTGTGTTCGGAATTGCCGCAAATGCAAGAGCCCGATCTACAACTTGCCTTTGAATGATCGCGGACGAATTGCCAGAATCATCTCCAGCACCGAAGGAAAGTTGCCTTCGTGCTTGTACTATCGCCGTGACGGCAAGTTGATGTCGTCTGACTGTCCAATTGGCAAGAAACAATTGCGCGATAGAACTACTGCTGCAGCAGCCCTATTTCTTGCTATGTGGCCGGCAGATGTCCCTGTCGCTGCCCAGGATGCCTTTGAACAACCCTCCATAAAGCAAGGCACTAAGAAATCGAATTCATTCAATGAGCTCGCAACCTGTGGAACCATCGGTCCGGCATCGAGTGACTCTACTGTTATTAAAGGTGTTAATACGTGCAGTACTCGAGAGTTGACGCCGCTCAATAGAGCGGCGTACTTTATGGACGATCTGTATAACTGGATACTGAAAGCAATCGGCGAACATCCACTGTTAGCAACAACCATCGTTGCGTGCGCAGCTGGACTTCTAGCTGCTATTGCCATTAAATGCGTCAGAAAGGTTGCTGCCGGTTCGCGAAAAAGGCGTGAAGGAGAATAACTGAGCCCGGCTCGAAAACGTTCCTGACAGTTAGATGCTATTGCTGGTACGCTTACGCTATCTCAACTTTCAATAACTAGTAATCGCCAGCGTTAACATTTGGAGGACGTATGATAAGGTCAGCTCAGGTCGGTAGCGTTGTTTGCGCAATACTTTTACTATTGGCTTCCAACAGTTTGGTCTTGGCCAATGAGCCAATTCGAACCTATAAGCCTGGTGATACCGTCGAAGTTGACGATGCCGGCATTAATAGCTGGGAGAAAGGAGTGATTGTGCCCTTTTGGCCGGGAGATGTGCAAGATGGAAGCATCTACCGCATCAAGTTCGAAACAGGAAGTTTGCGCAATCCCAAAGGCGAAATTTCTCAGACAATACACATACGGCCGGCCTCGTTTACTCCGGGTGCAGAAGCTGCTGCACAAGCCAAGTTGGGACCCGGAAATCATCTGCATCCAGGTACAATTGCTCCTCCTGCTTCAGAAGCAGCATCTGTTCGTCCAGTAGGAGCTTCTCCCAACCGGCCGGCTGGCGCTCCGCCTGTTACGCGGCCGAATCTTACCCACACAACTCCTAATCATGTCCAGGCTACGCCACCGCCCGCAGCGCCACAAGCTCCGAAAACGGAAGCGGGATTGAATCCTCAAATGGCTGGTGGCATGCCCAGCATTCCTGGTACTGGCTGGGATTTAATGGGACTTCAAAAACGAGGGGAAGCCCCATCAACTCCTAAGTCTTTTGCTCAATCATTTTCGTTCTGTAAAACCGGTCGCTGGTCCATTACCCGCTATGGCTTGGCTGCAGGGCAAATGGGGACATACAAAGTATCCGGTAAACATCTGACAATGATCAATAGCTTGGACAATCAACCCTTTGGCAATTTTGAAATGACATGGCGAGCCGCTGACAAAATGTTGATCTTGGATGATGGGAAGTGGATCTGGTCACTAAAGCTCGTATCACTTAACGCTTGTGGCGAGCACTGATTAATTACTGTGGTTGTGCCGGTTGTATCGGTTGTTCTGCTGGCATCGGTTGCGCCGGTTGCACTGGTTGTATCGACTGTTCTGATGACATCGGCTGCACTGGTTGCGCTGGTTGTATCGGCTGTTCTGTTGGCACCGGTTGCACTGGTTGCATCGGTTGCATCGGCTGTTCTGCTGGCATCGGCTGCGCCGGTTGCACTGGTTGTATCGGCTGTGCTGATTGCACCGGTTGTGGCGGCTGCGTAGGCTCCGCTACTTGTGCTGGCGTGCTCTTAATGGGAATTGATGGAGGAGTTTTGTTCATCATCGCGAAGCACAGCGCCGCGATACAAATGACGATGACGGTACCAATGATCAGCGAATAGCCAGTACCTGCGGAGGAACTGTATTTGCTCTCTGAGTCCGAACGTGACGGCGCTGAAGCTGGTTGATTAAGCGCAGCATACCTTTTCTGCCATTCCGGAATGTCTTCTTGACGAGAGACTGGTTGCTCGGCGCTCACCTGTGGAGTCGGAATTGCATTCAATTCTGCACGCCGATCAATCTGGCTCGGCTCAGCCTGCGGAGAGGTTGGTTGTTGGATGCTCGCCTGTGGACTCGCAGTAGCACCTAATTGTCCACGGAAATCAGCTTGGCCCGGTTCACCCTGGAGAGAGACCGGCTTTGGGTCACTCGCCTGTGGACCGGGAGAAGCGTTCAATTGTGCACGAAGTTCGAGCTGGCGCTGTTTTGCTGATGAAACATCAGGCTTACTGGAGGCGATGGCCTCAGGCTGTCTTTGGACAGCGTTGCTTGGCTGTTGGACGGCGGTTGCTTTAGGGCTGTCAAGCTGTGGACCTTTCCCAGGGGTAGGAATGGCATCAAGCTGGGCTTTCAGCTCGTCCATATGCCCTGGGCAAGATTCTTCCGATGCGTTTGCAATTTTACTTTTGCCACATGTCGGGCATATGGACGATTGTAAATTCATAAACACCTTACAATGCTTTGGAGAAACATCAACATAACTAGTTTACTAAATACGAGTGCAGGCTAAAAAGTGTTCGCCTCTCTTAGCAATGCAGACCTTACTACACAGGCTTCTCGCATTGGTGATCCATCGCGGAGAGCATTCACCGAGTAGGGGAAATCTGCTTTACCCAGAATGGCTGTAAAGGCAGCAGAATCATACCTGCTTAACTTAGCTTTCGGCGATGGAGACAGTTCCATTAGCTGGGAGTTATCTTCCCAAGTGGGCTACATGATAATCTTTGGACTTTAGTTCCCGATTGCAATGCAGTAGTTCGATTTTCGGTCGACTGCTAAGTGCGGTTTAACCAATGGGAACCACGCATAGACGAGGTACAGTTGATATGAGCTCAGTGTTAGTCGTAGGCTCGGTAGCCATCGACTCCGTCAAGACACCCTTTTTGTCTCGCGAGAGGAGTCTCGGAGGGTCAGCTACGCACTTTTCCGTAGCGGCATCGTTTTTTACTGATGTTGGTGTCGTAGCGGTCATCGGAGAGGACTTTACGGCTGAGGACGAGGCCGTCTTCCGTGAGCGGAACATTGACACAAAAGACCTTGAGCGTGTTGCCGGCGGCAAGACTTTCTTCTGGAAAGGAGAGTATGGGTTCGACTTGAACACCGCCCATACTCATGACACGCAGCTCAATGTCTTTGCCGAGTTCAAGCCTAAACTCTCAGCTGATGCACGCAAGTCGCCATATCTCTTTCTCGGCAACATTCAACCTACACTCCAGCGGGAAGTGCGAGAACAGGTAGATGCGCAATTTGTGGCTATGGATACGATGAATTTCTGGATAGAGAGCGCCAGAGATGAGCTGGTAAAGACAATTGGGGTTGTGGACGCTCTAATCATCAATGATGCCGAAGCTAGACAATTGGCTGACGAACCAAACCTGATCAAGGCAGCGAAGCAAATCCTTGCGATGGGACCGAAAATGCTGATCATCAAGCGTGGCGAGTATGGCGCGGCCTGTTTCACAGAGAAGTCATTCTTCGCAACTCCGGCATACCCACTTGAGAACGTGTTTGATCCGACCGGCGCTGGTGATAGTTTCGCAGGAGGCTTCATGGGCTATCTGGCACGAACCAACAAACCGGAGGACATGATGTGCGTTCGGCGCGGTATCATATATGGTTCTATAATGGCGTCCTTCAACGTTGAGGAGTTCAGCTGCGATCGGCTAAGGCGTGTGACTTCTATTGAAATTAGCGACAGGCTTACCGAGTTCAAGCAGTTCACTCATTTCGATCTGGATGAAACCTTGGCCAATAGCCAGTTTGAGCCCACGAAAGCGAAGAGCAGTACATCGGCACCGCGAGCGAGATAACCAGGAAGCCAGTGCGACTAACGGTCGAACTGTCTCTGTGTCAAGATTGATCACAATTCTGGGAAATACAAGAAATAGAGGGAGGCACCCAATCGGTGCCTCCCTCTATTTCTTTAGAACCTCAACAAAAGAAGCTCTCTAGATGGATTTAACCGTGATGCTTTTTGCTGCTTTTTGCTGCATGACAGACTTTGGCAACTTTATCGACAAGACGCCATTCTTATAGATAGCTTCAGCCTTATCGCTTTCAATTTCGTACGGCAAAGGGATTGAGCGACTGAAGGAACCATAGTGGCGTTCCATTCTGTACCAGCCCTTTTCGGTTTGCTCCTTCTCCTGTTTCTTCTCGCCGGATATGGTGAGAAGATCTCGCGCAATCGAAATATCGATGTCCTTTTCGGTCATGCCAGGTAGCTCGACTTTCACAAGCAGTTCTTTGTCGGTTTCACTCATATCAATGTGCGGTGTTACGTCGCCAAAACTCTGTTCGCTGGGAAATGATGGAAATTCTCCAAACCGTTCCCAGGACGGTGCGCGGAAGAAGTCATCAAAAATCCTGTTCATCTCACGCTGCAATGAGTAAGCGGGATGCTCCTCCTCCCGTCGCATCGGTAGTCTTTTGGCGGTCCACGGTGTCAAATTAAACATGGTCTTCACTATCCTCGTGTGAGTATCTTCGGTATCCGCTTTGCTTAAGCGAACTTGACTGGTATCTTGCGCGCTTTGGCGGTCTTGCTCTTCGGCATCATCAGCCTGAGTAATCCCGATTTAAAGCTGGCCTCGATCTTCTCTTCGTCGACCTGGTCTCCTACTTCGAGGGTACGTCTGTAGTCGCCGAATCGCACTTCGGAAACTCTCAGTGTAGTTCCTGGTGGGAGCTCCAGTTTGAGTGGTGCTTCGATAGTCAACAAACCTTTGTCCAAACGCACCTGAACCGCCGTCTCGTCAGCGCCCGGCAACTCCACAAACAAAATGTATGATTCTCCGTTTTCGTAAAGCGCGATCGGCGCGCGACAGATATTCCTTTGTTCCGTTGTTTTCTCGATTTCCTGTTTCTCTACAACAACTGTTGGCATTGATGTAACCCTCCAGAGGACTTGTTAACAATAACGTGGGTTTCCTAAACTCTTTACGGATATGCTAAAAACTTTACCCCGTTAACTGCAGGAGTTGTATCATCCTAAAGAATGAAAAGCGTGAGTACCTCTATTTGACAGCGGTTCACCGGTAACTGATTGTGGCTACATAACCACTTTCAACAGATGGTTTAGCAGTTCATCAAACGGATAAATCGTCAACAGTAACGGTGTAAACGGCAACAAGGTCGACACCAGGAAAGTCATTATATTGTCTTTGTTGATCAGGCAGACTCTCATTTCATGAACGACTTCATAGCTATTCCCAATATCAGCAAGAGACTGAATATCGGATGTTCCCAGCAATTGTTCACTGCCTCTGCCACCATCAATCCATTTAGCGCGGAAATCAGCAGAGTATTCATCTGCGAGTGCGCTGAACTCAAATAGTCCTATCCGCTTGGCTTCAAGAAGCCTGCAAGTAAATGCCAACAATGGTGTCAGGAATACTAAGAGTACAATCATGATCACACCAAGAATCTCATACCGGAAAGACATCAGGGTTTTGCCATCAACAAGTACCTGCTCTCCAAAAATGCTGGCGACCTGAGCGCCAAATGTCAATGCAAGCACTGAGAACTTGGCATGCCCAACCGAAATGAATGCTAACCCCCCATGACGGTCCGGGTGCGTCGGCATAATCTTGAGATTCAAGAAGGCAATGCGGATCAAAAAGAAGCTCCAAATCAGATACCGCCATAACCAGCGCAACCAAAGGAATCGAATGAGCGGTTTGGCAAAATAGATGTACCAGAACCAAGCGCAGCTCGGCTCATTGTTTGAAGGCAATACTTGCCAGGTGCCGATTCCTGCATGTGGCGCCAGAACGAAAACATCCATCCATTGCCAGAAAAACGTGCCTATCAGCAATACGATTTCTGCAATGTTTGAGTTTCTACAGCGAACTGCCCTTTTCACAAGTCTCTCATACTGCGGTAATTGTTCGCTGCAAATCAGTCGATCTCGAACGTGCTGTACCACCTGAACAAGCCACGGCTCGACAAATGCCTCGGACATAATGAGCAACGGTCCGACTACCAGGAAGCGCGTCGCCTCCGATACATCGAAAAAAAAGGGCACCTTCAAATTCGGACCATAGGCAACTCCCTGAACGAGGGTCAATATCAGAAGCGGAATGTAGGTAATCAGGATGAAACAACCTGCTCTCATCTGGAACCCATTTGTTCCCGATTTCGCCAGACCGGTCCTGGTCAGTAAACGGTGAAAGAGTCCTCCACTCGCTGCAAAGGAGTAGTCATTGCTATTAGGTTGAGTGCCGGGAGTCATAAAACGTGACCTATGATGCTAGCAAGTATTCACGTACCAGACTGGCGCGCTCATCGCAAAGCCGATCGCAGAGGTGTATTTGCACAGCCAATCCTGTCTGCCAGTCGCTCATAATCCAGATTCATTTGTACCATCTTATGATAGGTCATTGCATCAATCTTTGGGTTGTTCCGTTTACTCCTTCAAATCCTTGCGCTTGTTGGCGTGTTTACCGTCGTCGCGCCAGCAAACTTACAGCGCATCAGCTAAAGCGGGAAATGAGTCAGCCCATCAGAGGAAAAACAAGATAGTGGCGACGGTCTAACAGTAAGTCGTGTCTTTCCGTTCTGCTTGCACTTCCATGGACGGTGGCAGCATTCATGTCCCAAGGGCGAGTGGTTGCATTTTGTTCCGTCGTCCACTTAGAAAGCAAAGACATTCCAATCGTCGTACAGGATATAGAACTCACTTCGCTGAGCAAGGAATTGACAGATCTATTCGTTGCCACCGATCTCTTCACACTAGTCGAGCGGCGCGCGCGAACCTCTCTAAACGGCTCTCGACTGCGGCAAGGCAAAGATGGCCATAGTCAAAGTTTCCCGTACGATTGCCGGCGCGAATTACAGATTTCAAGCTGATATGCTAGTTGGGTCGGCCAGGTATGTTTATGCACGCAAAAGAGTTCGCTTACATAGTTACTGTTCTCGCCTTTTCGCTGTCAATATCAATTGAAGCTGCAATGGCGGAGTCACCTTCAAAAAAGCCCCAGCCTGGTAAGGTATGGGTGGAAAAGCTTAGTTGTAGTCAGTGTCATATCATCAATGGAGAGGGCTCGGTGCTAGCGCCTCCTCTCGATGGAATAGGAAGATATCGCGACCTCTCTTACATATTGAAGCGTTTGAGCCCTGCAAAGGACTCTGCGCAGTCCGACTATGCCCTGCCGGCTGAAATAATGTCACACGTTCATGTGCCCGCAAATGTGGCAAAACCAATTGCTCAGTACCTATTGTCATTGCCGGAGCGAAAAATATCCGTTGAAGGTCATGGCAATCTAAAGGAAGTAGCACCGGGCGGCTCTCAGTTCGAACCTTTAGCCAAATCGGCATCAAGCGAGCGCGGAGTGCGAACGTACATACGCAGGGGATGCATGTCCTGTCATTCCGTCGGTTCGGTGGGTGGTCATATCGGCCCGGACTTAGCGGGAGTCGGTGCGCGTCGCGGTCGTAAGTACATTGAAGGCAAGATTGCCAAAGGCGCTACTCTGCTTCCTAAACCGGGAGAGCCATCAGGCCGCTACAGTATGCCGCCGTCTGGTCTCAGACAAAACGAGATTCAGGATCTAACAAACTGGCTGCTTACATTGCCACCGCGTAATCATCGAACTTAAAGCATAGCGAAGTTACTCCAGGAGACTCCAAGAAAGCTCTTGAGTCTAAACCGCCTCTCTGCAGTTAGAAACTGCGCCTCCGAACCAAGTTGTGATTCCATCTGCAACTTGCTCGTCCTTCAGCATACGGCGCGCCGCCTTTAATGCGGGCAGTCGATTCCCAGAAAATCAATGCTGCGACTCAACGCAGCGTAGCTGAGCAGAAGGTCAATTCGGGATTTTGAGCGGGCTGGCGGCGTGGTCGAATCTAAATGCGTGCGAGGCGTGCTTCTGAAGCGAGGTTGACTCAGTTACGCGTAGTTGACTGAACATCTTCAAGCAGAATGTTGCTGCTCTTACTCGGAAGGAAGCACTGTCCAGCTGGCCTGCTCGCTGACCGTGTAGATTTTCTTTACGTCTAGGAAGCAGCCTGCAGCGCCTGTAGGGCATTCATCGATGCATCTCTTGCAATCCGTACAACGGGTTTGTTCTATGCAGTAGCGCCCGAGAATAGATTCGATTGCCTTGACCGGACACGCCAGCTCGCAGGCGGAACATTGAATGCACAATTCTGGATCTGTCACATGTTGAAGCATTCTCGCAATTAGCCTTGAGCAGTAGCCGTCAGATGATCTGCGCTGTAGCCCATTCGCATGTCATAATCTGGTTCAACATTCTGCGGTATTTCCAGTCCCAATTCGCGCAGTCGGCTTGAGACTATTTCCAGATATTCATCTTGGAGTTGCGTAGCTGTCCTTGTCTTGAGCCCAAGCTCAAAGTACCTGGCGAAGTATTGGCTATCGTCAGCAGGACGGCCGGGAAATCCAAGCCCTATGCGCATAAATTTCGGCACAGCTGCTTGCAATCGTGCTCGGCCTACAGCACCATGGAATTCAATTACTCGCTGAGCTGCCCAGATACCGAATGCAAGATGTCCTTTTTCTTCCTGCCAGATACGTTCGCTGACCTTGCGCCACGGTAAGTAGGATGATTGGCAGTATTGTCCTAGAAAGGCCACTGCAGCAGGAGTAACGACTGTAGAAAACATGGCAACGTCGGCCCAGTCTTCGAAAAGTGGACTCCAATTCTCCCGGCGGAAACCATTGATCACTCGAACTTGCGCCGGATTGGGATCACCAGGATTCTGGACCAGATGCTGTACCCTCGCATTTACATCAACGCCCAGGGGCTCAAGAATCCCCCAGCAATACCAGGCATGGCCGAATTCTTCCATGCATTTCTTGGCCAGGCGATAGGCCTCCTCTGGTCGTGGAGCAAAGCGCATATTCTCACTAACTCGCTGACCACCGGCGAATTCGGAATCGGCTTGAAAACTCAGCAGATCAATCAAAGCCTTCTTGTACTCAGCTGGCAGCACGTCATTAGCATCATAAGTCTTTATACCGGTTTGTACCATGTCATGGTTCCTCGCCAAATTACGAACAGAATCAGAGCTCGCTATGATTTTCCTTGTTTAGGCTCAGGTTGTGATCATTCCAGAGACTGATTCGAATTGAGGACGGCTCATCCTTTGGGATAAAAACACAATCCTCGTAGCGTTGATTGTCACAGCGAAATGAACATAGTCAGACAGCTGTCCATTATGTACCGTTACTATTTGAACTTAAGCGGGTAAAGTTAGGACTGTCGGCTTCACGCTTGAGAACCTTGGCTGCTTCATTTTGCGAGTAACGACTTATGGCTGACAAACAAGAATCGGATACAGGGTAACTTCCGGCAACCATGATTATTCAAATGTTTGCTTTTCGGCGAAGCCCGTTTCCGACTAGTGCGGGAGCGCAACACCGCTCCAGAATTGTTGTTGCAGCAGCCCTGCTTATGTCGTTCCAGTTTTACGTTTCCAATGCTGAGGGGCAGACTCAAAAGGGAGGCAAGCCGATGGACCAAGAACTGAACTGGGCTAAGCACATGGAACTGGGAGAACGCTCGTTCAAACAGAACAATTTCTCACTGGCAGATGAGCAATACAATGAAGCGCTTAAACTTGCGCGCAAATTCTTTCCAGCTGACGATATCCGCCTGGCAAAATCATACCTCTCCTGTGGCCATCTGAGAGTATTTGGGACTGGCATGGTATACGGTGCCGACAGAGACTACACCATGGCACTCGAAGTTCTGGAGAAGAACCAATCGCCGGAAAGCAAGAGGCTGCAAGTGGACATACTCCTTGAACTAGGCGAGACCTATTCCCGACAAGGCCGGTCGGCAGAATCACTTCCAGTACTAGAAAAGGCCCTCGCGCTAGCACAGACTGAACATGACACCAAGAACAACAAGTATGCCGATATCCTCTATTCCCTGGGCACCAGTTACGGAGTAAAGGGACAATACGACAAGTCAATCAAATTGCTCCGACAAGCAACCGAGATCTTTGAGAAAGATCAAAGATTTTCAGAACTCTCCAGCGCCTTAGCCGATCTGGCATCGGTCTTAAACAATGCTGAACGTTACAGTGAAGCTTCAGCAGTGCAAAGACGAGCGGACGAAGTGTTACGGACTCATCGTTAGAGCCAGCATAGCTGGGGTGCAAAGATAGGTTCATATGAAGTGAGTGCATATCACCTCCTCCGAGTTAGGTCCGACGATTATCGCACAAGGTGATGAGCCATTCTGCTTGGAACAATGCTCGTTCCATAATCACGATTTGCAGAACCCTAGAGTCCCAAAAATGCCTTTGGAGATTCCTGTCCATTGAAGTTCAGCTCTATCTCATTGCGGAGTTCCAGGTCGCCGTAGTTGCCATTTATACCGGAGCTGGTTGTCCATTGTCCAATCTCCTTGCAGACAATCTTCGTACCTAACGTCTGCCCAAACAAGAGGCCATCTTTTCTAAATTCTCCACCCCGTAGCAGATCGACATTACTCTTGATCTTCCGCTCCCGCACGATAAAACGTGTGATATTTCCACGAGCCTTTATGTTCGGCGTTGAGCCTACCGGCGGTGTTTCACTAAAGGTCAACCTGTATTGAAAGCGAGGGTTCTCGTAAATGTAATAGGTGGTATCGAGGTCGGCAATTTTCATTGACTTGAGAATATCCTTCAAGTCCAGTTCAATCCATCTACTGACTGTTCTTTTCCGGAGGCCGCCACCACGTCTGCCAATTCTTACTCCCTTCACTTTCTTGGTCAGATCAGGGTTCTCAAACATGTTTACCACGGCCTTTTTCAAATCCTTCCTTATGTTTCTGGACTGCCGCCCCAACAGCTTCCTAACAGACGCAGACTTCCTTTCCAAGTTGCTAAAAGGCACTGTCGGGAAAGTTGTAAATTTGTTCCTCCTGTACGTTCTCAATCCAGTCGCCGCAGGCACAGTCAGCTCTGCGCACTGTACAAATCCGTCTATTGAAACGGGTTGTCCGGATGCAGCGGCCGTGGTGATACGGTCGTATTCAGCAATTATGTCCTCTTTAACCGTTTCAAGTGCCATTAGGTCTGATGATTCAACAGGAGTAGGTTCTGCCAGATGAGGATACGCACGCATAAAGGCCGGTTGCAGAGACACGCTCAGGGAATTTGTATTCAAACCGCTTACGGACTTTAAATCGCATTCGAGAATGACACTATGCATCGCTTGCAATACGACAGCTGAAGCAGGCTCGCCCTTGATACTGAATATTCCGACTCCGGACTCGGGGCGCTCTCTCTGTGTCTGGTTGAATCTTAGCCAGTCTCCCAGCAGATTCTTATTAGTTGTAAATGCGATCGCGGTGCCGCTCTGGTCTGCAATGAGGAAGATGCCCTTTCGAAGCTCCGCATTGAAGATATTGTCTGTCGATGGCAGAGCATTGAGTTTGTTTTCACTTCCTGGCGGATTTACAACTCTAATATAGTTGCCCAGCCGAATTGCATGCGCCAATTTGGTTCCCACGATGCCGAACGAAGACGCCCCGGTTTTAATGCCATTCTTGACGCCGGCTACGGCGCTAACACCAAAGGCATTTGGCGGAGCGAATTTCGCAGGCTCGGAGGAGCTGTCGTGGAACTCACGAGTGGAAACCAGATGCGGTAATTGATCTGGTTGAACTGGCACCGCTTGAATGCTGGTGCCGAGCACCGGAATATTTACGTATCCGCGCAAGTAGGTGTGACCATCAGCCAACTTTACAGTTGTTGCAGCACTTCTCCCGGGGAAATCGAAATCATCTACAATCGCGTTGGAAGCGCCCCCTGTGTTCATGTAAGACCACTCGTACTTGAGCCCGTCCAGACTTGTGGACTTCGTATCGCCCAACATGCGCAGCGAATTTTCATTGGCAACGGAAAGGAAGACCTGAAAGGCGTCGCCAACCTCCACAGGTAGATCAGACTCTTCACTATCCTGAAGATCATCGTCATCAACCGAATCATCACCGGTTTGAACCATCCCTTCCTGGTCGTCCGGTGCAATATCAACATCTTCTTCATCGTCTGCATCGACTGAATTGGCGGAGCTGTCGGAATCAGTCGTTCCCAGAGGACCAGGTTTGTCAAAATCGATCAAGCGCTGTTTGAGCCTGGCACAAATTGCATTGCACATGTCGACAATTGCTCGTGCACGCTTCAATGCTGATGGATCACTTTCAGTCCGTCTTTTTCTCCGTTTCTTGCGCAAGCTATCATTGTCGCCAGGAGTTGCCGATAGTTCAGCATCTGCTGCAACTTGCAGCGTATGGAGCACAACATCATTAATGGTAAGCAAGTTGACCTGCCCGGTTTGAAGGTCGAGGCAATCTCCAAACTCTACCATTTCTTCAGCGGTGAGATCGACACCGGGATATCTGACGATTACCTTAGCTAAATTGAGATTGCCCGCATCAACTGCATTTGAAACCTCGACGCCGCCGCCCATCAACCTTGACAGATAGAAGAGCCCTAAGCCAAAGATAGCCAGCACAAGTGAGCAAACGGTTGAAAGAATCAATGCTCCGCCCTTGAAATTCCGCCGTTTCATCACTTCTTGTCCTCCCTGGACCGAGCTACTTTCCATTGACCCGTCTTGCCCGGCATTGCTTGCCTGGGACGCACAACCACAAACACGTTACCAGCGAGTAACTTTACCGACCGACAGCCAGAAAACATAGTAAAGGCGCCAGTGCCAACAACGCCGCAATTATTGCAGGGAGTTCTTGAACGGACTTTGAAGATTCCTTGAGCGAAGCTGAAAGATTTGTAGAACGAACCTTGAAACTAACGCAATTGCCGGACAGACTGGCAAACTGCGAGGACTTTCAGCGGCTCTAGATGAATTCGGTACAGCGCTAGCCTTCCAGGCGAGCGTGAACCACCTTTAATACCGTGCTTTTGCTGAATAAAGCAACAGATCAATTACGTTGACATAAGTCCGGCCGATTCAATACACTTCAAGAGACCGACGGTTCCAAAACCGTTGTGTCAACCAGTTTTGACTCAATGTCGGGGAGGATTGAACCGGTGCCGCTCGAACCGCTGCCAATCGATCGCTACTTGCCGGATATTGTAGAAACTCTGCAGTCATCCGGCATGTTAGTACTGGTAGCGGAGCCCGGCGCTGGTAAAACAACGCGTGTCGCTACCGCCCTGCTTGATGCCGGCTTAGCAAACTTGCCTGATGGCAAGCTCGGGCAGATAGTAGTGCTGCAGCCCAGGCGAATAGCAGCCCGCGCAGCCGCAAGCCGCATGTCGAACGAGCGAGGCAATCTAGTTGGCGGTGAAGTCGGCTATCAGGTTAGATTTGAAAAGCGCGTAAGCCGCGCCACGCGCATTCTGGTTTGCACGGAGGGTCTTTTTCTCCGTCGAATTCAAGAAGATCCGTTTTTGCAAGATACAGCTGTGGTAGTCTTTGACGAGTTTCATGAACGTAGCGCTTACAGCGATCTTGCGCTGGCAATGGTTGCCCAGGTACGCTTGGCTGTGCGCCCTGATTTGCGGATACTTGTGATGTCAGCCACCCTGGATACCGGGGCCGCATCGGGCTATTTAGGCAATTGCCCAACGATCAAGTGCCCTGGCAGAACCCATCCAATTCGAATCGAATACTTGAAGACAAACTCAAGTCAACCGCTGGAACGGCTTGTTGCTGACGGCAGTAGACTCATGCTCGCTCAAACTCCAGGAGACTTACTCATCTTCCTTCCCGGCATAGCAGAAATTAGAGACGCGCAGTCAGAACTGGAGCGGGACTCTGCTTGCGACAGTCTATCAATCATGCCATTGTACGGCGATCTGCCACTGGAACAACAGCAAGCAGTGTTGCTGCCTAGCCAGAAACGAAAGATCGTCCTTGCCACCAATGTAGCGGAAACCTCGATTACTATTGATGGTATTACCGCCGTCATCGACAGCGGTCTTTGTCGAATTACCAAGCTTAACTCGCGGCTTGGAATGAACCGACTCGAGCTCTCTCGCATCTCCAAGGCGTCTGCCGACCAGCGCGCTGGCCGGGCTGGTCGTAACTCACCCGGCAGTTGCATGCGGCTCTGGACAGAGCGCGAACACGGACTGTTGCGTGACTTCGAAGTACCTGAGATTGCGCGAGTCGAACTCTCTCAGATAGCGCTCCAGTTGATTACCTGGGGAGAGCACAACATAAGAGCCTTTCCATGGTTCGAAGTCCCACCGGACGGCGCAATAGATCAAGCGCTAGAACTCTTGGAACGATTAGGTGCGCTCGCTAACGGTAGCTTAACCGAATGCGGCAAGCAAATGGCAGCACTGCCGCTGCAACCGCGCACCGCTCGACTGTTTCTCGAAGGCAAGAGACTAGGCTATGGCAGTCGAGCTGCTATTTGCGCTGCATTGCTCGAAGAACGTGCTCCGTTCAAGCGCTCCGCTCAAAAGACGCTAGCCCAGCATCATGGTGACTCCGACGTATTGGACCAGCTTGAAGCGGTAGAACACTTTGCGACTACAGGTTTTAGACATTCACAAGCTGGAGAGCTGCTATCGGCGCCAACAAGACAGATATTGCGGGCGGCGGAACAGATTGAGCGCAACCTTGACGAACAAGCAGAGGCTTCCGCCGAATCTAAGGAAGCAGTCGACGTGGAAAGCTCATCCGACACTGCAATCCTCAAGGCAATTCTGGCCGCATATCCGGATCGGGTTTGCATTAGGCGTGAAGCCGCCGGTAGGCGGGCCATCATGGTGGGTGGACGAGGGGTACGCCTGGCGGATGAGTCGACGGTTGGTGCCGGGGAGCTATTCGTTGCGGTTGAATTGCTGGATTCCGGATCGACTGAAACGCTCGTGCGGCAAGCATCACGAATAGAGAAGGACTGGTTGCCTAAGACACAGCTGACTGAAAGTCTCGACACTACATACGATGCAGAACGCCAGAAGGTAACGGCTGTACGGAGGCTGCGATTCTTCGATCTCATCATCGACCAGCAGTCCGCACCGTTACCTCCGGATTTAGATGCCGCGGCCATATTGGCAGAAGCAGCCGCCAACCACTTCGATCTAAATACTCTGGTGAATGAAGATGCCAGACGATATCTGGCGCGCATCGGCTGGCTAAAGCGCTCCCAACTCGAATTGGATCTGCCGGACTTTGGGACGAATCCCTGGCCGGAGCTCCTGCCAGAATGGTGCACCGGCTGTACAAGCATTGAGGAGATGCGCTCCGCCCCACTGGTGGAGGTTGTAAAAGGCCGATTGACAAGAGAGCAAGTGCACGCAATTGAACGATTTGCGCCCGACAGCATTGTCGTTCCCAGCGGTCGGCGAGTCAAACTGGACTACGAATTAGACAGACCACCAGTGCTGGCGGTGCGCATACAGGAGCTGTTCGGTTTGTCGCAGACTCCCTGCGTAGCCAACTCCAGCATTCCCGTACTGCTTCATCTGCTCGCTCCTAATAATCGCATCCAACAAATCACCTCTGATTTGGCGAGCTTTTGGAAGAATACATATCCAGAAGTAGTGAAGGAGCTAAAAAGCCGTTACCCGAAACACTCTTGGCCTAGTGATCCAATGAAAGCACAGCCGGAAATAAAGCCTCGCCGCACTCGCTAAAGACCGTCCGCAATCTGCGAATCTGGACTTCCTGAAGGGAGTTTGGTTAAGACCGTAATCCTCGTTCGATTACCGGCTTGCTTGCTGTCGAATTTCATCGGCACTGTCTTGCCGCTCTACTAAAACCGATGCAATGCAATGAAACCCCTGCGATCTAACGTCAACTTTCACTTGACCGGTATAAGGACTAATCCCGGTCTACTTTGGGTACATACTCGGTATGGTTGGCGTCTAACTTTCGAATTGGTGGGGTTGACGATGAGAATTACGGCACTTTTTTTAATTGGCGCAATTGGTGTTGCAAGCGGGCTCTTTTTTGCTCCGAATTGCACCTCGGCCCAGGAGGTCAGGCGGTCTAAAGAAGGAGAAAACTGGAACAAGTGGGCCATGAAACACCAGAAGTGGATTGATGAGCACCCGAAGAAAGCCGAATACTATCAGAATCATCCCGATGCGGCTCAAAGGTTTATAAACAACTGGAATCGCAACCACGGCAAGTAACTCCCGACACTAGCTCGATCGGGTACTCCAGTCCGAATTGAGAGCCTGGCAAGCACTCCTGCCAAAACCCTAGATACGTGTACAATTCGGATACAAACAACCGTAATCTCCTCCGGATCAACTCGGCTTGCAGATTTACACAACTGTTGCACTTTCTCTTCTCAAGTTGAGGATCGCAGCAATGCACCGTCTGCGGTGGCTCAAGAGAGAGAGAGAGAGAGAGAGAGCACGGATGCTGTGGCAGTACCAGTTCTGCAGGCAATTTATGATGCCGGGACACGCATCCTCAATCTGGACGCCAATACTAATCGGTAGGTGCCACTAACGTCGAGACTTGGTGAAAAAGACTGGTATTGTGACTTAAGAACTGGGGCGCAAGGATTCGAACCTCGGAATGCCTAGACCAGAACCAGGTGCCTTACCGCTTGGCGACGCCCCAAGATATCCAATATTGTAGATTATTGAGTTGACCGATAAGCTGTCAAGGACTACTTGGTTCGTACTAGTATTTTTCTCACTTCCCATTAGCTGCTCCCGACTTGCAGCCTTCGGCCCGGTGAAGAGGTAGAGACAACAAAACGTTAAACGGGCAGCGCTCGGTCTTCGTCCAAGCGCAATACTTCCCATCCCGAAGGACCGGCAGCATGCTCGAGACTCGAGAGAGCCGAAACGGATTGGTCATTTACCATGCCTTCCGCGCAATTGAGGGCTGGTCAGTCGCAATAATGGTTCGCGAACATCGTCTTCCCCTCCAATTGCAATCCATCCGTGCGATAATGGATATAGGGAATGGGGCATTCCTTTCTGATCCGTACATTGCCATTTAAAAATGCACTGGTCGAATCTTTGGGGGAACGTCACTAGTTCATACGCAAGCCGGTCAAGAACTGTCGGTGTTCTACCTAAGCCTTGTACAGGGGAATAGAAAGCTAATGCATATTTGTTGGGGCAAAAATCCACGTTATAAGTTCATTTCAGGCGGGGAGCTTCGTAATTGCAGTCCGCCCGGAGCGCCGGCGGTGTTTGCGATTACCTACAAGCAAAATCCTGACACCAAGCCGAAAGCGCATACTGTGTTGTATTTTGGTCATACAGAGGATCTCGAAAAGGAATTACCCTCTGTTAACGAGCACATTTACGAGCTTTGGAACAAGCAGGCTGGGCACAGCGACGCACTGTACGTCTTCATGCACCTGATGCCTGGCACCACCCACAGACAACGCGAGAACGTTCACTGGCAATTGGTTTCAGAGTACTGGCCGGCCGCCAACAATTAATCGAGCGAATCGGCATTGAACTATCGCGATCTAAGTATTAGCCCCAGTGTTGATTGAACAATGGGTTGATGTCGAGGATGCCCGCGCTCTCCTTCCCAAGTACGGTAACTCCCACTCTAATCATTTTCGCTGTGGTGAAAGACACAACACCCACGGACGAGGACGGCAAGACGGTGCGGTAACATGCACCCCCGCCGATTCTTCGTCTCATCTCCTATGATATTCTTTGGAGATCCATCAATCGAGATTGATTGCTTGAAGAGACTTGGATTCTATACAGACAAATCCTCCTGGAATACCCTCAGGCAAGCCTTACTCAATTGCTTGTTACTGCTTGCCACGGTGATTGCTCCAGTTTCAGCAGATCTCTCTGCTGCCGAGCAAGCTACAAATTGGAACAACTTACTAGAGCAAGCAACCACACTGCAGAAGCAAGCTAAGTACCAGGAAGCAGAAGAGCGACTTGCGTCGGCATTGAAAGCGATTGATGCTGACAGCACGGTCGATGAGCTCGATCCTCGCAAAGTCTTGATTTTGGCACCGCTGGCCGAGCTAATGGCCAAGCAATCTAAGACTCGCGAAGCGGAAGATCTTTACAGACGAGCACTAACCATATGCGAAGCCGCCTACGGGTCAGACGATCGAAATGTAGCAGCGATTCTCGCCCACCTGGCATCGCTATCTACACGCCAACGTCGATATGCAGAAGCTGAGCCGTTCTTCACAAGAGCAATTGCAATTAGCAAGAAGACTCTCTCCGCCGACGATCCCGAGTTGGGGCGGTTGTACATCGAACTAGGAACACTTTATTTCAAGCAACGCAAGTCCCAGGAAGCAAGAAACCTCTTTAAACAAGCACAGACCATTTTTGAAAAATCATACGGACTCGAGGACAAGACAGTAGCCGAAGCATTGGCATTCCAAGCATTAGTGTGCCGGCAAGAACACAATAATGCCGAAGCGGAGAGGCTGTTGAAGCGAGCGCTAATTATCGGCGAGAAACATCTGCCTAGTGACAGTATCGAGCTTGCCACGACGCTCGATGCACTCGGCTCTGTCTATGTAAGCCAAGGCAAGTACAGCGATGCAGCACCGATCATAAAACGTGCACTCAAGATTTACGAAAGCAGGTATGGCGCCGAAAGCAAGAAAGTCGCAAGTTGCCTTGACGGGCTGGCAGTACTCGAACTCAGTATAAGAGACTATGAGCAGTGCGAGTCGCATGCAAAGCAAGCACTGGCGATTGCAGAAAGGCTTTACGGCTCCGACAAACCGGAACTCCTGGATAGCCTGAGGATCCTAGCTACTTCGTATCTGCTGCAAAAGAGAAACGCTGAAAGCGTGATGATTTTCGAACGGATGCTAGCGCTGCAACGAAAGAACAGCGGACAACCGCACGACCAGATAGCATTCACTATTAGTAAGCTGGCCGGCATTTACAGCGAGCAGCATGATTATCAAAAGGCTGAGAATCTTTACAGAACATTGCTCTTTAAAGACAAGCAAGCACACGGAGATAACAGCCCGGTTGTTGCCAGTGATTTAGATGAACTTGCGAATGTTCTGGCCAGGCAGGGGAAGCAGGATGAAGCTAAACAGTTTCAGGAAGAAGCATTGCGATTGAAAAAGCTGCTGCCCGGATCGGCAAAGCTTATGAAGACACCACAAAAGATAGAAATCGGACCGGCTAAATCAACCCTGAATCGCCCGTTTAGAGATAAGTGGGCAGTCGTGATCGGCATCAGCAATTTCGAGGACCCACGACTCAACCTGCAGTATGCAGCCAAAGATGCCAGAGACTTTCGAAACTTCCTGGTCAACGAATCGAATTTCCAGGCAGACCACATAAAGCTTCTGATTGATTCTGAAGCGACTCGCGACAATATCATCGGCTCCCTTGGTCCAAAATGGCTAGGAAAGCGGGCTGGTCGCCACGATCTTGTACTTGTCTATATGTCCAGTCATGGTAGCTCAGCAACAAAAGAAGCGAAAGACACAAACTTTCTAGCAGCCTACGATACCAACGAGCACAACCTAATCCTGGCAGGCATTCCGATGCAATGGTTGATTGCAGGTATCTCAAACATCGTACCTAGCGACAGAATAGTATTTGTACTGGATGTTTGCCATGCCGCTGCAGTGCAACTGACCGGTCAACAACTGCAAACTGGTCTACCTGAAGCCTTGCAAGATGACGCCGGCAAGGGGCTTGACCGGCACGGCACCGCATCCGGACAGACAACGCCGAAGAAGGTCACCATTGATGAATTCAACCTCGATGAGCTCGTACTCGGGAAAGGTCAGATTCTTGTAGCGTCTAGCGATGCGAATCAATCCTCGTACGAATCGAAGCATTGCAAGAACGGGGTATTCACTTACCGCTTAATTGAAGGACTGAGACTCCGCGGAACTAAAACAACATTGGGCGAAGCATTTAACTTTATGAAGGAGAGAGTCGAGGACGAAGTATTGAGAGATCGAGGGAAACTGCAGACACCAGTTGTTGTTCAAAACTGGTACGGACCTGATCCTATGCTAGGGACCGCGGTCCAAGGTTCTCCACCGGCTGCCCGCCCGCATCCAGCATCGCAACCTTCAACTCGTGAGCAGCACGGCGCGACGAAAAGAGGGCGGTCGGCTTTAACCCCTACGGCTCTGGAACGAAACAGATACAGGAAGTGACACTGCTGCGACTCTTGGTTTTGGTCGAAGAACCGCGCTCGAGAGCGATAGCACAGGCTTCCGCGCTATCGCTCTCGATTGTGTTCAGTGCTCTAAGTCAGAGCGCCTGGCTATTGAAGTTCTCCACTTAGTTATCTTCTCGACCGCGGTATGGTGCCATCCTCCCGAACGAATTGAGGTTGCGGCGGTCGCTGTGCTCCGCGGGTGACATTTGTGTCAACATGAGGAAGTCCAAGTCGATCGAATCTTGAAGTCGTCTCGCTGCAAGAATTGTCGGCCGGATTCCATACGGTGGTTCGCCGGCTGCCATCCGAAGAGATTGACTCTTGAGTAACACTGCCATTAGGAGACCAATTAGTTGATGTAATCCGACCCGGCTCTCGCTCCACAAGCTGTCTTGTTCGATGATCCTCACTTTCGACAGCCGTAGCTGATCTTCCGTTACCATAATCAAAATCTCTAATCCGGTTGTGATTAACCGGGTCGATTCTCTCTTGTATTCGAACTGAACTGGCCGGTTCCCGACCGGCGTCGGTACCAGCATCAGCACCGGCGTCAGCTGGCCGCCTTTGCTGCTTATCCGTGCCATGCGCAGAGATCTGGTCGGAATTTCCCTGCTCGCAGCTCGAGCTTTCCGTTCCGGTGCTCCTGGTAAGAGAATTCACTAACTCCTCAGCCTTCGTTCTCGTTTGCGATAGATGCTCCGAAGGATAGATGCTGGACGCGTCAAGATCCAAGGTCTGAATGGCACTAGTCACTGCTCGGGAAAGGTTATCACCACTACCACCACCTGAACCTGTCGCAACATCGTTCCAACAATTTCTTGAAAGGCTGGACATCTGATCTTCAGAACGATTGAATGATGGTTCAGTCCGCTCAACAAACGAACTTGCATTTTCATATTCAGGCATACATTAGGACTCCTATTCTTGTAAGGGATTATTGATAGCCCTCCGGTGCAGATTTTGATCGCTGCCATCGGGTTGGAGTTCCCAAGATATGTATGTGCTGTCCCCAACACGTACTGAATTTGTCCCTAAATTGTCCCGAAGTCGAAGGATTCAGATTCTCAGTTGAAATGACCAGCGCTGATCACTTTGCCTCAACTGTTGTAACAGCGGGTCTTGCTTGATTTCCAAACTCCAATCGTACCTTAGATTGTTCGTCGAGCACCAGGCGAGCGTCATATGTACCTGTCCCGCTCTTCTTTTTAAAACCGGTAATCAGCTCTGTTCTCTTGTTCACAACTAAGGCTTTGATCTGCTCGTCGCCAAGCTCTTTGCCATATTGCATTCGCCAGACGAAGAACGTACATCCCTCCTTCCATCTAGAGCAGCCCACACCCTTGGAATTTGGTCGGACAGCACCATCTTTGCACTGCGGGCAGGGACCGACCTGCGCGTCAGCACCATTGCCGAAATCCAATCGAACCTTGAAGTCATCGTTCAAGACGAGCTGCGCATCATATGTGCCTGTGCCGTCCTTCTTCTTGAATCCCTTGATCTGCTTGGTGTGTCTACTTTGGATTAGTTCTTTGATGTGACTGTCTTTCAGCTCTTTGCCGTATTGCTCTCGCCAGATTGAGAATGTGCATCCTTCCCTCCAGCGAGTGCACCCGGCTCCTTTCGGCGTGTAGCGAACAGAGCCGACTGAACACTTTGGACAGGCTCCAATGTCACCTTCACGCGGAATGCGCGTCGTGGCGCTATCAGCCGTGACCAACGGCAGAACGGTTCGAACAAACACTGCTATGTCATTTTCAAAGGTTGCCAGGTCTAATACACCGTCCTGCATATCAGCCAGACGTTGCTCCCAGGAAGCAGTCAACTTTACGTCCTTTAGATCGGAATGAACCTGGTCGATAACAGCACTTCCCTTTTCGGTGGGAATAAGTGAACTCTTCTTTCTCTCGATGTATCCAGTTTGCAGGAGTCGTTCGATGATTGCAGCACGAGTAGCAGGTGTCCCCAACCCGCGCTGCTTCATGTATGTAGCCAGGTCTTCGTCGTCCAAATCCTGACCAGCATTTTTCATCGCCGTTAGAAGCGTCGCATCGTCATATGGCTTCGGCGCGCTGGTTTTCCTCTCCTTGAGCTCTGCCTTCTGCTTGTTGAGCTGCTGCCCTTTCGATAAGGGTGGCAGTTTTTGCAAATCTTCCGCAGAATCCTTTTGATTGTCCTTGCCCTTCTTTGGAGTATCCGACTTAGGTTCAACTATGGTCCAACCGGGATCTTTGATAATCACGCCACGCGCGCGAAAGGAATGTTCGTCGATTTTGATGATAGCCGTTGTTTCGTCTCGAACTTCCGGCGGCAGAAAGATACTCAGGAAGCGCAGCGACACTAGCTGGTAGATATTTCGCTGCCTTTCAGGCAGCGTCGAAGGACAGGCCTTATGTGTTGGAATAATCGCGTGGTGGTCCGTCAGTTTGTTGTCATCGAGATAGGTTTTTGTCAGGTGCGGGCGCAAGACATCGGCTGTGATCTTACCGGCAAAAATCGACACCTTAGCGAGAGCAGTCCGAGCCACTTCCGGCGTAGTCGGCGCCTTGATAGCGGCGTTGACAACACCGGGCAAGTCGTCGACCATATCATTGGAAAGATGGCGAGATTCAGTCCGGGGATAAGAAATCAGCTTGTGCTCTTCATAGAGATTCTGCGCGATGTCCAGAGTTTCCTTGGCAGTATAGCCAAATCGTTTGTTCGCTTCCTTTTGCAAAGTCAGTAGGTCGTAGAGTGCCGGCGCCTTAGATTTCTTCTCCGCAGTCGCAACTGAAACGACGGTACCAGTAGGCTTGGGAGTAATTGAGTTAAGTATCTCCTGAGCCTGGGCTTTGTCTTGCAGACGACTCTGAGGGTCCTCGCCGGGGGTGATATAGCGAGCCACGAATCCTGGCTCGAATTTCACTAAAATTTCATAGAAGTTCGAAGATCTGAAACTGTCTATTGCTTTCTGTCTATCGACAATCAAGGCTAGAGTCGGCGTTTGCACTCGACCGATCGTACAGAGTTGACGATTCATTGTTGTATAGGCTCTAGTGAAATTGAGCCCCACAACCCAGTCTGCCTGCGCTCGTGCGGCTGCCGAATTTGCCAGATTGTCAAACTCTGATAACGGCCGAACTTTAGACAGTCCATCACTGATGGCCTGAGCTGTAAGCGAACTGATCCACAACCGTTCCACCGGTTTCGTACATCCAGAGAACTTATAGATCAAGCGGAAGATATGCTCGCCCTCCCTTCCGGCGTCAGTTGCACAGATAATCGAGGCAGTTTCCTTATCCAGAAACAGTTTCTTTATGACACTGTATTGCTCGGCAGCTTTGTCTACGACCGTGTACTTCCACTCGGTCGGAATCATAGGTAGTTGCTCTATACGCCAGGGTTTTCCCCAGGATGGATTCATCTCCTCCGGCTCGCAGAAGGTAATGAGATGTCCAAAGGCATATGTGACCACATAACCGTTTCCACGGAAGTAGCCGTTCCTCTTTTCCGTGGCGCCGACTACCGCAGCGATATCCTTCGCCACCGAAGGCTTCTCAGCCAGAATTACTTTCACTCTAAGTTGTTCCCGAGTAGCCCGACAACGCCAATGATCTTATCATCCACTTGACGATTACAAGGTGCACAACTTGGAAGTATTCATGCTCATAAATACTATTCTTCCGACTCTTCTCAATCGTCGTTCGAGCAATATCTACGGGATATTGCTCAATGTAAGTTGAGCGGAAAAGATACAAGTGAGTTCTATGCATCTCTAAATCCATTTACTGAAGTGCAACCGCCAGGACTTCAGGCAGGCGTGAAACACTGGTGGGAATTCTGGAAGTGAGACAGTTCGGGCGGGCTGGCCCTTCAATCATCGATGAATCAGACCAATTGATTCAATCTTCTGAACCTCTTCAGTGGTGAGCGTAAGCTGCTCAGCTTGCAAGTCCTCTTTCATATTTTGTGGATTCGTTGTTCCAGTTAACGGCAACATGCCAACGTCCATTGCAAACCGAAAAATCACTTGGGCAACGCCTGTCCCGAGCCGCTTAGCAATCTCCCGAACCGCAGGAGCTGACAGCACTTGCCCATTTGCTGTCAGGAGTGAAAAACCTTGATAAATAACATTGTGACTGCGGCAGATTTCTCTAACCTCATTGTCCCAACCGGTCGCTGCATAACACCGATTTTGCACCACCATCGGTTTGACGGTCGCCTTGGCACACAACTCCGCAAGCTGCTGGGCGGAAACATTGCTGATGCCGATCATCCGCACCGTGCCAGCCTTATAGAGCTCCTCAATCGCCGCCCATACCTGCCAGTCCTCAGCTCCCAATCCTCTTCTCGAATAGGGTCCATGCAAGACATATGAGTCCAAATAGTCGGTGTGGAGGTGTTCTAACGAGCTTTCAATCGATTGCTTGACCTGAGTTGCCAGATTGACAGACGGATCGTAAGGAGGCTGACCGCCTTGCCCGTCCAGAGAAGTGAACTTCGTCTGCAGAAACAGCTGATCACGCTGCACTCCATTCTTTTTCAGTGACAGCAAAGCATCGCCGACCAGAGCCTCTCGATAATGAATCAATTGATTCGCCGTATCGATCGCCTTGAAGCCGGATTCGACAGCAAGCTGAGCCAGCCTTGTAGTATCGTCCTTCTTCCAGGCCGTTCCATACATAAATGACGGAATGGAAATTTGGTTATAGGCAATTAGAGCCATGGTTTTCTCCAGGTAGTTAACTGGGGTCTTCTGAAAGCACTGACTACAGCCTTGTCGGTTCTATAACTCTTTCAGCGTCTCTTGCAAATCAATCAAATGATTGTTGAAGATTTCTTTGGCAACATCGAGCAATCTGAATATGGCGGAATCATTACATGAATAGTAGATGTTGTTACCCTGCTTTCGGCCCACTACCAACTTCTTGGACCTCAACACAGAGAGTTGTTGAGAAATATTCGGAAGCTCAACCTCCAATCGTTCTCTGATTTCCGAGACGGTCAATTCTTCAGTTCTTAGCTGATCGAGTATCTTAATCCGGAGCGGATTTGCCAGTGCCTTGAAGAACTCAGCCTTAAAATTAACTAGTTTTTCACTCATTATCCTAATTGACTGTCTCTTAACGATAGGAATTCCGAAGAGAGAATACTACCTACTATTCTCTCCCTATTCTTATTACAGTAGCGCACCCCAACCACCTTGACAGGTGCCGGCTGAAAGTATCCGGCTAATAAAGCTGGAATTGTCCCCGATTCACGAGTTGTTACGTAGTTTTATCCGACAATTCTTCCCAACAAAAGAGTCTGGACTAAATCTTTCCGGTAAAAATCGAAATACTCAGGGAAGATTGCTGACCAGCTCATCAGGAACAAAGAGCTCCACGTTGGTCACGGACTTCTCGACATCCTGATACCAACGAGGAATATAGAACCTACAATCATGCAGGCAGACGAACAAGGGCGCAATTACGAGCTTGGGAAATATATTTCGAAGGCGAATGTACTCATCTCGCAATGCCTGCAACTCATCAGAAATAGCGTGCCGGGCAGCATGTTTGCGTACATATTCTTCTGCCACTTCCCTCCGCCATCCCTGCTCGACAAAGGCATTCACTACATCCGGTGCCTTGTCGTGAACCTTAGACATGCCGCAATCATTGTGCCCGATCATTGCCAGAAACTTTACTCCCTGAGCCAAGGTGTAGCCAACACTGAACTCAGATCCAATCACTCTTCCACTGGCTCTTCGAATAACATAGGCGTACATTCGCGGGACAGGTAAAGCGTAGCGAAACTCAATACATGTGGCAATCAGCAATTCTGGACCACCCGATGCTTGAATCGGCCAACCAAAATTTTGCGCCATAATAATTGACTCGATCGGCGTCCCCTGCCAACCGGTCGGAATATCCTGCTGGGAATTAACTTCTAGCAGAAGATTCCGATACTTCTCATCTAACCTTACCGGCGTTGGAATGTTCATTAACTACGCTCTTCTGCTCAGCATTTCTGTCACCAGAAGCTGGTTTTTATCTACCTAATCTCCGGTTCCACCGGAACAAAAGATCCGCTTCTGCGGATCAAAGTACAAAGGGTCGCAACTATAAGGCATTTGAAGCCAAGTGTGCAGGCGCAGCTTGCCAGAATCCGCAACCTCCGCACTGCAGTCTCGCCATTGTTGTAGAACCTCAGCAATTCTACCGCAGTCCTAAACAGTGCTGCCCGGAAGCCGCCAAATGAAAACAGCCAGATTCCGATCTGCCAACTCAAACTCCCAACCATGCGCTTCCGACTCACGCCGCAATCACAACCGCACTCGTTGCTCAAGACGCTAGCGGCTTGCTCAGTTGAGCTTGAATACCTTCTCCACCAGACCAAGCTGCACCGTTGTAAAGGATGCGATTAACAGTTAGTATGTCGAAGCAAGCAACACTGAGCCACACCGTTGAAGTGCAGCAATAGACTTTAAACTATGCGCGAATTGTAACAGTATCAAAGTACTTGCGCAATCTTGCAATTGCCTACTTGCCTACTTGCTATATTTTAAAATGCACCGCACTGACCGGTGTTGCCCACAATAGAGAGAGCGTCTGCAGGAATTTCAGCATGGATCCATCGCTCCTTTACGGCAATTTACCGATCGTGCTAGGAGTCTTCCTGATTGCCTTCTTGTCTACAAGAAAGCGACTGAATCAGAACTTCTTGTCATTGATTCTCCTGTCTCTAGCCTGCATCTTGATTGTTGGGTCAATTTGTTCCGGCAGCTCTGCTCAACGGTGGTCGACAGAATTACCAATTCTATCTGGCATCTTTCCGCTCACATTCCTCAGCGACGGATTATCAAGTCTGTTTCTCCTCATTCTTGCAGTAGTATCCGTTGGAATAGCGCTACTTTCGCCGGGATATCTCTCCCATCGTCAGGACCGATTGCACGCAGGACATTATTGGTCTGCCACCTTCATATTTGTTCTCTCCATGTGCGCAGTAATTCTCAGCGCAGATGCTATTACCTTTTTAGTCTTCTGGGAGTTGATGTCCATTACTTCCTGCGTGTTGGTGGCAACCGATCACCACCAACACTCCGTCCAGAAGTCCGCACTTATTTATTTAGGAGCTACACGCATTGCTACAGCACTATTGAGCGCAGGTTTTTTATGGATGCATGCAATCTCAGGAAGCTGGTGTTTTGAAAGCTGGCACTTCAACGCTGCAAACAGCTATGGTGCTGCAGTCCTCATCCTGATCGGCTTTTGCATAAAGTCCGGGATCTGGCCATTTCACATCTGGCTGCCTTATGCTTATCCCGCCGCTCCAGCACCGGTCTCAGTTCTGATGAGCGGCGCAATGATCAACATTCCTCTTTACGGAATCATTCGCATACTACTCTGCGGCGATCTCAACTCCTCAGAAATTGCCACCTTCGCATTGTTACTGGGCTCCATATCAGCTTTCTGGGGAATACTCTTTGCTCTGGTACAGAATGACATCAAGCGACTCTTGGCATACTCCAGCGTCGAGAATGTTGGTCTGATCTTGATGGCGATTAGCTTGGCAATTAAGGCTCGTATTGCTAATCTTCCCGATATTTGCCTAATGGCGCTGACAGCGGCAACTTTTCACTGCTTGAACCACGGAGTGTTCAAAGCCTTGCTGTTTTCGTCAGCCGGAATAATCGATACACAAGCGCACACTCGCGACCTGCGTCATTTAGGTGGACTGGTTAGAGCCATGCCATATACAACGGCCTGTTTCTTGGTCGGCGCCCTAGCTGCATGCTGCCTGCCGCCTCTCAATGGATTTGCCAGCAAGTGGCTGCTCTTTCAGAGTCTTTTCAGAAGCATTTGGGAGTCACATTCTCTACTGGATCGCGGGACTTGCATTGCCGCAATCTGCTTGCTATCGATTGTAAGTGGACTTACCCTGGCATCATTTACGAAAGTGACCGCCGTTTGTTTTCTTGGAAAGTCCCGCAGCAATCGAAGTGAAAATGCTAAAGAATGTCGAGCCGGCATGCTTGCTGCCCAAATTTACTTTGCGACCATCTGCGTAGTCTTGGGAGTCTCGGCGCCTTATGTAACACACTCGCTGTCTAGGGTACTGGCGGATACGCTTCACCTTAATTTTAGCCAGGCTCCTACCACTGCGATCAATACTCCATTAATGGCACTGTTGCTCTGCGCCTTATTCAGTTTGATTTACATTTCATTCTCTTCGCGCTCACCGGTCAGGAGCTACTCAACATGGGACTGCGGTTTCGGTCCGCTCTCTGCCAGATCGCAAGTCACCTCGGACTCATTTGCTCAGCCGCTTGCGAGAATTTTCAGCCCATTCCTTCAATATCAAACGGAGATAGAACTGAGCGGAAAGGATCGACGTCACTTTCCCGAAACGATTAACGCTAAAACCAGAATGGTATCGCTCCTGGAATCACGAGTCTATCTGCCTGCTCTGACGATCATTAGTCACCTGGCTAAAATGCTCGCACGATTCCAGGCCGGTAGCATTCACATCTATCTGCTCTACGTCTGTATCACGCTCGTTCTCCTGCTTTTATTGAGCGCCAAGCTATGAGCATACTTCTCATAGTTCAGCACCCACGGCACAAAATGCGAATCAGCAAATGATCACCGAACTCATCCACTGGCTGTTTTTTCTATTGAGTGTCCTGCTCGCCCCCATAGTAATTTTGGGGACAATTCGGAAGACTAAGGCCAGATTACAAGCTCGCAGGGGAGCGCCCATACTGCAAGCGGCATTCGACCTGATCAGATTAGCCCAAAAGGGAGAGACAGTAAGCAGCACCGCCAGCTGGATCTTCCGGGCAGCATCAACAATCGGACTGTGTAATGTTCTACTGATTAGTTGGCTTGTTCCCTGGCTTTCCTTCGCTCCATGGGCTCCGCCTGCAGATCTCTTTCTCGTCGTGTATCTATTCGCCATGTCACGCATTTTCACTCTTCTGGCTGCGCTAGATACTGGTTCCGCATTCGGTGCCTTCGGGGCCAGTCGCGAAGCTACGTTGTCGCTGCTGGTAGAGCCTGCAGCGTTGCTTGGTCTGGTCGCGCTTGGAGCGACCTCGAGAACAAGCGATCTCCGGGAGATTTTCTCCTTCACCAATACACACTTACAGATGAATCCTGCCATTTGGCTACTGGTTGGCACTGCCATTATCTTATCCAGCCTAGTCGAATTATCCCGAATGCCGATCGATGACCCGACTACTCACTTGGAACTCACCATGGTCCATGAAGCGATGATACTTGAGGCATCGGGCAGGAATCTAGCGATCATCGAGTTTACCCACGCTCTGCGCATGAGTGTGTTGTTTGGCTTATCCGTACAATGCTTCATGCGAGCAGCGCCTGCTGTCTGGAAACTGCCTGAGATTATCCAAGCAATGATTACAATAATCGGTCTTCTTACCATAGCTATGGCAGTTGGCGTCTTCGAGAGCCTGGCAGTCAAGCTTCAGTGGCGCAGGATTCCGGAATTCATCGCCTACGCCATAACGATGAGTCTGCTGGCAGCGTTGATAGCAGTCGCGGGAGGCATCGTATGATAGTGCTGACCAACATCGAATTGACTGTTTTGATGTCAGCCGTCTTGGCTGCCTTGATGGTCGGCTCCGTACATCTCAGAGTCAACCTATGGCTCTACGGTGCAACAACTATTCTGATTGCTATCGCAACCGGATTGACTGCCTACCCGAACGAAGAGCCATCACTGCTCCTAATTGCGCTTTTGATTGCCGGTCTGAAATCGATAGCCATTCCGTTATTCCTGGCATGGACAATGGATCGAATTCATGTTCATAGAGACTTGGGAGCGCTCGTCGCTCCGCCAATCGCAATGCACTCAAGTATCCTGCTGCTCGGTTTGAGCTTCTTGCTTACACAGGGGCTGCCAACCCCGTCGGGGACCGGCGCAGGTTGGTATGGAGCCAGTGCGGGTATCTCGCTAGTTTTGACTGGATTGCTTCTGATGCTGACTCGACGGCTGGCAATCAGTCAGATCATCGGATTCCTCGTAATTGAAAATGGCATCTATGTCTTTGCACTGACTCAAACCAGAGGAATGCCGTTAATAATCGAAATGGGTATTCTGCTGGATGTACTGGTTGGCGTCATGCTGGCTGGGTTGCTCACTTTCAAGATACAAGAGACGTTCGAGCACATAGATATTGCCAAGTTGACAGACCTGAAGGACTAGCAATATGAATTTAGTAGCCGCAATTAGCATTTTGCCGATAGTCGCCACAATCACCACGTTGATTACGCGCTCGGCTGTAACAAATAGAGTGCTAGTGCCCATTTTCTGTTCGCTTCAGTTTGCATCAATCCTTTGCTGGTCACTTCCTATTTTTCGCGGTGGCAGCTCAACACTTTCCCCGATGTCCGACTTCTCAGTCACCAAACTCGGTGTATGCTTTCTGCTGTTGACTACATTCGTAGTAGCATGCTCCCTGACTCATGCCGGCACATTCTTCGCAGCCGAATCAAGGCAAAACTCCTCGTACCGAGCCGACCAAGAACAATTCTTCTACGCCTCCAGCACATTGTGCCTGCTAGCGATGAGTTTCATTTTTGTATGCGACAATCTTGGCTATCTCTGGATAAGCATTGAAGCAACAACATTATGCTCCGCTTCACTTGTCTATTACTCACGAACGAAGCATGCGCTCGAAGCAACCTGGAAGTATCTAATTGTCTGCAGCGTCGGTATCGCATTTGCACTTTTGGGTACGGTGCTCATTTTTGCCGCCAGCCAACACGGGGCATGCAACGGTGGATCGTTGAATATTCAAGTTTTGCTCAGCCATGCAGAGTTGCTTCAACCAAACTTGTTGAAATTGGGATACATATTTTGCCTGTTGGGATTTGGCACAAAAGCAGGAATTTTCCCGCTGCACAGCTGGCTGCCCGACGCTCACTCCGAAGCACCGGCGCCAGCTTCCGCCATACTTTCAGGAGCTCTCCTGAACTGCGCTCTATTTGCCATTTATCGCATTGCAGGACTAATGGGACTCACTCATCATTGTGCTCTATCCTCCACCCTGCCAATCTACTGGGGAGCGCTTACCGCTTTGGCAGCGAGCCTCTTTCTAATCCATCAAAGCGGCATCAAAAGACTCTGGGCCTATTCGAGCATTGAGAATGTTGGAATCATGCTAGTAGCGATCGGTCTCGACTCACCGCTGCTCTTCTTCCTTCAAGCACTCAATCATAGTCTGGCAAAAGTGGGATTATTCCTGCTTTCAGGCAATATTATTCAAGCTCTAGGCACTAAAGACCTGTCGCAGATCAGAGGAGTTCTTACGACTTCTCCTACCTGGGGAATTTTGCTGGCGGTCTCTGCCATAGCGGTAACCGGTTCACCACCTTTCGGCGCATTCCTGAGCGAGTGGCTGATTCTCACTAAGTGTACCGACTCACGTCATTGGCTGGCTGCTCTAATCCTGCTTGTAGCGATAGCGCTTAGTTTTGTGGCAGTCTGTATACACGCTTCTCGTATTTTGTTGGGACCAGCCAGAACCGATTCCACCTCTTTTCGCCCCCTGCTTGCCAGCATTGTTCCAGCCGTTCTGTGCGTTGGTGTGACAGCAAGCGGGCTCACGACCCTACCTTCATTTCTTCAAAATCTTCTATGAGACTACAAAGGGCCCTTCTACCAGCACAAGAGCGAGCGGAGCAGCTAACGCAGTGGCTTCACAAGCCACACGGCAGACTTGGTTTAATTACTTCAATCGACGGCTCGCAGTTAATTACGCTGGTGCTCGACACGGAAACGAACACCGCCAACTGTTGGGAAACTCCACTTGAAGGCAATCGATATCAATCCTTGACGCCTGTTACACCGCAGTGCCATTGGTTCGAGCGGAACCTGTGGGACTTGTTCGGGCTGGTCCCGGACGGTCATCCCCGGCTGAAGCACAACCTGCTACATGAATCGTACTCCCCGGATTTATTCCCACTCTCCAAAACAGTGCAGCACGACTACCCACCAGCAGAAAAGACCTATCGATTCTTGGAAGTCACCGGCGATGGAGTATATGAAATTCCAGTCGGTCCAATTCATGCAGGAATCATAGAACCGGCGCACTTTCGGTTCAGCTGTCTGGGCGAAATCATCTTCAACCTGGAAATCCGGCTCGGCTACGTCCATCGCGGGGTTGAGAAACGCCTGTGTGAAGTCCCCTGGAAGAATCAGAGATTCGTTGCAGAAGCCGCTGCAAGCGACACATCATCGGCCAATGCACTCGCTCACGCCGTTGCAATCGAATCAATCCTGGACCTTGCGGCTACACCCAGGGCCAATTTCTTGAGATCAATCAGCCTGGAGATTGAGCGCGTCGCAATGCATATCTCAGACCTTGGTGGTTTAGCAGGAGACATCGGGTTTCTCGGTGTATCGTCGAGCATGGCTAGACTCAGGGGGAATGCACTACGTCTGGCCGAACTATTGACTGGATCGCGGCTGCAGCGCGGGTTCATTTGCCCGGGAGGAGTTACCTACGATTCATCCGAACACTTGAGCCAGCTTCGTGAGTCAACGCTGCTCTTGCAAAAGGATCTCAAACCGGTCTTAGAGTTCTTCTTATCAAATCAAGTGGCACGGGACAGGATGGAACGGATTGGCGTTGTGTCACCACGACTGGCTAAGGATTTCGGTTTGGTCGGCGTAACTGGAAGGGGCAGTGAACAGTCATATGACGCAAGAGGACACTTTTCTCATGGTGTCTATCCAGAAGTAAGGCCAATCTTTATTGTTAAGAACGACGGTGATGTGCTAGCCAGAGCTAATGTGCGAATAGCCGAATTGCAAAACAGTTTGAACTTAATTGTGGAACTGGTCGATCTCACGCCTGAAGGCGCATTGATGACGCCAATGCCGGACAAACTTAGCGGCGATCAGATCGGGGTCGGCATAGTGGAGTCCCATCGAGGAGAGCTGATTCATCTTGTCTTTACCGATCAACATGGCGCTGTCGTTCGTTATGCGATCAAAGACCCCAGTACAAACAATTGGACAGGTCTGGCAATTGCAGCCCGAAGCAATCTGGTATCAGACTTTCCACTCTGCAACAAGAGCTTTGCTCTTTCTTACAGCGGTCACGATTTGTGAGGTAGTGAATTGTTTAAGCTACTAGCGTACCTACTGTCCACAGGCACAGCAACGAACACTGAGCCAGATCCGCAATTACCCACCGGCGTAATCGGGCTCCCCATGATCGGTTCTATGCCCTGCATCGGACCGACCTGTTCCCAATGTAAGAACGTCTGTCCAACCGATGCAATTGAAATCAATGAAACAGCGAGCGCGACTAAGATCGAGCTTGACTTGGGCAGCTGTATTGGTTGCGCGATGTGCACGAGAGGCTGTCCGGAAGGCTCTATCGTCAATGATAATAGACTGAGAACCGCGCGAACGGACAGGAACGATTTAGTTGTTATGAGCGGCGATGCATCACCACTCCGTAAGCTCGGTAAGGATAACCGTATTTTTCGCAAGTCCATTAGCGTGCGAGTAGTTTCCACAGGCTGCAGCGCATGCGATCTCGAGCTCAGCGCCTGTAGTAACCCAGTATTCGATCTGGAACGATTCGGCATTCACGTAGTAGCTTCGCCGCGATTCGCCGATGTGCTCTTAGTGACAGGCCCGGTACCAAAGGCAATGCATGCACCACTAAAAAGCTGCTTCGAAGCGATGGCCGAACCCCGTATTGTCATGGCAGTGGGCACCTGCGCAATTTCGGGAGGAGTGCACAAAAATGGCTATGCCGAAGCAAATGGTGTGACTCCAATCCTACCAGTCGACATCTTCGTACCCGGATGCCCTCCACATCCCTGGAGTATCGTAGATGGATTGAAACTGGCAATGAGCGGTGCAGACAGATAGTGCAATTCTTAGGATGCGCGTTGCCAAGAAGAAATTCGAATTCACTCTTAAAACGAGCTAACTTTCTTGGAAACGGCTCTAGAATTGCAATCAACGCCCACCTTAATTGGAGTGTATCAAAATGACAGTACTTCAAAAGACCGAAACGAAACAAACCTGGAAGCCAGAGCAAATGCAAGAGTTGTTCGCCAAAATGATGGCCAACTCGTGCATGAGCGCAATGACTGTTCTTTGCAAGCACGGCGAAGAAGCAACCAAGGAATACCAAGCCCTCAGCCGCAAACCGATGGTTGAGTATTACAAGAACTTGGGCGTAAAGACCCCGATTGAACTCATCAAGGCCAAAGCCGAACTCGAAACAAATGTTTTCGGTAGCCAGATCGAATTCTGGGGCGATGACAAAGAAGCCCACCTAACTTACAACAAGTGCGGTATGTGGGATGCCATGAAAAAGTGTGGCGGCATGAGCTGCGCGCAAGAAGAAAAAATGATGGAAGGCTTCGAACATTGCATCAAAGAATTCGCAAACGAATTCGGATTCAAGGGCGAAGTTAAGATGGAAGGCGAAAAGGCCACCATCACCATCCGCAAGTAGTTCTGAGCAAGTTAAGGATTAAAGAGCCCGGGCTTATGCTCGGGCTCTCGCCTTTTGTCGGGACTAAGCTTAGGGCGCAAGACAGCAATTGTAATCGCAGCAGGAGCTACTTCCATAGAGCAGGCTCAACAAAATCTCGGGAATATGATTTCGGCAGGCTTCCTGACAGATGCGCTTTACGGGAAGAACCCTCAAGGTGAAGACTCCTTCTACTATGCTCTGAAACATTGCGAGATTCCGCTTGCCTTGAGCAATATTCGTAAAGTGCTAAAGGAGCTAGAGTCTGGCAACGCGAAGGATCCAGCGCTGGGTATTGGTCCGAAAGGTAACTAGCTAAGACTTGTCCAAAATCCGGCCGCTCTGTATACATCTACTTGCAGGGCACTGAAGCAACCGCTGGCGAGATTTCTACCTTCCCAGTAGCTTCAAAGCACTCGATCGAGAAACATTTTGGTTCTAACCCATTGCGTATCGGGAGAGGTACGTGAAGTGGTAGTCGGTCGAGTTCCTGCAATCTTGCTATCTACGAGGTTAGGGGTTGGCTCGTAGAGGGTAACTAAAATGATTGACAAGAAATCGGAACGATCAGTAACGCTTTCCGACAGTAATCAGCAAGCCTGGGAAGAAGTCTCCAGGTCTATTACGGCAGAACAGACAAGAGACTTTTTTCTAAACAATTTCAAGAAGCTCGATCGCAATCACAGCGGTGGCGTAACGAAACGAGAGTTAGATGTAGCAAGAGAGAATGAAACATTCAATTCTGACGACCAACGCGCGCTGGATAGAATTCGCTCAAACTATGATTCGCTAGTGACGATGACTACTCAAGCCCAGAATGACTTCAGCATAAGTTCGTATCTTAGTCCCGCTGACTTGATAATGTTCGAGCATTATCACAGAAGAGTGAAGCAAGAATTAATTGACCTGGCCAATCTTTCATTCCTGGAGAAGAACTTTTCCACTCTGGACAAGAACGCCGATGGATTTTTCAGCAAGGAAGAGCTAAACAGCTCGGGACTGCTGTCCAACCCGAAGTTACGGCATGTAGCAACCAATTTCAATCAGATTCGGTCTGCAAGCAATGACGAGCCTGGTTTCGAACGAGCTGGCATAACACGGAGCGATATCACAAATTACAGACACAACTGGCTGACCGGCAATGACTACTTTAACAACACGGACATTCATCCTACCTTTTTCGGACAGATTGCAAGTAAAGCTAGTCGTCCCACCCGAGTAGTCCTCTTGAACATCGCAGATTGACAAAATACCAGCCAAAGCATCGTAGAATGGCCCAGATCAGGTCGCCGGACAGCAAGAAGGTCCGCGACAATCAACTTCAAGGAAGAAGAGGAAAAACGCCGGCCGGCGTGCATAATAGTATCAGCTTCAGTGCTCGGAGGATTGCAGATTGTTCTCAGTGGACGTCCAGCAAGCGCAACTCGTGTATGCCGCTGTCTTAACCCTTACTTTGATGTTCCTCGGCTTTCTAATTGCAAGAAAACACGCCAAACCGGAACTAGTTGCTACCTCTGTCCTGGCTTACGGACTGGTCTCCCTGCTTTCGGCGCTCAGGCTTCAAGCTGACATCTTTTCCTTCCTGTCACTGCTTTCAATCGCAATTTTCTATGGTGGCACATTGCTACTGCTCTGGTGTTCCTTCCAAGCTTGGGAAAAGTACCGCTGGTTTGCAATTACAATGATTCTCGTATGCGTGGCAGTTGTTGCGGTGGGAGTAGATGCCTTTCTGTTAGAGCCATATGATTTGCAGATTCGACATGAGGTGGTGGTATCACCTAAGGTGCAACAAGCAATCAAAGTAGCTATCGTCACCGATATCCAGACGGATAATGTCGGGACGTATGAGGAGAAGGCATTCCAAAAGGTCATGGCTGAGAAGCCTGACTTAATTCTCTTTCCGGGAGACTACATTCATGAGGCAGATTCATTGAGACGATCACAACAGTATCGCCTGCTGAAGAACGCACTGATCAAAGCCGGTGTTTCAGCCCGATTGGGAATGTTCGCAGTTCCTGGCAATGTTGATGCCAGCGACTGGCCAAAGATTTTCGACGGACTATCCGTTAACTGTTTCACTCACCCAGATACGGTCGATGCCGGCGAAGTAGTCGTGACAGGTTTGCCACTTGATGAATCATTCTCAGGCAGATATGTTCCGGCTGAAACCGACAAGCTTCATATAATTTTCGGTCATGCACCAGACTTTGCATTGGCAAAACCAAAGGCTGACCTTTTGATTGCCGGACACACCCACGGCGGACAGGTTCAATTACCATTCTTTGGACCGCTAATCACATTTTCCGCTGTGCCCCGCCAGTGGGCCGCAGGATGTTGCGTTCCGCTGAAAGGTTCCGGAACACTGATTATTTCACGAGGTCTTGGCATGGAGCGTCGATATGCACCAAGATTGAGGTTTCTCTGCAGGCCAGAAGTTGTCTTCGTAACGATCGAACCTGCCAATAGAGATTAGTTAGCGATACCAACCACGATGACGACGATTGTCGTTGCGGCGGTCGAAATCGCTTAGCTGCGACTCAATGTCTGCGCGCAATCGAGATAGTTGCGAATTTAGTTTGGTTCGCTCATTCCATGACAGGCGATTTCCGGAATTTCTAAAGCGCGATTCTAAGGCACTGATCTGGTTGAGCTTGCGCTGCAGATTCGATGCTTCACTCCTGCTTAGCGATCCATTTCTTACACCGAAATTGATTCTTGACTTAAGCTGGGCTTGCGTGCCGTTTACTCCCCAGTTGTATTGAGCATTGGCTGCCGGCGCCAGGGTCGCGATTGCAATGATTCCTGCGGCAATTAACAAAGTTAGGCGATTCATAAAAACTCCTATTTCTGTGGTCGAGTATCGGTCTCAACTTTTTGGGCACTCAAGAAGTTAGACGCGACCAGAGACACAAAGATTCCGATTGTAGATTTTTTAATGAACCGAGCAAACGTTGGCAACTTTTCGCCTCAAAAGCTACGACTTTAAATCCCAGCCTACAATTTGCGAATAGTAAGACTGAGAGCTAGGCACCACGATTATACTTAGACAGTTCTATCCAAATGTCCGAGATCAGCCCAGTTTCGTCCCAACCTGCGGCTCCCTCGCTGGAATATCTCAGCAGGTCGGCTTCCGTAACTCCAGACTCAAAGCCCCACTCATCATTACGCGCGTCCTTGATATCATCAAACTTGTCGCGCATTTTCTCGAGATTCTCTCGTTGTGTTGAATCGGCAGAAAGACTGTCAATCGCTTGATCCAGCTCTTCGGTGCTCAGCACGCCGTCACCGTTTCCATCCAGCTCTGCAAAGTGTTGCTTTCCATAGGAGTACATGTTTAGCGCTTCTCTGTGAACATCCACAGCCTTGCCGAATTCTGTCAGGTCTGTTTTAGTAATTCCATCGTTCTCGTCGCCGAATTCGTCGTCTGACAGCTCCTCGAGCTCACTTTGATACTTCTGCAGAAGCTCAACCGCTTTGTGATCATCACCGACCAACTTCTCGTCATTGGCAGCGGTTTCGAGCTCGGACGAGTTCAATGAGCCGTCCTGGTCAGTATCGATTCGATCGAACAGTTTCTCCGAGCGATCTTTGAAGTCTCCTTCCGTCCGCATCGCTCCCCTTTTGGCCGGCTCAGGGTGGACCGGAGATTCGGCTCTATCATTGTTTGTAGGCGCTGAGCGCACCGCAGCGGGCTCGAAATAGCTGTACGAATCAGCCCCGCAAAATGCCCCCGAAGGCGAGTAAACATCGTCGACGCTGAAGTTGATTTCCTGATCGAAAGCTGCGGAAGTCGCCGGGCTGTATGCACTTCGAACGACTGAATCCTCTCTGAGCGAATCCCACATTCCCGCCGACAGGCTGGACTGAGCGTCGCTGATGCGACCGGCGGACTGTTCGACTGGACTAATCGCGTCATAGGGTTCTGGTTCCATGGCTTCGGGCCTCCTTCGCCCTAAGCCATCTACCGAAAGGATCGAAATTTTAGGAGTCGGCAAAATACTGCGGCCGATCGACCTACATGCATTCCGCTCCTCAATCCGGCGCTGCAACCAACCGGAGTCACCGTGTTGGTCTCAATTCACTTGATTCGACTAATAAAGCTACCGGCTATCTATCTCGACTTTCGGCAGAGCCTTCTGCATCTGCGCAAGCCTTTCTTTGGAAACATTCTCAAACTGCAAGCTCTCAAGCTTCGCAATATTCTTTAGCTGATCGATGTGCTTATCTATGCGGTTACGTTAGCACCCTGATTCATTAAAGAAGAAAGCATGCGAAAAGGCGCAGCCCGAAGCCTACCTTGATTCCGGAGAAACTCTCACCCAGGCTAATCCTTCCGAAAAATCGCCGGCCTCAGAGAATGCCGGGTTAATGATTAGCTTTCCACTCTGGTCGACAAATCCATACTTTTCATCGAGCAGAATGCAACCCATGCCATCGCTGAGCGGCTTGGCATCATCATAAAGAAGCGGAACGACTAATCTACCGTTCTTGTCGATGTATCCCCACTTCTCTCCGACTAACGAAGTCTCTTGCCATCTACCTTTTGCTACTGGTGCTAAGCCATCAGAAAACGGCCGCCCAAGACTATAATTCGGCTTGATTACAACGCTTCCTTTCTTGTCGACATAGGCCCACTTACTAAAGGGAATCGGACTGCTCCAGGTTCCGGACGCAACGCATGCCAGCCCATCAGAGAAATCACCGTATCCGTCGTATCTGGGAGAAATTACCATCTTTCCTGTTTTATCGAGAAATCCGAAAAGTCCACCGTTGGCGATTTGACAATAGCCCAATCCGTTGAGGGTCAATCCCCCTTTGGCTTTCAATACTGCCACCAGATCGTCGGCGAAGTCAGAGACCGCAGAATAGTTAGGAGGAATCACGAACTTGCCCTCATGGTCTATGAAGCCCCAACCAGAAGATGTCTGCACAGCAGCAAGACCGTTAGAGAACGGCCGCGCATCAGAGAACAGCTGAGCGAACAACTTCTTGCCGCTGCGATCTATGTAGCATTTCTCGCCTGAGTCAAAATGCACCAGAGCAACGCCATCGGAGAAGTTGTCGGCCTCGCTGAACTGTGGCTTGATGACTAAAGTACCGCTGTTGTCGATGTAGCCATAAAGAGAGTTACTGCTCTCAGTTTCCTCATCCTTGACCAGTACTTTGACCACTGCCAATCCTTCCGAAAACGGCATTGCTTCTTCGAATGTCGTGGGAATTACCAATTTGCCGGTAATGTCGATGTAGCCACACTTGTCCATCACTTTGACCGGCGCCAACCCTTCAGAGAAAGTTCCTGCAAGGTCGAAGCGGGGAGCGATCACCAGCTTGCCAGTCTTGTCGATAAATCCGTACTTCGCCAGTGAGCGCTCTTCAGCAGCAACACCCAATGAAACTGCCAGCGCAAGGAGAATTGCAGTAAATGCAGCTAGAGGCTTGCCCCAATTGGCGTTCATTCCTTTCGCCATTGCCACTCCATTGATAGTAACTGTCTATTCCTCTATACGATATACGACTCGATTCCATCTTAGATTAGAGAAGTTGCGCCTGACGCCGATCCGGCGGATCCATAGAAGAATGACCTGTTCTAATCAAACAACCTAGCGCTTGAAACTCAACTTGGTATTGTGACAGATAGTCAAGAGATGCGCCTTTAATACTGAGCCGGTGCTCTTAGATAGATAGCTCATAATGTATGCTTTTGGATCCAATGCCTACCGGAGCCAGTAAAAATATGCAGACAAAACAATCGACTAAAGTCGTACTGGAGCAAGAAACAGCTAAGTTCATCAAATCCCTGGAGAATCCGGAGGCCAAGCCTATTTACAAACTGCCGGTCGACGAAGCACGTAAGTTGTTGATTGATGTGCAGTCTAACCCAAAAGACTTGAAAGCGGTTCACATAGAAGAGCGCGCCATTCTCGCCGGACCTTCCGGAACAATCTCCTTGACGCTGGTTCGTCCGGAGAATGTGAAGGAGCCATTGCCTGTTCTGATGTATTTCCACGGTGGCGGCTGGATACTGGGGGGCTTCAAGACACATGAGCCGCTAGTTCGCGAACTGGTCTCTGAAGCACATGTATTGGTAGTATTCGTCAACTACTCCTCGTCGCCGGAGGCCAAGTATCCGGTTCCAATTGAAGAGGCTTATGCAGCGACCAAGTATATGGCCGATCATCCCCACGAGTTCAACGCGGCAGAAGGTAAGCTTGCAGTTGCCGGTGATAGCGTTGGCGGAAATATGGCGATCGCCGTTACCATGCTGGCGAAGGAACGTCGCGGTCCGAAGATTCAACGACAAGTGTTGTTCTATCCGGTTACTGACGCCAATTTCAATAATGATTCCTACCAACAGTTTACCGCCGGTCCATGGCTCACAAAACCTGCCATGGAATGGTTTTGGAACGCCTATGCACCGGATGAAAAGACTCGTCGAGAGATAACAGCTACACCGCTTAATGCATCAATCGAACAACTTCAGAACCTTCCGGCTGCGCTAGTAATTACAGCTGAGAACGACGTTCTGCGAGACGAAGGCGAAGCCTACGCAAGGAAGCTAACTGAAGCCGGAGTCGAAGTGAATGCAGTGCGCTGCCTGTCGACAATCCATGATTTCGTCATGCTCAACGCACTGAAGGCGACACCAGCCGCAAAGCTCGCGCTGGCATTAGCAATTCAGTCACTACAGGCGACATTTTCGGAGTAGTTCGCTGCGAACCTAACACATATTGGCCAGGCTTCGGTCCTCCTGGTGGCCCTGGATTTGGTCCTCCTGGCGATGATGGAATTGAATGGTCAGTGGAGGGCGGCCAGCCTGACTATCGAGAAAACAACTAAATTGGGCTACAAAGCGCTTATGGAACTGCCGGTCCCGCCTTTTCGCGCCCTGGCATCCGGTCCATAGGTCTTGCGCAATTATAATTATCAGTCGCTTTAAATACCAATTCAAACTTCCCTTTGTCAAGCGACTCGGCAGCTTCCTAAATTGTCTGTGCCGCTCGTCAATCAGCTCGGAGAGAGAGAGAAGAACATTCGGACAGGACAATGAAACCACTTTACTACACTTTCACACTGGCTCTAGGATTGGCAATTACGCAGACAATGTCATTTGCCTTCGAAGGCAGTCAGGTAGCTAAGCTGACCGCAGCGCTCCAAGGGCAAGCCGCAGGAATAAATCAGTTCAGCCATTCAGTAATTCTGTCCAGCAAAGAAAGAGTTGTAGCCGTATTGCCTGGCACTGAATATGGTATGAGTAAAGGCGACAATTTCAAGTTGGAAAGAGGCTCTGTATTAGTCGCATCTGAAAAGGCGATGACTATCGATACCGGTGATGCCAAGTTCAAAGTAGAAGCGGGACGGGCGATGCTGGTGCGCAAGACCGAGCACGGAATCACAGTTACTAACATCGACAACTTCGAAGAAGATTGCACTGCCGCTATCTAAGTCCGTCCGATCAAAGAATTGAAACGCCCAAGCCAGCCAGGTAGAAGTAAAATAGATGCAACTTTCTGGTCCCTGTAATTTGCTGCCGTGTTTGACCAAGCCTCAATAGCCGACATTAAAAATGAATCCATTGCCCGCAAGAATTCGCAGATAGTAGTGGCAATGCGCTTTTATCCACGATTCCTGCGAAAGGAGTTGCGGGACGAATTCATTTGCGATCTCGCACCAGAAAAGGAGTTACTCAGGGAGTTCAATGCCGCTCAAAGGCAGCTTGCGGATCACAATAGCTCATTTGCGAAAGTCGACTACGAAAGGCGATTCGCTTTGAGTGATAAAGCTCTGGCTCGGCTTGAGGAGCTTGCACAATTGAGCAAGACGAAGCACGTGTATCTTTGCTGCATCTGCTCTTATGGCGATCGTTGTCATCGCGAGATGTTGATGCTGCTAGCTCAAGCACTCTTCGGCTGTACAATTGGAAAGGTTTTCCATTCGTATCCAGACTATATGCAGCGCCTCCCCGAAACCGCCAAGCAGTTGAAAGCGCTACGAGATTAATGACGCTTTGTTAGGACATCATGCAAACGAACAAATCCAATTTGGATTCAACAGTTCACTACGCAGCGGATGGTCGAGTTGATCTGCTTGACGAAGCATCGATCGCCGGCAGTACGGCATACAACAGGGACCTCGCGCCAATCCCGATTTCCCGCCGCACCTGGTCTGCGACTCACTTTGCCAGCCTTTGGGCCGGAATGGCCTGCAATATACCAACATACATGATTGCATCCGGGCTGATTGCCAGCGGTATGAACTGGTGGCAGGCATTGCTGACTGTTCTGATCGGAAACATGATAGTGCTGGTGCCAATTGTTCTCAACTCGCACCCAGGCACCAAATACGGTATTCCCTTTCCAATTCTAGCGCGCGCTTCCTATGGCGTTCGCGGCTCAAATCTTCCGGCACTGATGCGAGCTTTGGTTGCCTGCGGATGGTTCGGAATCAATGCCTGGATCGGCGGACAAGCCGTATTTACACTGTTAAACAGGCTGATACCCGGCTGGACGAATCTCCTCGGTCCGGCTATAGCAGGGCATACTCCTTCGGAATGGTTGTCCTTTCTTGCTTTTTGGGTGCTCAATATGCTGGTGATTTTCCGCGGTATGGACTTTCTCAAAAGATTCGAAAGCTTCGCAGCGCCGTTCATTTTTTCCATGGCAGCCGGATTGGTCCTCTTCCTGATCTCGAAAGCCCACGGACTGGGAGCCTTGCTCTCCGAGCCTGGAAAGTATTTGACTATTGCCAGCTTTCTGCCAATTTTTGTGCCCTCAGTGACTGCAATGATCGGCTCCTGGTCTACCCTGTCGCTCAACATGCCTGACTTTACCAGATTCGGACGCAGTCAGAGGGACCAGATTGTCGGACAAGTGGCTGCGCTGCCGGCCTCAATGACTGCCTTCGCCGGTGCCGGTGTAGTGGCGACTTCTGCCAGTCTCATTCTTTATCCGAATATGAAGGTGACGGAATTATGGGATCCAGTCATTCTCGTTGGTCAATTTACAGAGCCGGCGATCGTAGTGATAGCGATGTTCACAATCATACTTGCCACACTTTCAGTAAACGTAACGGCGAATTTAGTGTCACCCGCAAATGATCTCGCCAACATGCTGCCTCGCTGGATCTCATTCCGACAAGGCGCGCTTATCACTGGCGTTGTTGGTCTTTTGATACAGCCATGGCGCTTAATCGCCGATCCCAATGCATACATTTTCTCCTGGTTGCTGGGCTACGCCGGCGGATTGGGAGCAATAGCCGGAGTAATGATTGTCGACTATTGGATCATTCGGAAAAATGAGCTGAATCTGCCGGCGCTTTATCTGACCGAAGGAGATTATTGGTATCAAAACGGTTGGAACTGGCGGGCCGTTTGCGCAACTCTTGTCGGCTGCCTATTTGCCTGGGTTGGAGCACTGATTCCCACCCTGCACATACTCTACGACTACAGCTGGTTTGTTGGCGTCGGCGCTGCTGCTGCCAGCTATTACGGACTGATGAAACAAGCCGAGGTTGGCGCCCATTAAGCCTTAAGGCATATTCGCTAGTAGTTGAGTAATTCTTTACTATAATCGTTATGGAGAGACGTAACGGCGAACCTCATGTACGTTCTTACCTCAAGCTCAATCTGGAAGTTAGCATTACTGGTAAGTTTAACCACCTGCCAGCCGACCATGGCCAGCGAACCGCTCTGGGAGCAATACAACCAAAACGCAATGGCTGCTTACAAAAACGGCAATGACCTCGAGGCAGAGAGGTTGTTTCAACTAGCTGCCAAAGAGGCGCAAGTCTTCCCGCCAGATGACATACGGCTACCTAAGACGCTCGGCAATTTAGCCGCTGCCTGTATTAATCAAGGTAAGCTTCAACAAGCAGAGGAAGCTTTGAAACTGGCGCTAGCAGCAAAGGAAAAAGCACTGGGTAAGAGCAATCCCGAAATTGCCTCAACCCTGAACGATATTGGTGTCCTTTGCTATCAACAACATCGGTACGAAGAGTCAGAGTCGTGCTTTCGCCGCGTGCTCGAAATGGATGAGAAGTACTTACCGGTGAATCATCGCGAAAGGGTGATTACACTGGAGAATTATGCAAAATTACTGGCCAAAATAAACCGACCACAGGAATCTGAAAAGATGTACGCACAGGCAGACAGAATTCGAGCTAACCTGTCGAGAGATCGATGACAGGTTATGCACCCACAAGCTGGCTGCTTCCGCACCGAGCAACAAGATATAGCAGATTGTAAGAACCGAGCCGGGAGCCTCAAATGGAATCAAAGTTTCGGTACATCAGCCCAGCCGAACAGTGCGCCTATCTTCCCGATCAAAAGTGGCAGCTCGAGTACCAGTTCTTCCCAGAGATGACGGTGGAGGACCACCATTCCTACCTAAATCAAGGCTGGCGGAGAGCCGGTCCGACCTTGTTTCGCCCGCAGTGTCCGAGTTGTCGCTCCTGTCAGTGCTTGCGGGTTCTGGTAGACAGCTTTGCCCCCAATCGCAGCCAGCGCCGCACACAAAAACTAAACGAGCCGCTTGTCGAGTTGGAGATTGGCACACCGACTGTAACCGCAGAAAGCACAGATCTGTATGTTCGGCATCACGCCTTTAATCGAGTGAAAAAAGAATGGCCGTTTACAGGCGAATTGCAGGCGCTGGAACACCTCTACTTCCTTACTAAGAATCCCTTTCCCGTGCAGGAGTGGCGCTATCGAATTGACAACAGGCTAGTGGCAGTGTGTTATGTCGATGTATTGCCAGATGGATTCTCGGGCATTTACTTCGTACACGACCCTGACTTTCGCAGGCACTCATTGGGAACATGGATGATCCTGGCGATGATCGAACGCGCAAGACAGCTCTCACTGCCGTATGTTTATCTGGGCTACTACGTTCAAGGCTGTCGCTCGATGGAGTACAAAGGAAAGTTCAATCCACATCAAATTCTCGACTCGGACGGCACCTGGCAAGATCATTAAGCCGGGGATTTACAGAGCAAGTCGATCATTGGGAAGTTGCGATGCATTGCCCGAGTCATACCGAGCATGAACCGACAAGTACGAAAGTCGATCCGTCGCAAGCGGCAGATCGACCAGCCGCCCGCTGGCGGGTATAAGATTTAGGGATACCGTTTGGTAGACAAGGCGACCCTTACAGACAGGGCAGAGAAACTCCTGCAATGAACACATTTAAGCCACCACTTTGCTGTTCCATGACCCTCCTGCTGGCATTCTGGCTGTCCATCTCGTCCACAGTGACAACAGTGGCCGAGGAGACTGTAAGTTCACAAGAAAATCGGCCAGCATCTGTGCCGGACAGCGCTCCACCCCCTATCCAGAACGAGCAATCATCGACTCCACCTCCAGAACTTTCACCGGTGCCGATGTCGCCGCAATCGCCGGATCTTTCACCAGATCAAGCTGGAGATCCGGCGCCTGACCAGTCTCCAACTTCAATACCGGAGCAATCACCGAATCCAGCACCAGAACAAGCACCAGATCCCGCGCCTGACCGGTCTCCAACGTCACTACCGGAGCAATCACCGGAACCGATACCTGAGCAAGCACCAGAGACTGCACCGGATCAGTCATCGGGACCAGGACCTGAGCAAGGGGCTGCTCCCAGCATCAGAAAGCCGTTACAGGGCAACGTGGAGCAAATTGGTTTACCGGGTTCAGCGCAAGAAACCGGCTTGGTAGGCGGAGTCGGCGGTGCTGACTGGAGCGGTACGCCCCAGCAAGGAGGTATGGGGCAGTATCAGCCAAACCCATTACAAGGCACAGCATCGCAGAATCCGATGGCACTCAACGCATCCAACGATCCCGATGCCGGCGATCAAGAGCTGATGATCGACTGGGATGTGTGGCGCAATAACCTCATGCAAGCAATACAGTCCGGTACCCTGGCCAAGATTAATGTTCAAAACGATGTTCATTTCGTCTGGGATCCGGGCAGGCAGATGATGGTGACACGCTATCCAAATGGAACATCGGCCTGGTATACATTAGCGGTGCTGCCTGATCGGCGAATCATCAATGTCCGGCTCACTCAAACTTCACGATTTCCTACTTACGATCAAGCAGTGCTACAAGCAATCAACGATTTACAGGGCAACAACCTACTTACCTATCCACGCGGCTCTCGTCGTCAGATTGTCTCGCAGGAAGCAAACGTAAGAACAGCTGGACAGAGTCAGTCTCAGAACTTTCAATTTGGCGACGTAGAGCGGCAGCGCTATTGAGGCTCAATTGCTTCGGCTCCGGATCTAAACTCCCAGCCGATAGCAACAGATTGCCTGAGCCGCGGCTCTGACGGCCAATGCTTAAGCGGCTAAACTTTTTCGGAGCTTGGGATCGCGCAACTTCCAAATCGCTTGATCGGTAAGAAAGTGATGGAGATTAACCGCACAAAAAACTGTGGCAAACGCCAGCGAATAGTCGAATCCACAATCTTGCAACAGGCGCGGCACTCCAATGTAAATTGCAATCGCTCCCAGCAGCAATATTCCAACATATCTCAATCCTGCGGACTGGCCGAGCAGTTTCCACATCTCGCCAGTGCTCATTCCTTCCGGAAGACCCTGCTCCTTCAAATGTTGGGCAGCAGTAAGGACGACATATTGAGCTCCGTGATAGAAAGCAGGCACGTAGAGCCACAAGACTCCTGCCACATCTTTGCCCACGAGAAAGATTGCCACTCCGGTAAAGAGCATTAACGCTGCCGGAAGCGGAAAGACAAGACGCTCGAAAAAGAGCTTTCGCAATCCGACCAAACAGAAAGCACCAATCGCTAGAGTCAAAAGAATCAAACTGGTCTGATAAATCCATTCGGGCATTGGTCCCCAAAAAGGAATCACTTGGGCCAGAAATCCATTGCCGTTCCAATCCTTGAAGGTAAATTGGCGGACAATAGCCTGCACAGCTGTTAAATTCAGCACACTAGCCAGAACGAACTTTTCCTTATTGCTCAGTTTGTAATTGTTCTTGTAGCAGTACAGAAGCGTCATTCCATAAGTTTGAGCGGTGAAGTGCTGCACGACCCAGACCAGATATAGCTTTGCCAGGATGGGAGTAAAACCAGCGATAAAAAGCCCAGCCAGTGCGAGCGCACCGCATGCAAGCGCCGCCCAGCGCGTATAGAGTGAGTAGCGAGCTCGCGTTTCGCCGTTCTTGTAAGCGCGAACGAGCGTAGCAGAAGTGTGAGTTTCACTCAGCACATGCGTTCCGACAATGACGAGTAACGATAACAGGCTAACCATCACTTGATTGTTCGCTGGAGCTACAATAAAGTAGTGAAATGCAAACAGTAGCCAAACTACTCCGCCACAACACAGCAAGAGATCGATCGCCGGATGCAGTATCCACACCAGGCTCCCGGACTCAGCGCCGGTTTCCACCGGCGCTGGGCTCTTCGCATCGGGAGTTACCAGGTGAAGTCTTGGCTTTGATTGAGTTTGATCGATCAAGGCTTTGTCATTCGCCGTAGTTATACTAGACATTCTTCAGCCTCTTTCACTTGTTCTGATTCCATCAATGCAAACTCTTCGACAACACGAGTTTGGCGGCGCAGTCGGTGCTTGAGCGTAATGGTATTGCCGTCGACACGAACGTACATCTTGTTGAACCGAGTTACCGCTTGTACCACTGCAGAGGCAGTCATTTTTACAATCGATGCCCAAGTTCGCCACAATGACCTCACATAAATCGGCAGGGCGATCAAAGCAGACACCAGCCAGAGAGATTGTGCAGCACCGAAGATCTGGCTGCCCAGTAAAGAAGCGACTAGAAGGAAAACGGCTCCTCCATAGAAATAGATGAGCGCAGAGTTGCGAATCAGTCTCCAGCAGCCCTCTCGTTGAGGAGGTGGAAGAAACCGAACAGCCAGAGCAACCAGCGCCGAAGTCATTAGGACGCCGGTGGTAACCGGTCCGAAATCACTGAGATCGTCGGCGATACCGATGGACACTCCACAGCCTATTCTCACAGCGGAAGCTTGAGACATGCTTGCCAACTCGGCAGCTGTCAAATCTTTTGCCGAGGAGGCCAGCGTCGCAATTGGTGTAGATAATGAAGCTAGTAAAACAGCTCTAGTAAGCTTGGACCATAAGTGAATCATTTCATAGTTCTCCATTTATAAACGTTCCCGAGCTCAAATTAGTCGCAGAAACAATTGGTTGGCTTCGCGGCGACGCTTGCTTGAGAAAAGGGACCTTACTGATAATCGGCAAGCGTCAAAAGCAACTCCTGCGTCATGCTATTAATAGCTGACCGGCCGTCGCCACTGAAGTACCGTTGGTCATAACAGAACATTACGATCGTCATGCCTTTCAGCACCGGCTATACTTGACTGGACCGCACCGCGAGCCCGATCGTCCTGGTACCATTACCATCTCTCGCCGACTTCGTCTCAATACTTAAGTCATCTCTGAAACAAACAGTGCCATATGCGGCTTGACCTGTTACTTAAGGACCTCTCGGGAGTATCTTCTGGCGTCATAGCCTTTAGTGAGACGGAAATCGCCGGCATTACCTCCGATCCCGAGTTATGCCAGCCCGGATTTCTCTATGTCGCAGCCGAATGCGAAACCGTAGACAGCACCCGCTATGGGGTTCGCCTGGACGGACGGCGCTTCATTGAAAGAGCGTTGCAACGCGGCGCAACAGCGGTGCTTTCGACGCAGGAAGTACGCATTCCTTTTGAGTACTTAAAGACTGTATGCCTGATCTCTCATAGCCAACCGCTTTCAATCATGGGAACACTGTGCTCTCGCTTTTATGGACAACCCCGTCCGGAGAATATCGCACTCGTTACAGGCACGAACGGCAAGACCTCAACAGTGAGCTTCTGCCGCATGTTGTGGTCCGCCGCCGGTCACCCCAGTTGTTCAGTCGGTAATCTCGGTGGTGTCTGCAGCGACGGCTCCCTGGTGTGGGACAGAGATCCCACCTTATCAGTACCGGAGACGGCGGCCTTACACAAAATGTTGAACCGGCTGGCGCACAAAAGTATCAATCACGTCGCAATGGAGGCTACAAGCCACGCGCTCCACGACTATCGCCTCCATGGAGTGCCCGCCGCAATCGGCGCTTTCACAAATCTCACACGCGATCATCTAGATTTTCACCTGACTATGGAGGAGTACTTTCGAGTAAAGATGACGCTCTTTTCGGAAGTCCTTCCAGAGGGAAGCTACGCCGTGCTAAATGCCGATAGTCCATGGTTTCAACAAGCCAGGGAGATTTGCCGGCAACGTAGACACAAAGTATTGACCTTTGGTCATGACGGTACGGATATTCGCCTGCTCGAAGCAACCAGTCAGTCCAGCGGCCAAAAACTCTCGCTTGAAGTCCTCGGTAACAGATACGATTGCGAACTAAACCTGTTCGGACTCTTCCAGGTAAGCAATGCGCTGTGCAGCCTGGGAGTTGTGATTGCATCCGGCGTACCGGCAGCGCAAGCGGTGGCTGACATCAACCTCCTGACCGAAGTAGAAGGTCGCTTGAACATCGTCGCCGTCGCCCCATCAGGAGCCAGGATAGTAGTTGACTACGCACATTCCCCCGATGGCATTCGCGCGGCGCTGGAAGCCTGTCGCAGTTTTACAACTGGGAAGTTGACGATCGTGTTCGGATGCAACGGCGAGCGAGATGCAGGAAAGCGCCAGGAGATGGGGGCGATGGCGACAAATCTAGCCGATCTTGTAATCGTCACAGATGGACACCCCCGTACTGAAGACCCGGCCAAGATCCGGCAGGAAGTGCTGATTGGCGCGCCAAGCGCGACCGAAATTGCCGATCGTGCCCGTGCCATCGAGTTCGGTATCACGGCGCTCGGTTCAGAAGATACCTTGCTCGTAGCAGGCATGGGTCATGAGACATTTCAATCTGTCGGCGGTAAGCGACTCCCTTATTCCGATACCGACACTGTAAGAAAAACTGTCGCTCAGTTAAAGGACCAGTCGATTCGTTCAGATTGAAAGTCAATGGATGCCGGAGACCAGAACGGGTATGCATTTACTACGCCTCCAAATGCTTCTTTTACATTGCTTCAGGTCGCTCTCGCATACTTGACAGCGGGGACCGGACTGCCAAGCTATGCCGGACGCGACCCGTTCCCGATTCCCGGGGCAAACACTGAAAAACAGGGATCGGCATTGAAAATGCGCAGATTTATTGAGACTATTTGTACAGTATGTACTTGACAGACGATACTAAAATTTTGCAACAGCATAACAACAGGAACAATTACAATGAAAACGACTCTATGGAATTTGCAGAGAAGAGTCTTTCTTTTTTTGAAGACGGGACGTAAATTTGCCTCTGCCTTATTGACCATTGCCATTTTTCTTGCACCGTTAACTGCAGCAACTTCGGCCGAGCCAACCCCAGAAAGCATGGCTCAGGCAAACAGAGTGAATCTCACAAAGTCGGACCTTGCCACCGCCAACGGTTCCGCACGCATCGGAATGCGCGGCGGGAATGTTTACTGCGTTCTAACTTCGATTGAAACACGTGTTCAGCTTTATCCAGACAAATGGAGCGGGGAAGACGAAGCTACCAACTGGACTACATGGCTAACTGCATTCGATGATAAGCTCTACGCCAACTGGCTAAAGAACGCACCGCTAAACGCACAGGAGACAGTGGGAATCCGCATCAATCCTGACAGCAGTGTTGTCGTTACTAACAATACTTTTCTGCCTGGCAAAGACATCAAGGAGTCCAACGCACAATCTAGTTTTGAATCTGCAATCGTCGATTCGTTAAATGAAACGCTCAAGATGGCAAAACCAATGCCTGTCACCAAGAACAACCTCAAAGAAGTGCACATGTCACTTACATTCATGCGCGATCTGGCTGCGCTTCCGCGCGTGGGGAAAAATGAGTATGGTTTTGCAGCAGTAGTCGGCGATAAAGACTTTATCACGGTCTATGAACGTACAAGTGCTGATGGACGTTTTCCCGGCATACAGATAATGACTGACAATGACGATCCAGGCAAAGTTGTTCCGCTGGAACAGGCTGCCTTCGAGAAAAAGGTGACGGAAGCAGAAAAATAGCCGGATCACTAATTTCAAAATAGCGCACACTTCGCTGGCAAAAATCTGCTCTAGCCGTATATAGACAACTTGCAGAACATCTCCCTTCTTCTGTTGGCATAATCCGGACGTTGGTGCGAGGGCAATGGTATGGGAGCTGAGCAACAGCAATGGGTAACGCGCCTTGAAAAAGGCGCCGCAAACGGCTCAATCGATGTCGAGCTTCAAGCGCTATTTGAAGCATCAGCAAAAGCTGGCCAAGCGAACGCGTCTGCTAAGTTTATTCAAGATGTGATGCAAGAGGCTGACAAGAAAGGGCTATTGCCCACCCTGGCCAAATCCTACGCAATTGCCAACTTTTCGGCGCTGGACCTTGATAGTGACGGCTACATCGGTGCCTCTGAGCTCGATCGCATTACCGGGTCGAGATTACTTTGTGCTGCTACCAATCCGCTGGAGAAGGGGCTCCTCCGTTACATGCGCAAGCATGTAAACGAGATTGCAAAGTTGAGCAACGATCAGTGGGGCTGGGAGACTAAAATTTCTCCTGCAGACTTAAAACAGTTTGCGCAGAGAAGTAAGATGCGTGCCTTCTCGAATGAGCATCTCCTAGCAGCGGACTTTAGCAACGAACAAAAGACAATCAAAGATCCATCAAAGCAGTTCTTGCCTAACCTGATCCTGGATTTTGGCAAGGAGCATTTCACGACTCTCGACTTCAACAATGATGGCTTCATCTCCAGACTTGAGATTCGTAAGCTGCTTGAATCACAGAAGTGGGCTAAGGCACTGGGTCCCAGCGTCACCCACGCCCTGAGACAAGCGGACATCAAGTACGAACAGATCGAACGATCGCATAGAGACGAGCTCTGGTACAAAGACACGAAAGGAATCACCCGTAAAGACTTAGAGAAGTACGCCGAGCACCAGCGCGCGAATTCGCGTGACATTCCGCAGACACCTGGTGACCATCGCCTCTCGATTACAGTCGGTGGAATCAAGCGAGAATTTAGCGTTCATATTCCTCCGGGCTATGACGGCAAGAAGGCGCTGCCGGTGATGTATTTTTTCCATTACTTTACAGGTGATGACCAACAGCTGGCCAGATACACGCAGATGAACAAAAAGGCGGATCAGGAGAATTTTATTGTTGTCTACCCAAAAGCTGAAGGTTGGCTTCCAAACAGGTGGAGACAATGGAATCTCAACAACAACCCGAACTACCGGGTAGACGAAATCGCCTTTGTCGAGCAGCTAATGAACAAGATTGACACCAAGTTGAGCACTGACAAGTCTCGCAACTATGTGGTTGGATACTCGAATGGTGGCATGATTGCCCACGAAGTCGCCTGCAAGTTTCCTGAACGCGTAGCTGCCTTGGTCTCGGTAGCAGGTTGCCAGAATGGCTCCGAAAGAGGTCCAGGCATTGCGATACCGGTCATGATGATTAACGGAACGGAAGATTGGTTGGTTCCGTTCAATGGACGTCGATTTACACCGCTCTTTCCGATCATGAAACCGCTGTCCTATGCTCGCAACTTCTGGACGAAGAACAATCAATCTGACGATCGCCGAGTAGCTGAACTATTCCCGGGAGTTAACAAAGAGACGTTTACGAGCAAAAGAAGTGGAGCAGAAGTAGTTATCCTTACCATGAAAGGCAGTGGGCACGGCTGGCCAGGAAGCGATGAGAGCATTGACGGCAACGTCTGCCGAAGCTTCAAAGGCACCGACGTGGTCTGGGACTTTCTGTCAAGCAAAAGGAAAAGCAGATAATCATTGATTTGCAGCAGAAGCATGGTCTTTTATCCAAATCACCCCGCTGATTCATCCGCAACCCGGGTAGACTGAATTTAGACCGGACGTTAGACAATCGATACGGCCGGCTGAGTCAAACTCCCACCTCACAAGGCTAATCAATGGGACTAGATACCTATCCGGGCGGCGCGCTTTTTGTGATCGGCAGCGGCATTCTTGCCGTGTTAGGACTTCTTCTAACCCGCAGACTGATTGACTTGAACGGACTGCGAGCCTCGCATGATGTCGGGGGCTACCTGTTGTCGGTAGTTGGAACTTTGTATGCCGTCCTGCTCGGGCTAATCGTAGTTGATGCTATGCAGAAGTTCCAACAAGCCAGAGATATCACCGAAAGGGAAGCGAACAGCCTGGCTGATATATTCATTTTGTCATCTTGCTTAGAAGAGCCAAAACGCGAAGAGATCAAGAAATTCTGCATCGATTATTCCAACCAAGTCCTTAATACTGAATGGCAAGACATGGATAGCGGCTCCTATTGCCCAGTGGCACGCCGAATGGCGGTATCGCTATTGCAAGAATTAATCGAGATCGAGCCTAAAACGGAGACTCAGAAGGTTCTCTTTGCTCAAATGGTTGCGGATGCCAGCCAAGTATGGCAGTGTCGAAGAACGCGAATCAACATGGTGATGGATGGTGTACCGGCGATCGAGTGGATAACACTGATTGTAGGCGGTATCATAACCGTCTTTTTCACTTTCTTCTTCGGTCTGGAAAACTTGCGATTGCAGATCGCCATGACAGCGATGGTAGCCATGCTGATCTCTCTCAACATGTATCTGGTCATTTTGTTCGGCTATCCATTCTCAGGCGACTTGAAGATCTCGACCGAAGCGTTTCGAATCAATCAGGGCATCTACGAAAACCGCATCAGCAGCCAGGCACGATAGCCGATACGAACCTCGAATCCAAAGCGAAATTGCCCTTTACAAACCTACTCTATACGAAGCAAGAGGGTTATCATAGCTGTTGTTTGCACGGGGGACACCAATCCCAGCCCCTGAGACTAGGAAATGACCGTCAGCGACAATCATGAACAATCTACCTTAACCGCGGCCCTGCCGGCAGCGTCCGGTTTCGTTCGAGATCGCCTTACCTTGATCGGCTACTTTCTTTTCGGCTACTGGTCATACGTTTGGGCCGCATTTGGCGCATTCGTGCCATTTCTGCGCTCGGAGATGCACCTGTCCTGTTCTGCCGCGGCTCTTCATTTCAGTGCGCTGGCAACTGGTCCCATTCTTGCCGGCTTAACCGGCAACTTGATCATCGTCCGGGCCGGACAACGAAGAGCTATCCTATCCGGAGCAATGGCGGTAGCCTTCGGCACAGCTTTAGTAGTATTCGGGCAGTCGCTGGTTGCCACTATATCAGGTGCTACACTGATCGGCTTCGGTGGTTGCATCATGGGACAGGCGATCACCACCCTAATGTCTGACCGATTTGGCGCACAACGAGCCATTGGTATTACTGAATGCTATATCGCTTCTTCGGTGTGTGGATTCCTGGCACCAATGACCATCAGCCTGCTGGCCAAATTCGGGCTGGACTGGCGAGGCACCTTGCTCTATTCGATCGGACTGTTTGCCGCAGTCTTCGGCCCGAACATAGGAGCGTTCTCAAGCATCAGGACCCAGGTCGAGAGCTCAGCGATAGTTAGTGGCGGTCCAAGACTTTCTTCAACCTACTGGATACTGTTTGCGGTTATCTTTCTCAGCGTTGCCAGCGAATGGTCAGTAGCCTTCTGGAGCTCCGAATTCACTGCACAGACTCTGCATCTCTCCAAATCCGACGCGGCTATCTCGATGAGCGTCTTTTTGCTGGGAATGTTCGTGGGCCGCTTCGCCGGCACTCGGCTACTGAGCCGCTTCTCCGTTGCACAGCTGCTGCCGGTTTCGGCCTGGGCAGCGCTGGCCGGTTTCCTTTTGTTTTGGCTCAGTCGCAGCTTACCTCTTAACCTGCTTGGATTGCTGATAATGGGACTGGGAGAATCAAACATTTACCCGCTCTGCTTATCTGAAGCGATCGGCTCAGTACTAAATCAAGCGACAAAAGCAACCACTCGAATGTCCCTGAGCACCGGCTCCGCAATTTTGATCGCCCCTTTGTTCCTCGGCTTACTCAGCGATAGATTCGGTATCAATCTTTCTTATGCCCTGGTGGCCGTATTCTTGTTTCTCGCTGCCGCAGCAATACAGACCACCCAAAAGCATCGCGGCTCGCTCTCATGAGTCGGTTGACTGCCGCAGAAGAAGTCGACCCAGTTGGACTAGACTAGAGCTGATCGATCGATTTCTCGAGAGCGTCCAAGCTTTCAAGTTGCTGCTTGATCAATTGTCCGGGCAACTGCTGCTTGCGGCCGAGGCGATAGTGATCTATTTCACGTTGTACCAAGATTCGCAAGTTGTCCAAGGTGCCGAAGCTCGACCCGACCAAATACGGAATTGCGCCGGTTCCAAGCATAACGTTGGTCATCCGGGCATCTTTGGGATACTTGTAGCCGGCAACGAGGAATTCGGCACCATTGGCGATCTTCGTCGACCCGATGAAAAGCCCAGACAGGACATTTTGAACAGCCACCCGATTATTGGTGCGAGTTTCCTTTTGCCTCATCTTAAGTTGTTGATCGAAGCGCTCGTCGTGAACGGAATACAAATCCAAGCGGTTGAGAGAGGACATCAAGGCGGTAGTGCCCTCGTCCTTCGAACGATCGCAGGCAGCCTTCAACGCAGCAGAGTCAGTCTTCAAATTGGCAAGTGCATCATCGACACGCACCAACCCGGACTTTTTCAATAAGTAACCGTCGAGCGAACCCATAGCCTTGCCGATTAGCCTGGATAAAATCGGATTGACAGCATTGAGCGAACCGGAGACAGTCACCAGAACGGCAGCCGGTTGGTTAAAGAGGCGTCTCCGCTGCCTGAGTGCCTTATAGCCAAACAGATTGCCGACAGCACCGGTAACATTTTTTGCTGTATCGAGCACATAGAAAGATTGTTGGTACCAAAGCGAGCGCATCGCACCAATGTGAGAACCATCAAACTCAGCCACTAGTACATCCCGAATATCAGTCAGCACCTTAGCTTCCCTTGCGTGTACTTCACCGGCAATAGACTTGCCGCTGGCAATCTCTTGCTGGGCGATACGATTGAATTCGTCTAAATTCTGGTCGATCTTCTCGACCAATTTGACCGTGTAGCTCTTCGCTTGCCCGGGTGAGAATCCGCGATGTAGTGCATCGACAGAGTGATAGCCATTAATGAGAAATTCCAGGATTGATCCACCGCCAGCAATCGTCTGCCCGACACCTCCGAGAACATTGCCATGCATAAGAGCCCCGGTATGCAGGTGCTTGAATTGATCGCCATGGATGTGCGACATTCGTTCACTAACAGCGACGATCAACCCGGTAGTGGTCAAAACATTGTTGGTTTGCTGGAACATGAAGTAACGAACACCCTTCCAACGCCCCTGTTTCGCAGCGTTCTGGCGGTACTGCAAGTTATGGCGAGCTAATTGCACTTCGTCCTTCATAATTGTCCGAGCAACCGATTCGATCGGACTGTCCGGATCAGCTTGACTGATAGCGGACGCCGCCACCGATGGTGGTAGGACAAGCGACAGGCTAAGTAACAAACAGAACCCGGTGCAGCTGAACAATTTGTAAGAGAGAGAGGGAGAACTCATAGCAGGATTCCGCATGACAACAACACTTCGCCTCAGGTCACGTCACAGTAAGCATCCTGCCACTGACAAATGACGAATTTGTGATCGAGCACTCCTAAAGAATACCGGCTTCTGCACCAGAATGTCGCGAAATGTGATTTCATCAAGGTCCCAAAGATGGCAAGGTACAATTCTGTTTTTCTCAAATTGAACCGGGAGGATTGTCATGAGCCAGATCGGAGTAGTCGCGAAGATTGTGGCCAAACCTGGAAAAGAAGAGGAAACTTTAAATGAGTTAAAGTTGATGATTGCTCCGACCCGAAAGGAACCTGGCTGCATCAAGTACATTTTGCACCGTTCGGCCGAGAACCCTGCCGAATACTGGTTTGTCGAAGAATGGACCAGCAAAGCAATGCTCGACGATCATATGAAAACCCCGCACTTTCTAAATCTTGAAAAGCGCGCGCAGGAGCTTACCGAATCAGCAGAAGTAGTAGTACTCGAACCGCTGAACTGAGTTACTACCATTCGCCTTAGCGGGGATCGACCACCGTTCCGGCAAAAATAAGTGCATCGGTTTGTTGCTCAAACCCGTTTGACTCCAGAGCGAAGAAAAACGGGCGGTCGACTACCATGGAAAACGGCTTTTCCGGTTCGTGGAAACCCGCACCAGCGATTGGGATTGCCGTCACAGCCGCAGCTTCAGTCCCTTCCTCATTGACATCGACAAACGTCTTATGAATCACATCGCTGATCAAAGCCTTGCGAGCAGTCATCTTGGAAAAGTCTGCAGCGATTGAGAAGGCGGTTGGCATTCCCATTTCAGCAAGAATGCTCTTAAGCCCGATCTGATACTCCAGCTTGAACTTGGGAACTGCCAGCGCTCCCTCACGATTAGAGCACTGCTTCCACTTACTCCAATTCTCAGCGGTTAGCATCGCGCAAAACTTGCCGATAGACAATGTTTTCTGCGGTAAGACTATATACATCTGAAAATGCGAGTCCGTATACGGCAGTGAAATCAGCTGAACATCCTTGTCTTCGTAATACTCAAAGCGCCGGCTCGCGTGCATCATCGGTACTTTTACAACCTTTCCGCTCCCGAGATAGAAACTACTCGGCCGGGTTTGGCTTTTACTAAATTCATGCTCCCAGTGCGCCTTGAAGTAAGCAGCATTAACCAGCACGAGCAAATCTGCCGGGTCCAGGGATTGAATCACTGAATCGATCTTGCCATGAGTACACTGCTTGACCCAGGAGTTGATCCGCCCTGGCGCTGATGGGTTTGCGAAGTCCAGCGCGGTGCACTCGGCTTTATATGTGTTCTTCAGCAAGCTGACGTAGGAAGGCACCAGGTTGAGATCTTTGTGGCTCCACAAGGAGTTCGCAAATTCGAGCTGAACAGCCGCACCCGGTCCCTCAAAACCTGCGAATTGAGGTTTTGTGGTGAGCTTACTCATAAAACTACTGTAGTCAGCTTCGACTTCCGGCATGGCATGTCCACTCAAGCCGAGGACTTCTGCCATCTCTTGCGCGGTCTTTCCTTTCGCTCCAGCCAATGCCATTTCCAAGCAGGTGTGAATGCTAAGTGGACAGATAAAGAGATTCTTCGATTGACCGCCAAGCTTTCTAAGGAGCGCCAGCCCGAACTTAGAACTACTTTGAGCAGTGAGACTACTGGACGTCTGCGGTTCTGCCGCCAGCGCAGCCGGGCTCTGCGTTAGGACCAGGACCGCAGCGATAAGGGCAATTGCGAAATGCTTGACCACAACATTAACCTCGTATGAAGCTTCAATATTATTGCCCAGCAATGTCTACCCCAGCAAGCATTCTGCAGCCACGCCAAACTCGGTCATAAGCTTGAGACCGATCTTACCAACATCATATGAAGCAGATCCGGCAAGGATTCGCCGATGAGGCTTGTAAGAAGGTAAAATATCGGTTGCTCACGATTATAGGCATGTGTACAACAAGACGAGCAAGACGCGCGTGAGCAGCTCTCGTCTTAGATTTCGGAATCCTAAGGCATTATGATCATAGTCAATGAACTTTCGAAGAGTTTCGGATCACGAACATTGTTCGACAATGTCTCGGCCAAATTCACGCCGGGCAATCGGTACGGTCTGACCGGTCCAAACGGCTCCGGTAAGTCGACCTTTATGAAAATCCTCACCGGCGAAGTCGAGCCGACCAACAGGGGAACAGTCACGCGTCCGCCCAAGGTGGGCGTGCTCAAACAAGATCAATTTGCTCATGACAATGACAGAATCATCGATACCGTTATCATGGGAAACCGAGTCCTGTGGGATGCACTCAAAGAGCGCGACGCGCTCTGCGAGCTGGCGACTCACACTGATGAGCAGATGAACAGGCTCGGTGAGCTCGAAGTCGTCATCGCCGATGAAAACGGCTATTCAGCGGAATTCGAAGCCGGAGTCATCCTGCGCGGCATCGGACTGCTCGAGGATCAGCACGAACATTTAGTCAGTACGCTTCCAACTGATTACAAATTCCGAGTCTTGCTTGCACAAGCTCTATTTGGTGACCCACAGGCGTTGCTCCTGGACGAACCGACCAACCACCTCGATCTCGAATCGATTCATTGGCTGGAGGAATTCCTGTGTGAGTACGAGGGCGCGCTGATTGTGATTTCACACGATCGGCACTTCCTGAATGAGGTCTGCACTCACATCGCTGATATAGATTACGACACCATCATTGTTTATCCCGGCAATTACGACGATATGGTCGAGCACAAGCTCCAAGCACGCCAGAGCATTGAATCTGAGAACAGGGACAAAGCAAAGAAGATAGCCCAGCTCCAGGAGTTCGTAGCCAGATTTGCCGCCGGGCAGCGCTCCAGCCAAGTTCAATCGCGAAAGAAGGAGATAGCCAGGCTGACTCCACAAGAATTGAAAAGGTCGAACATTCAAAGGCCTTTCATTCGATTCGAAGAGTTGAAACCAACTGGCAGAGAAGTGCTCAAAGTGAGAGGCTTATCTAAGGGTTTCGAGGGCAAGATGCTCTTCGAAGATCTCGATCTCGACATTACTCGCAAGGACAAGATTGCGATCATCGGCTCCAACGGTGTTGGCAAAACGACACTCCTGCAATGTCTGATTAAGGAGCAGGAACCTGATTCCGGAAGTGTAAAGTGGACCGACGGAGCATCATGGAGCTATTACCCGCAGGACTACCACGACGCGATCAATCCGGGTACGACAGCCTTGGACTGGCTGACCCAGTTTATGGTAGACGAAGGCAATCAGTATGTCCGAGGACTGTTAGGCCGAATGCTCTTTTCCGGTGATGAAAGCCTGAAAGCAACCGAGACGCTTTCAGGAGGAGAAGCGGCTCGACTCCTGATGGCTCGATTGATGATGCAAAAGAATCCAATTCTTGTCCTCGATGAACCGACCAATCACCTCGATCTTGAAGCCGTCTCAGCGCTCGCCGAAGGATTGTCATTGTTCCCGGGAACGGTCTTTGTCGTCACGCACGATCGCGACCTCGTCTCCGAAGTCGCAACCCGCATTCTGTCATTTAAGGACGGGCAACTCTTTGATTTCCACGGCACTTACGACGAATATCTCGAAGCACATCCCATCAAAGAGCTCGCCCGGCGAGCGAAGTGGTAGTCGCCGCGTAACAACGCATCAGCCTTGCGCTCTGGAACCTGAGGCAAGGCTACGCACCTTCGAACAATGTCTTGCATAGCATCGGTCCTGCCACCGATTCACTGCTAATTTGTCAAGATCAGAGCCGAGCAGAACGCTTATGTTGAGAATTAAGGTCAAAAGAATACAAAGTTCATCTCCTTGCCCGATATCCTTCCCCCATTGCCCGGGCATAAGGACAGCAGAGTTCCGATCCGAAATCAGGAACGATTGACCATCGACAGATAGCTTTCCTGAGACGCGCTGAGAGTAATGACAAGGATTATGCGGGTCCGCTGACAAGATCAGCCAAATTTGTTGTGCAAGTAATTGAGGGCGATCGCTTTCGAAATTGGCTCAAGCGATAGCAATACAGGACGCAAGGAGAATCTTTAATGAAACGACCGGCTCTTACGCAAGCGGCCATTACAATTAGCCTCGCATTATCAATTCCAGTCAGCGTGCTTGCGCAATCAACCGATCCGCAAGCAGACAGTATGTACGAGCTCGGAATGACTGCCAGCAAGCAGGGAAGTCAGGACTCTGCCATCCTCTTTCTCAAGCGCGCTACTGTGATCGAGCCCAATCATACCGCCGCCCAGTACAATCTCGGTTTGATTTATCAGACTCGCAATCGCTATCGAGAGGCAATTCAGTGCTTTCAGGAAGTACTGCGCATGAAGCCGCTGAACTCCGACGCTCATTATCAGCTGGGATTGGCCTATCGCTCTCTCGGACAATTAGATGACGCCCGAAGGCACCTTTCCGACGTGCTTCCGAGCAACATTCACTTTACAGAGGCGCAGACCTGCATCGCTAAAGTCAACGACCAGCTGTTCGGTCCACCGGTTTCTGAAAACAACGTGGCCCGAAAGTAAGTAGCTGGTCCAGAGCTTCAGACAGGCACGACCTTAAATACTGGCTTGCCGAAGCTGCGGTACATCTTAGTCTGGTCAGCAATCGTGTCATTTTGTCTGGTCAGGACTTAATTGTTCCGGGGCATATCTAGGTTAGTTCATCCGATGTTGGTCCGATTCCGAGCATGCATTTGAAGACGGATATTTTTTTCTGCGGATGTTTGTTATCGCTGGTTTCCATAACCTCGGCTATCAGCAAGACCGTTGACGTTCCCGCAGCCAGATTCAGCCAGGCACCAGTTCTTCTGCACGGATACGCTTTGCGTTCACAATCCGGGCAATCACTAAACTTGCAATATCAGTATCCAAAATTCGATTTGAGCAAACCGGGGAGCGTCTTCGCATTCTTTCAACGCAAAGGACTGACTACGAGCATCGGCAATCGAGACAGCCAGATACTGGCAGTAGACCACCAGAAAAACGAAGAGCTGATGTCCCGAATGAAGCGAGATATGGAGTCCTCAGGCTTTCAAGGTCAAGCTCAATTAGCTAAATTAGATGCTGAGATTGAAGCTGCCGCCCCTAGCTTGAAGGCCGAGTCTGCAAGATTTGACGCGCAGCGGCAGGCAGAACGAGCAAGAGATAAGGCCGAAGCGGAATCAATGAGTGCGGAGGCCACATCTGACTTGTCCCGCTACTCATCGACATGGGAAAGCGAGAACGCTCAGTTTTTTGCGCAAGCGGAGGCTGATTCGAAGCGATTGAACAAAATGATGGATGAGGATGCCGCAAGACTCGACCGGGAGATGATTAACGCTCAGGTGCAATGGCAAGGGCAAAGGCAACAGTTGGAAGCGACCTGGTCACCAGCAGCGGTTTCACGCAGCACCGGCTACGAGCAACGCAATTCGCAATTAGATGCCGAAAGGAAAAGGGCTGAATCCAACTTCGAGGATCAGGCAGCACAATTCGGCAACAACGATGAAGGACCGCCAGGAACTGATTCGGTTCAGCCGACAGCCGGCAACCCGGAGCAGTCTTCGCCAGACGGTTCTGAACCATCTGAGCCGCGTTGGCTCAACCCGCCGTCTTCTACGACCAGCAGATACGACACCGCACTCTCCTGGGACAGGTGGTACGCGAAGATGGGTACGATCGTTCACGATCCGTTGCTAAAAGCTCTGGACAGGCACGGCAATCCATCAGGAGCTAACACGGTTCTGGTGACTGTTTGGAAGAATCACAGACTGAGCGTCCAGGTGACGGCACCAGGCAACCCGGCCTTCGACCAAGCAATCGTCGAAGCTTACAAGTCACTGGACAATAATCCGGCGATTGACTTTCCGGCCGGCTCTTGTCGAACGGTTGTTACTTACTTCATCGACAATCGACATGCGACCGAAGGGATTCCGATTGGGATAACGAAACAAATAATCAAGGGCGATCAGGAGTATCGCCACTACCAGTGGTGAGAGTTGAAATCAATCGACAGAATGGAATCACTTTCCAAGCTTGCGGCTCATTCCTTAACGATCAATGAGCCAATATACGGAGTGCCATCCGACGTTTTCCTATACATTGAGGTCAAAAGGTCCTCTGTCTTGACCGCAGAGTATGGTTTGGCTGAGTCCGTCGGCATGGCAGTATTGTAGATATAGACGAGATCCTTTTCCTTGTCGACGCCCATGATGGCAAGTTCGTGTCCATCTACGGCATTCATTCCGGTAAAATCGCCCTTGGTCAAACACATACCAACCTTGATTGGAAACTGCTGATTCTTCAAGACGTCATAAAAGTCCGCCTTAACCTTCTCCATTTGTGCTTGGTCGCCGGTCAGGACCTCCTTGGAAAGATACACCGGCTTGAACTTTTCTCCAGTCAGCCTGGATGTCAATTCAGCAATACCAGGAGCTCTGACACCGTCCCATTTGTAGAACGTTCCATCCTGCCTGGTAACTTCTTCACCACCATGCTGCTCAAAACCAACATCAATCCCGGAGTTCACCAGAGTGCTCTTCAAAAGAAGTTTGCCATCCTGGTAACTTCCTTTCGAATCTTTGTATGCAATCCAGTCTGCAGCAGCAGTTTGAAAGACTTTGCTGGCAAGTGAGCGGTCCGGATTGTCGTCATCATACTGCTTGGTATTCGCACTAATCAAATCCTTCTCAACTTTCAACTGGCTTAAATTGCTATCTTCAACTTTCACTGCCCCGCCAGCATCCTTTGTGTCATAGGGCTGGAGCTTGGTAATTCCAGTAACTACCAGATCTGCAACGTACCTGGCATACTGATCCGGATGCTTCTTGGCCAATTCAAACTCCGACTCAGCCAATCCGCATGTTTTCTTGTCTCCTTGCTTGATGGTATCCGGATTGGCTATCTGTCGCGTCAGATCTGCAATCAGCAGCAAACGCTGATCGGCTGAGACGGTCGGCGCTGTGTCGGTGCTTTGTTCGTGCGCTGCATCGCTTGATCCTGCAATACGCGCTAAAGCCTCATAAATGGACTGCCTGACGTCCGGCTTGCCATCTGTCAAGCGATCGATCGCATCCAAATTGCTCGCAAGCGCACCAACTTTCAAAAGTGCTTCGACTTCAGCCAAGGCTTGTCGTTCATCCTTCAGCTGCTCGAACGGTTTCCTGAGAGGCTCCTGATTGTCGGTGACTTGCTTTCGAAGGTGGTCTATCTCGCTGTTGTTTGTACCGATCTGATTTTCCCGCTCCTGGCAAATTTTTACTTCCGTCAACTGATCCTTGAGTTTCTGACGTTGCTCCTCAGTCAGACTGGCGGAATTAATAGCCATCCTGACCTTTTCAAAGTCCTGATGATTTTCCAATCTGACTGATTCGCTGCGACCAGCATTGGGCATTGCCTCCGGACCAGGATTAATACCCTTGTCTGCCAACTCCCTGGCAAATGCGTCCCTCGATCTTTCGTAGTCACCAGCAACTGCACTCTGTTTGTAAAACTGCTCTCTGGTCAATCCGCCGACATAATCCACTGCCGGTTTACCATCTGGTCCGAAATACTGCTTGCCGGAAGCGGCAAAATCTGCAACCGCTTCCTTACTCTGTTCGACCTTCTCGTTTAAGTCCTTAAGCTCTTTGAGCTTCGACTTCAAATGTTCTTTGGTTTCACTGTCCATCCCAGGCTGCCGATCGATCGCTTGCTCGATAGTCGCGCAGGCCTTCCTGTCGTTGAGATTCAAGCTTGGGTACTCAGGACGATTCGTAAACAGATCCGGCGAGCCAATACCGACTCTCTGCAATGTATCAGCCAGATCGTAACTTTGCTTGGCGCTGCTACCATAAATCTGTGCCCAGACCTTGTTTTCCTTATTGATTGATTCGAGCGTGAGAATCTTCAATTCCAGCGGCTCATTCTTCTCGGCTGTAACTTTCCGCAAATTATCGTATGACTTGGTATCAGCATTACAATTCGATTCCAGCTTCTGCCGATCTAGTTCAAGTTGCGACAGATCGGCAGCGGAAGGCAGCTCCAACTTGCGCTGCTCAAGCAGTTTCAGCAGCGACTCCTTGCCGGCAGCATCATCGCTTGCCGGTTCTCGAGCATCAGTTGTTGCTTCCTTGTTGCGCTCGGGTAGAACTTCGGTTGACCGTCCGAGGTCAGGGACGGCTTCGGAGCCAGCCGTGGAGGAAAACTCAGTTTGCTTCGGTGGCGCCGAAAGGAGATGGGCAACGTCATCGAGATCGTTGTAAGAATCCAAAGCAGACTTGAGTTGACCAGGAGTAAGGTCCTCCACCTGCCCACTAAAGCCGGACTTATCCTGCTGAGGCTCACTCGTCCGCTCAATTTGCACACCGTGCCCCTCGCCAGCTTGGTGAGCAGGTGTAGCTATATCCGGTTTCGCGGCGGCAGGTTCCTTTTCCGTCCGACCGTGCACGCTTGGAAGATCGCCTGGCTGACTTTGACTTGCCACTATATGCGGTTTCAGATCTGCATGCTCGCCCGCTGGTCGACCATGCCCGCCGGCAACATCGTCCGAATGACGATCGCGGTGCTCGGGATCAGACTTGGCTATATTGTGCTCTACTTTCCCGACCAGTCCTTGAGCACCGACCTCGTGATGTCCCTTGTCAGCTTCGTGTTCACCCCCAGGGTGCTCGGCAACATTCTTGTAAGCAATTTCAGTGGCCTTTTCGGCCGCCTTCTTGGCCGCCTTGTGGCTGCCCTTTTCCACTAAATGCTGGATGCCCTCCGCTGCCTCTTTCGCCTCCTGCACTTGCCGAGCGATATGACGCTGCGCGGCGGATAGCCCCTTCATAGCATCATCGACATGATCGTGAGCAACCTTGGCTATCTCCTTTCCACCTTTAGAAAGCAACGATTGAACCGATTCACCCGCTCCGGCCGATAGAGCTCCTTCAATCCCCGAATGAACGACTTTCGTCACCACATCCGACGCCTTTGTCTGGGAGTCCACCTTGCCGACCCCTTCGACAGTGCCCTTGGTCACTCCTTCAACAGCGCCCTTGATGATCGACTGGCCGATGCTCAACGTCTCGCCGGCGGCCTTGCTCGCCACTTGCGCGCCCACCTCGCCGGCCGCCGTGATACCAGTTTCGGCGGCCCCGGCAGCGATTGCGGTCTCCGCTACCGCCGCTCCGCCGACCATCGCCTCCGTCACGATCGCACCGGCCCCGGCCGTCGCCACCGCCGCTACGGTGCCTACTGTCAGCTCATTAGCAGCCTTCTGAGCTTCTCCGGCCGACTTCGTGGAATCCTTAACATCATGGGAAAGAATCTCGATTCCTTTCGATGCTACCGTCAGCTTGTCTGCCATCTTCGACAGATCTTGCCCGCTTACTTTGCCGGAGATTAGATCTTGCTCCATCTGGTTAACACGTTGCTGCTGCCCTGTGATATTTTGCACGGTAGTATCGATCGCCTGACTAAGCGTGCCGCCACCACCAATGGTTCGCGCCATAAATTCACCGACGCCCGCTGTGAAGGTCAAGCTCTTGTTATAGTGCTCGCGATCGGCCTCGGCATTCTTGACGGCGTGATCGGCATCCTTCTTCATTGAATCGAGATCGATCTGCTTGCCGCCAGCCGACAAAATGCGATGATGCCCCCCTTTGCTGTCAGTTAGATTTACCAGGCTGTCAGTGTGATTTAAATCGACCGATTTGCCGTCTTGGAACTTCACTTTGCCACCATCAGACAGCTGCCCGCAGGCTTTCTCGTCAACAGACTGCTTGCCGTGCGCATCGGCATGTTGGCGATGCAGTTGCCCGTCGCGAACCGCGTAATGTTCGTTGCCAATCTGCAACTGGCCGTTCGAATGATCGAGCCCTTTAATATTGCTGAGCGAAGGTCGATGTTCGTTCTTGCTCACCGCTTCATGCTTCACCGCCTCCGAGTGCTTTTCGGCATGTCCGCCATGTTCTGCCGATCGCTCAGCGCCATGTTTTTCGGAGGTCGATTTGTAATGCCCCTTTTTGCTATCAACCAGCTCCGGCTTTCCAAAGTCGAGCGATATACCGCTCTTGCCACCCTCTTTCAAAAATTGAATGAGAGCCTTGCGATCTCCCGACAGTTTGCCCATGCCCGCGTTAGCTTCAGTGCGAGCCGATTCGACTCCAGAAGACTTGGAATCACCATGCTTTTCAACATGCTCACTCTTTTTCTCCTGGGCGGTCATAGCAAGTCCCTCGTTTCGGCAAATAGCCCTGATTGTCTAGACATCCAAGTCATCTACTTTATTCCCGCTCAGGCAATTGCATTGTCACTCGTGTGACATTCCGGACCGGTCAGTATGAACGCGGGAGGCGGCACGAGGGAAAGAGCAGTTGCTGCCAATACTAGATCTAAATTACGACAAAATCGACCCTTGCAGCTAAAGCTTCAATACGGCACTCTGTCCGCGCTTGCAGCGTAGCATCGCTCAGCTTTCGCTGGCAGCCTAGGGATCAGCCGAATGCAGAGTATGGGTGGATTGCTCGGTTCCGAGAATTGCTCCACGACCGCTGACGATTGGTTTGGGCCAACCGCATGATTCACCCTGCCAGACTCGGCGTCTGCCATCGTGCGGGCGATTCGGTTTCCACGGTATGTTTTCAGGAACAATAAACACTCTGGGACCTTGATATGGCACTATACCTGGATCGTACGGTCCACCCCAAAAGGTATGCGTATTGTCCGGCGGCATATAGGTCGGCGGGAAGTTAACATCTTCAGGAACGCCCGGAATAATTGGCGGAATTCCAATCGGTCCGAAATCACCCGGATTGCCAGGGACGATCGGCGGAAAACCGGGTCCAAACGGGCCACCGCCCGGTGAACCAGGCACAACCGGCGGGAAGCCACCGCCCGGATTACCTGGAATAACAGGCAAAGTGCCGACCGGCGGATGATCGTCTGGTGAGCCAGGAATAATCGGGATGTTACCGGGTGGAAACTCGCCAGGCGATCCTGGAATTACAGGCATCGTCCCGGGTGGAAATCCTTCGCCCGGATTGCCCGGCACAACCGGGACTACGCCGGTGGGAGGACCTTCGCCCGGACTGCCTGGTGGCAATACAACTGGCGGACCCGGCGGAAAACCTTCTCCGGGACTGCCCGGAGGCAATACCGGCGGCATCCCTGGATTGTCCTCGCCCGGCACGCCGGGTATGACGGGAACAACTCCGATCGGCGGGAAACCATCACCCGGACTGCCCGGAGGCAATACTGGCGGCATCCCTGGCGGAAACCCTTCACCGGGCCCGCCTGGCGGTAGAACTATCGGTGGTCCCGGTGGAAAACCTTCACCCGGTCCGCCTGGCGGCAAAACCACCGGCGGAAACGGCGGGATTCCTTCGCCTGGTCCCCCTGGCGGGAACGGCGGGACACCTGGTGGAAAGCCCGGTCCACCCGGCGGCAGGATAACTGGCGGGCCACCTGGCGGGAAACCCGGTCCACCCGGCGGCAGGATAACTGGCGGGCC
>JAGVKB010000089.1 GCA_020050835.1 Candidatus Obscuribacterales bacterium | reverse complement strand
TGTATATCGAGGAGAACTGTACGAGGACGGAATCAAAAAAGACTCAAAACTAAGTGAGGTAGCCGCCTGAGAGATTTACACACCTCTTGACGGAACCTCGTTCTGAAGCGCAGCTGTTCAGGCGGCGCAATGGCTATAAAAATCAGAAACAAAACTGAAGGCCACAATTGTAGAATCAGCCTCTTTAGTGACCAATCAAGATGCCAATGTAGATCGTGGGGAGTAACAACGTAAACGAAAAAGTATCCCAGTGACACCAGTGCAATCGCCAATCCTGACGCAACAATTCCGCGCAGATATCTTCGATTGAGACTGCTACCAACTATGAATCCATACAAGAAAAGAAACGGAATTGGATTGATCCGACAATAGGGAAACTTGAACAATTCCTGACCGAATTGACAAAGAATCTGCTGGTATCGCGGCCAGTAGAAAAGCTTTTGCTGTAAAAGGGACATAGATAAAGTGCTTAAAACGTCGTTTTCCGCAGACAGGCGAACCTTAAAAAGAAGGAGCGCCCCCCCGGGAATTAAGAAGCCTGCTGCAATCCAAGCCAAGGTTATTAGTGTTGGTTTTCTATCAATTCGAAGGTTGCAAAGAAGCAAAAGAAGAAACATAGATAAAGCGAACACTATACCCTCATTCTTTGTCCAAGCTGCCAAGCCTGAGCTCAACGCTACTAAGAACCAACAGTGTCCTCCTTTTGAGCTAAGAGCTAATACGAGAAGGACAATTGCTGATAGGTAGTAAAACCCCAGTGGCACATCAGCACATTGTGACGCTCCAAAAATGATCAAATTAGGATAACTCAGCAGAGTAATACCGGCTAACAACCCTTGATTGATACCACGGAATAAGCCAACAGAAAGTACCAAGAGAACCAATGTAAGTGCAGTATAGATAAACCCCATCAGGATAGGAACAAGTATGTCTTCTTTCTGCACTAGCGCCCAGCAAGCGCTTATTAGGCTTGGCAGGAGTAATGGGTAGTCACTATGCACTAAAAGATCGGAGAGTCCGACTTGCCATGTATCCGGCGACCGAAAAAGGAACCTTGCTCGAAGGTTCCAGATAGCACATGAATCCAGGCATCCGTAAGGTTGAGCCATAGATTGAGTTATAAACCAGATTGTGCTGTTACACAAACTGAACGAGAAAATGAGGAGCAATATGCCAGATATGTGCATTGAGACTTGGCCATTTACAGCTTTGTGGATTATTTCTATTTCGGGTAAAACTCTGCGTCCACAATGCTTCGCAGTTACAACAATCAAGCCGAGCGCACCCACAGCAATCCAAAATGACTTGCTGGAACTACTTCCAAAGGCGCTCATGCAGTAAAAAAACAGGCATGATGTAACTCCTAAACCTATGCCGGTACCAATGCAAATCTGTAATAAGGTGTATACGAATTGACTGTTACAGCGCAAGCTTCGCTTTACTGGTCGAACAAGCTCATACCCTACAAAGGCTGAGTAAACAAGTAGAAGGAAGAGTGCTGTCACCCTCTTTTCCTTAAAATAAGTGTTCCATTTCCGAAGTCCTTCACCACTATGAATAAGCCGCTTTTCTCAAGGCGTGCGGAGCTTGTCGCCTCCACAAAATCCCCTACGAAAATATCGGGACAAACGCTGCGCACCAAGATCAGAGGACATAAAGCGTATTGTGCATAATAGTACTTCAGCCCCCAGCTTCCCGAGGGTGCTGGGTAGTTCAAATGATCAGAATAAACTCTGGGCGGCTCTAATACGGCCGAGATTATCTCCTCGCTTCTAGCTGAGGTCAACAAGAGTGATACATCACAGTCTGTAAGATAGCCAATGAGTCCTCCAGCTGGAAGAAATCGCCTACAGGGACTGAAACGTTCTTCGGCCAAACATAACTTATTAGTCCTACGCTGGTTTTCAGAACTTATCGTGCTTATAGGGTGTACCGAATCAACTGTCTCAACTAACAAAAGCGCTAACAACATAACTATCCTTGCCTCATAGCAGCGAAGAAAGGAATTGCCTTTCGGAGTGTTGCTGTCGGGCTTTCGGAATAAGTCCATATGATACGAATCAACTTTAGCTGCTCTGGGCAACACCGAAATCACCACACCGTGTAAATGGACCCAAACCTATCTCGGTCAATCAATCGGTCGGTCCAAAGTACCATCGACCTTGCCCCTCCTGCCATCAACTGATTGTTCTTCCCCTTAAGTCGACTTCTGAAGTGCTGCTACTTGATGTACCACACCGAACTAGTAGAAACACAGAAACTTGGCTGCTGCTACGAAATTGAGGGTATTAGTTTAACTAGCCCAGCGATTACTGAACGAGCTACTGCACTTGGGCTTAGCAGTAATGCTCTAGCCGCATGCAACAAGAACAGAAACTTACGGGCTCGGAAAGCTTCTATGCAACGAGCAAAAGCTATGAAACTAGTCGAGTTGTTCATCCGTCTAAGTCCAACCCGAACAGATTTGAGGGTTGTTTGATCTTGTTGCTCCCTGGCTAGAATGATATGGCGACGGTATATTTCTTTCTCCCAAAAATACAGTCGCCAGTAATCGTTTGTCATATTACTTTCATGCTTCCTGTAAGATGCTTCCACAGACGGCAAATGTAAAAACTTAGCCCGTTTCGCAATCTTCAACCATAAATCGAAGTCTTCGCAGGCGCCTAGCAAAGTATCAAAGTAACCGCTAGTCCCCAAGGAACTGCGTCGAATCATGACAGTGCTAGTATGGAAAGCACCATTTTCAAGGAGCGAAAGATACGATGTTCGATTGACTGGGCGACTGCTAGCAATTTGCCTTGCATTTGAATCGATGATCTCAAATTCCGTAAAGCATAGACCGACGTCTAACTGGTTGCACAGAGCTTCAATCTGGCGTTGTAGTTTTGTAGGTTTCCACAGGTCGTCAGCATCAAGCAGGGCAATGAATTCGCTATCGGAGCTGAGAATCCCGACGTTTCTGGCAGCTGACTGACCTTGGTGCGGTTGTCGAATCAGATTAATCTTCGCTTCCGAATGAGGAGGAAGGAAATCACTCAGCGGCTCGGTTGATCCATCATCAACAAGCACAATTTCCCAATCCGTATAAGTTTGATTGATCACTGACTGGACAGCAGCGTTCAAGTAAGCACCAGGATTATAGGCTGGTATTAAAACGCTAACTCTGGGCATGTTGTAGTACTTCGCGTAACCAGATGCCCATTGCTGATCGTTATAGTCAGGAGGCAATTCTGTTTAACCAATTCAACCTAAGTAGGACCAGAACTTGTGCCTTATTGGTCCAACATAGTGCCTTAGAGCAATGTTACCACCTATGTACTTGTCGGAGTAAATCTCCTCATCATCCCTGGTACAAACATACTTTTCGGGAGCAAGTTGAATAGCTTTCGCCCGATGAAGGGTAAGGTGAACTATTGTTTGCTCCGTGAAATAGGCAGGATTGCCTGCATACTGATCTAGCCTGGTTAACGCTGGTTGCCAGTCGAGTTCCCTAAAAAGCATCATGAACCCTGCGTTGACTGGGTTCAAAAACTCTTGTCCACAGAAGAGGATTTTTGGATCGAGAGAGAACTCACTGTCAAGCAGATATCTTGGTTTGGCATCGGCTTGCTCGACAATGTCGCGAAGCTCAGAGCCACCTGGGAAGTAGAGAATATCGGAATCCGAATAGATGGTCGGTTCAATTACGGGAAGAGAAAGAAGTAAGGCTAGCTTCCGCCCCAGGAAGTGAGATTGTGCGTATGATAAGACGCTGGTGGGAAGGTCATTCTTCAACATGTCGTTAAGACTTGCTAGACGCACGCAAGGATGGATTCGTCTCAACAAGTCATAACTTCTTTCGGAATATGTACCATCTGAAACTACCGTGAACTGATTGGGTACTCCAACATGCCTAATGAAGGAGCGAATGCTGGCGACTTGAAAGGCAATGTCGCGCTCACAAGATAGGGCATATACCGAGACTCCAACTGCGGGAGCTGGCTCAATGGCGAGCTGGACGATCCAAGGCAGGAACATACGATATACATGAGAGAGTAATTTGCCCTTCAGAACAGACAATCGATAAGGTATGTTAGGAGTTCGAAAGCGGATCAAATTTGGTCTTATTGTTTTGCACTAGGAGTTATTGTTACTGGGCAGAAGCGCAAGTCTCAAGGCAGAAGTGTACTTTCTCAGCTCTAATTACGCTTAAAATGTGGAGCAAGTGCCAGTTACAAAAATCTGCCGGTCATATGCAGCTACTGCCAAATTTTTCATCCTGCCAGCCCCACTCGGAAATTCATCTCGGACTCAAATTCTCAAGAACTGGTAAGCCATCTAACACTTCTCGTAGAAGCTGTTCAGAATGAGCGGCCCAATGTAAAAGCCGTTCTAGTCCCTCTTCCGGGCAAACGGTAGGGCGCCAATCTAAATGATCTTGGGCCTTTGCGGTGTTGGAGATATAGACCTTTTGATCACCTGGACGCCATTCAGCGAAGTTACAACTGATCGTCTTTCCCAGTAGGCGATTCAGATGACCTACTAGTTCTAAGATAGAGAGTGTGTTAGTGGGACCACCTCCTATGTTATACGCATTTCCATTCACTCGATCGATGCGATCTATTGCCTTGATATAGAGATCTACAAGATCGTCAATCCAGAGCAAATCACGTATTTGCTTGCCGTCACCGTAGATAGTTAAGGGCATTCCGACCGAAGAACATATTGCAAACCAGGCAACCCAACCTTGATCCTCAATGCCGAACTGACGTGTTCCAAAAATACAGGACTGCCGGAAGACTACCGACCGCAAGCCATAGATCCTGCTATAGTCCAGAACGTACTGGTCAGCAGCACCTTTTGAGCAACCATAGGGGGAATGAAACTCCAATGGCGTCGATTCATCTACGCCATTTGGTTGGTCTTTGAACTCATAACGCTCCTTGCAACTAGCAACCTCAAGATGATCCAACTGCCCGTAGACCTTGTTGGTGGAGGAAAACAAAAATGCTGCTGTTGGACAGTGATTTCTGGCAGCTTCTAAAAGGTTCAAGGTCCCGAGAGCGTTCACATAGAAGTCTGTCTTTGGATCCTTTACCGACGTAGTCACGGCCACTTGGGCGCCAAGGTGAACAATTGCATTCGCATCAGAATTGGAAGCTACTAAAGATGCAACGTTAAGTTCATCTCGTAGATCGCATTTTACGAATTGAAATTGCCCGCCTAAGTCTCTTAACCACTGAAGATTCTGCAGCCCTCCAGCTCTAGAAAGGTTGTCACAACCAACGACCTCGTGTCCACCACGCAAGAGCTTGGCAGCAGTGTGCGTACCTATGAACCCACAGACACCAGTGATGATTACTTTCAAAAGTCGCTTTCCCTTCTACTTTTCTATTCCATCGAGATACAAAACTCTGTTTGGCTGAGCAGGCATGTATGTCAGACTGCTCCTGGATGTGTTCGTTTTGTGGCGCAAAACCAACCAACACGTTTAACTTCAATGTCCGGCCATGACTGAATGAGTTTTGCGCGTTCGAGCGTCAACGGCCTTTATGGCTTCTTGCTGAACACCGTCAGCAAGCAAGCTTTGATAGATTGACCAAACATTGTTGTTGTAACGCTCGGCTGTGTACAATTCTAAAGCTCTGAGCTTCGCCTGAGAGCCAAGCTGCTGTCGTGTAGCATCGTCCTTGAAAAGGCAATTCATCGCTTCTGCAAGCGCGTGATGGTCGGAAGGGGGAACTGTAATGCCGGTTTCGTTATGTACGCTTACCGTTGGTACGCCGGTTTCAAGAAATGTATTGATCACTGGTTTTCCTGCCATCATAGCCTCTACTTGAACCAGTCCAAAAGCCTCAGCCGACGAAGTCGATGGGAGGACAAACATCTCACACGCGTGATACATATCGATTAGACTTTTATCGTACAAACTACCAGCGAAGTGAATTCTACTCTCCAGTCCTGCTTCGGCGACCTGTCTCCTTGCATCAGCTTCTACCTCTCCACTCCCAACAATAACCAGAGGGAAATCCACCTGCTTCATTGACTCTATCAGTACGTCCAGTCCTTTGTAGTATGCCAATCGTCCGACAAACAGCGCAAATCGCTTGCCATACTTCTTGTGAATCGATGCAATCTGCGCGTGCCTAGGATCTTCAAATCGTTGTGGATCGACCCCATAAGGAACGACATAACACCGATCCATGTGGGGGCGCAAACAAGGTGTATTTTCTATCAAGTCTTTAGACGTGACCAGAATAGCATCACAAGCATCCAAAAATGCTTGGTTGACCGGCTCGAACACTTTCTTGAAACCATGGTATCGACTCAGGTCACAGTGAAAAGTCACAACTAACTTTGTCTTCGGTCGGACCAGTAGATGCGATGCAACTCCCAATGGAAATGGGAGGTGGTAGTGCATAATGTCCGTAGTGCGATTAAGGAGCTCCAATGGAAATAGGTGAGCTAATGGGCGTCCCGTGACATTCAGCCAGCTGCCTACCGATGTGACCGTGACACCATCCATCTCTCTAATATCGACTCCCGGTCCATTCTTGGTGCAAAGAACATCCACTCGACATCTAGACTTGAGTCCGTCAACTAGCTGTAGAATGGCACTTTCTATTCCCCCTAGCGGATTGTAGTACGTACAGACCTGTAGTACTGAAGCCATAAACCCTTGCCTCCTAGACTCCCCTCGAACTAGTCGACGCAGCCCAAACCTCCTGAGAAGCAGCTACATTGGCACACATTTGTGAGCCTGCATACCCAACCTCGGTACGTTTCAGCTCCCATCCCCGGAACAAGCTGCAAGGCACCCCTCCCTAAACAACTTGATACCCAAATTACTCAAAGTCTAATCACACACTCATTTTCTAGTGGAATTAGCAAACTTGCTGTCAAGTAATGAGGGTTGGGTTAAGGATTCTTGCCTCTTCGCACAACTGTCTATATACGGACAGAGTCTGCCGAGCGGATGTGATCCAATTGAACTGCTTGGCACGACTTAGTCCACGTGCAATCAAGTCATTTCTCAAGTTGGCATCTCCCAAAACGCGTGAAATAGCATTCGCCAGCAATACACTGTTTTCAGGAGCTACTTGAATGGCAGCTTCTCCAACAATCTCACGAAGCGCCGGTACCGACGAGGTAATAACAGGCGTTCCACAAGACATTGCCTCTAGTGGTGGCCAGCCAAAGCCCTCCCAGATTGAGGGGAACACAAAAACGTCACTAGCTCTGTAATATTGGGCTAGTGTTTGATCCTGGTTGATTCCGCGCACACTTATTACTCGATCAGCCACTCCGAGATTGCTTGCTTCTCGCCGCTCTTCCTGGCGTTCTGAGCTACCGACCATCACAAACCAGACTTCTTCCCCAAACTGCACTTTAGGAAGCGCTTTAATGATGGTCATAACATTCTTATACGGAGCGTTGGAGCCTACGTGTAAGATCATCTTGCCCGTCGTAGGTAGACTGAGGCTATTTCGAAGTGCTTGTTTTTTCGAAGTACTTAGCGAGGCCGTGTTACCTTCAAACGCCGAATTAATTCCGGAGTAAACTACCGTTATTTTTTGTCTTTCGATCCCCAGGAGGTTCTCAAGATCGTCGCGTGTCGCTTCGGAGACCGCAATTATATGTGCAGCTCTCTTTAGCCCCTCCATAATTCTAAGGTAGGCTTTCGTAGCGAACGAACCATAATCTAAAGAGAAATCGCCCCGTAAGTTCCTCAGTGGGATAAGGTCGTGACAGGTTACGATTGTCCTAACTTTAGGGGCAGCAAAAACCAGTTGGCTGTAGCTTTGATCTAAGACATGAAAGAGGTCAGGGTGATAGCTTCGGAGAAGTGTGGGGTAAGTTAGCCAGCGATCAAATCTTAAAAGCCAACGTTTGCAGAAAGAGTTCTTCATTCCTGTGTAGGCATAAGTATGTCCAGGAAGTTTGACATCTGCTATGTCTTCTCCGCCCTCTGCGACTTGCAGGAGCGCTGCTCGCAATTCCTGATGATACCTTGCCATGCTCAAGCTTCCATAGGCTGGCAAATCTGGTACTAGTTTGACTTCCATCGCTATCGCCTTACTGGGTGAACACATTCGCAAAAATGACTGTGCAAAGCAATCTCAATATTGATTCACGGTAGAAAGCCTGCCTACATAGATTCTAGCAACGCCATGGTAGTGCTTATGTCAATTTCGGTCATCGTCGCAACGCAGAAATAGTTAGCTCGACTGCGAATTTTTCTTTGTAGAATGTACGCGCTTTTGTCATCAGCTCAGCTTGGCGGTCCCTTTGTAGAACCAGCTCTTCTGCGGCGGACACCATTGCTCCCATAGTAAATGGATCGACGAGTACGACTGATTGGCTCTTAGCCCAGAAGGGTTCGGTCAAGTGTCCGGACGAGCCGATGATTGGTTTGCCGAGCGCCAGGCTCGCCAGAAAGCTTGTCCTACGACCGCTAATCCCGTCTGGGAATGGGTATAGCATTAAGTCACTTGCTGCAATGTGAAGTGCTGCTTTGTAGTCCGGAAGTGTACCAGGGGCAATTATCCGAGAGACTAGCTCGGGCGAATTGCATGTCAACATTTTAGTGATATCCAGGCAACCTGGACCAATCAAAACAGCAGTAGCGCAAGCATTTCGAGTCAATAGTTCTTGCAGGACCGGGGTTAAGATTTTCCTGACATACTCCGGACAAGTGCCGAAATAACCATAAGCTGGTTTGCCTTCGGTAATACCAAGTTTCTTGCGCAAGGTTAATACTTCGTGCGGCTCCACGCTCAAAGGCAAATTGCTTGGAACGGGCAACTCTTCTGCAAGAACTGGCCGGGAGACAATCTTAGATAACGTATCGCTCCAAGCAGGAATTGTCACAAAAACTCGTTCAGAGTTCGTGGCAGCAGTTCGTGCCATTAGAACCTGAGCGTCTCTCAACAATTTGTATTTCAGCGGCGCGCTACTATCTTCAGCAATGCAAACTTCATGGAACATGGTCCAGACATGGTCCGTTCTGCACCTGTTAGCAAGCCACATGCAGAACGGTAAATTTGCACCTCTCCAGCCAAATGACTGCGGTACGTATTGAACCAATAGCCGGCGTTGGAGTGGAAGCTTGTTAATCTCCTTGGTTAGCAGAGCGAGCGAGTAGGGACCGAAATGATCCGGTAGCGGATGTACGCTGAAGGTATCTTCACCTCTACATGGTTGTGGCGCCCAAACATGCACTTCATCTCCAGCCAGAGCCAAATTTGAAGCAATTTGAGCTGTGTAATCTGCAACTCCTCCCACCTGCGGGGGGAATTCTCCAGCGATGATTGCCCAGCAGAATTTAGTCAAAATTGCTTAAAGACCATCGCCAATTGCAAAAAAAAACGATTTTCTCATTTCCTGAAGTCCTCAATTGCTTCTTGATAGAACGAGTGATGGTCCAAAGCACTGACAGTCCATGTTAAGCCACTCGCTCTTTCCACACCAGCTCTCGCGAGAGCGCTTCGCTTTTTGTCATCCTGAAGCAACTCCAGTAACGCATCAGCAAACGCTTCATCCTCTACTATCAGTCCAAAGGTTCCATTCTCCAGAACATACGTTGCGCCTTCGTTTGGAGAGCAAACAATTGCCGTTCCGCTTGCAAGGGACTCAAGGTAAGGGATACCAAAGCCTTCATAAACGCTTGGGTAAGCAAAAATCCATGCTTTGCGATAGAGCCTGGCTAGTTCCAAGTCTGAGGGATATCGTTCATGGATAACATTCTTATGGTCGGCGCAATAGTCCGTGACCATGTGCAGTTTAGCAGTTGGAAACTGCGGATAAATGCGAGTAACGAAAAGATTGAAGAGAAAACTGCCACGCTTCCGCCCCTTCCATGTTCCCACATACAGAAGTATCGGTTCTTTAGCCTTTTCCCCAGGAAAGAAAACTGTTGGGTCGAAGCCATTGTCTACTACTCTTGTTAGCCTATACTGAGAGGCTGTTCCTCCGCCCACGGCCAGAGATACGTCAGCTAATGCAATGGATAAGCGTTCTAGGCAGTAGGCAAGGAAACACCAGGCTTTTCGCTTTAACGTCGTCGCTGTAACCGCCTCCCGGAGCGACGAGCCGTGCATCGATCTGACAGTAGGACAAGTTCTCCAGAGATAAAACCAGTCATCGCCGTGAATATGAAGTACATCGAAGTCTGAAAAGTCGATAAAATTGAGGAGCCACGGCAAAATACAAAGTCTAGCAAGGGGACGGGCTAGCCAGCTATAGAACACCTTCTTATGGTGGTAGATAGCATTGTCAGGGCATTCGGACAGGCTAAACACTGTCACGATCTCGGTTTTGGCCAATTCATTGGCCAACCTATGAATTGCATAGTCAACTCCCCCAACTTTGCGGCCGGCACTCGGCAGCAAAGCTGCAAAAAACGCTATTTTAAGTTGCTCCATCAATCATCCAGCGGCTAAACAGTGGTCATTTTCATACTTACTCTCATACCCAGTAAGGATTGTAGACTTAAGGTATGAACAAGCGCAAACAAGTCTGTTTTATCGCGGAGGGAATGGTCGACTTTCGGCTCATAGATGGACTTTCCCAACGAGTCGATTTGACGCTTGTCTCTAGGCGAAATGATAAGGAGCCGATAACAAGCCAGCCTACCAACGGAAAGCTCAAGGTAGTGATAGGTCCCGCCTCTCGCTTAAAATTCGGCCTTTTCTTGTTGAGTTTTGTCAGGCGTAATATGCAAAGCTTTGATTCATACGTGGTATTGGGATATGGACTTGCGGCATTGTGTTCAAATCTCGCGCTGTTTGACAGACCCCGGATGTTAGTTGTTTATGCCGTGTGCCCAAGCGAACGATATTATGCGTGTCGGAGAATCAATCCGATAATCTCAAAGCGGTATTCTGCCGCTGGTTATTTAGCTTGGCTCCTATTAGCACGCCTCAACTGTTCAATGAGCAAACGGTTCATAGCTGTAAGCAACTACCTCGCCGAGCTTATTCGAAGTCATGGGGCTTCGAGTGCAGAGATTCGAGTGATTCCTGCCTATGGGGTTAATTCGCTGATATTCAAACCAGCCGAACTTTCCAGAGAGTCAATACGTGCAAAGCTCAAACTTCCAGTTGCCGGGAAACTAATCTTCTACAGTAGCCGTGTAGTACCGGAGAAGGACTTTCGCACCGTGCTTCGGAGCTTGAGACGTCTGCTAGATAGAGGGATCGACGTTTGGCTCATGAACACAAGCGGTGGCTATCGAGAATTCCTTGACGAGGCGCGCGCCCTGGGCGTTGACAACCGAGTGATTGCTCAGCAAGCCAGGCATCCATTCCTTGGTCTGCCTGAGTTCTACCAAGCAGCTGACGTATGCATACAGGCAAGCTTAGAAGAAGGGCTGGGAATATCCCCACTAGAGGCATTGGCTTGTGGAATTCCAGTAATTGCGTCGTCTGTCGGAGGGCTCAATGAGACAATCGTCGATGGCGTCACGGGATGGACAGTACCGCCCAATGACGATTCCAAGCTAGCCGAGGCTTTGATGGAAGTGTTGAATTCTGGCTCGGAAAGCAGGCGGAGAGCATTCCTCGGACGGGACCTTGTACTAAGTAAGTTCGACGAAGAAAAGGCCCTAGATGAATTTGCCGATTTCGCCTAATAGGCTGCTGATTGGTTGGCCTGATCCCACATCGCGATTGGTGGCGGTTAGCCTACAGTATGAGCTTTCCTTTCCGGTGCGCGAGTACTTCTTCGAACAATTTCAAATACTCACATATCGCTACCTCAGGAGCAAATTTCTCGATCCTCACTAATCCTTTCTGTATCAACAGTGACTGTAGCTCAGTATCTTGCGATAAACGAACCATTGTATCGCAAAGGGTGCGTCTGTTTCCGTTTTCAAACGTTAGACAAGCATTGCCAGCACATTCTGACAACCCCCCGCGAGCCGACACTATAATGGGTTTGCCAGCGGCCATTAACTCAAGAGCGACTACCCCCATAGGTTCTTCCCATCGCGATGGTACGACAAACACTGCTGTGGACTTAATGGCTTGTGCCAATTCCTCACCAGTTTTGAATCCGCTCCAATCAACATCTGCCGCAATATGGAGTCGCTCAGCAAGGTGGGTTAGGAAGGTTCGATCCGGCCCATCACCTATAACTTGCAATTTTTCAGGCGGCTCTCCGCAATGCCTTCGAGAATGGTTGAGCATAGACAACGCATGCAATAAATCCTCAACTCCCTTTTCTTTCACTAACCGTCCCAGAAAGCCGAAGGTGTATTTCACTGGGACAGCTGCTTTTCCATTCCGAATTGCCGCGTAAGTCTTATAGTCAAATGGGTTATAGATCAGGTGCTGTCGTGGCAGAGGCTGACGCAATGCGATATTACGAGTGATTGCTACATTAGCATCAGCAAACTCTGCTACTACTCGTCGCCCCACTATCTGCATAAGGCGATAAATACTCGAAGTCAAAGAACTCCTTTCTGAGATCGACTCCGCTGGGCGGCTTACCGTCCAAACAGCACTCGGGCGGAGCTTCAAGCTATAGTCAGCTTGAGTCCACACAAACGGTTTTCCGTATAATAAAGCCAGTGGGAAGAAATGGGTTGAGCAGCCGTTGGCATATATAATGTCATGCTTCCGTGCCAGCTCCAATGCTCTCTGCCAGCCACTCCAACGAGCAACAACATATGGTTCCGTCCTCTCATGCGAGGACGGAGTATGCGTTACCACAGTGACGACATGTCCAGCCTCAGACCAACCTTTTGCTAAAAGGTGGCTGGTGGTCTCTAGCCCTCCTATGCTTGGCCAAAACCAATAAGATTGGAGCAGAATCTTCACGCCGTTCCTAGTTCCAGTAGCATTCCATACCTAAATATTATCCGACTCGTCTGCGAACACTAATAGCTGGAAAATACATTTTAAGGAGATGTTGTACCGTTCGTAAGGAATTGGTTGGAGAGACTTATCACAAGCACAGAAGCCGTCAAGCTGTATTTCAGAATCGACGGGATAAATTGTCGAGTTCTTGTTGGCTAGCTTTTCCCTGCGAAAAAGATACAGAGACCTAGCCTGTCTGCGTATTCTCAAGTTGACTCTGCTGTAACTTCTACATCAATTTTGACTGCCAACTGAATGTACTAAGCTTAGAAAGTATAGGCTCAATCTTTGATCGCAATTCAATTCACTAGTAATATACCAAAATCTATCCAAAGACTGGACTACTACATCACTTGCGAATAGTGTTTCTAGAACCGATTGGTGAACTAGGTGGAGCTGAGCGCTGCCTACTCGATCTCATGTATGCATTACAGACTAGAGATTCCCAGATTGACCAAATAGTTATATGCGGAAGCGATGGTCCATTTGTTAGCGAGGCCGCCAAGCTAGGGGTGCGAACAATCATCATGCCCTTACCTAAGCAAATACTGGAACTAGGCGATTCGGGACTAGTCCAACGCTTATCGAAAGCCGACCAAATAGAGTATGTTTGGCGTGCGATATCTGCCCTTTGGCAAGCCAATAAATACGCTACGTTGCTTTCGGCCAAGCTGGCGTCTATCCAACCAAGTGTAATACACTCTAATGGTATTAAGTTCCACATACTTACTCGAATGGCTCGCATCAAGGGGGTGCCGGTCATTTTACACTTGCGAGACTTCATCAAATCAAGACCTCTAGCTTCTCATGCACTGCGCTGGTCAGCAGCCACCGCAACTCACGCTATTGCGATTTCCAAAGCTGTTGCAAAAGAGTCTCAGCTAATGCTTGGTCCTATCCCAATTTCCGTTGTATATGATGCTATCGACGTCCAAGAATTCAATCCATCCGTCGGACATGTAGCGGACCTAGACCGCCTAGCGGGTTTAACACAGGCGGACGCGGGAACCATCCGCATTGGCCTGGTCGCTACTTATGCCAGGTGGAAAGGGCATGAAGTATTCTTAGAGGCTGCAGCCCAGGTCGTTTCCAATTTATCAGGAACTCCGATCAGATTCTTCATAATAGGTGGTGCCATCTATCGTACCGGAGGGTCCCAATTAACTGAGCAGTCGCTGCGTGAAAAGGTAAGAAGCTTACACCTTGAAGCGTACGTGGGATTCATCCCATTTCAAGAAAGGATTGCAGAGATATACCGAGGATTGGATATTGTGGTTCACGCTAGCACACAACCAGAACCATTCGGTCGCACAATTGCTGAGGCTATGGCTTGCCAAAAATCAGTCATAGTCTCAGCGTCCGGCGGAGCGTCTGAAATTTTTTTAGACGGCATTAACGCATTGGGCTTCAGTCCTGGGGATTCAGAAAGTCTCGCATCAAAGATAAGAACAATGTTGGACAACCCAGCTGAGCGGGAAAGGCTGTCACTTCAAGCTCGAATTACAGCCGCACAGCGCTTCTCGAGAGAGAGATTGGCAGAAGAGGTTCTTAATGTCTACCAGCATGCTGGTATCAGAATTGGAACCAGTAGCTAGATAGAATACGAGTGAAAACTAAACCCTACCATGAGCAGTCAACAACAAATTGAAACCGGAAACAGTGAAACCGTTCGCCGTTTGTTGGTTGGTTTAGTGTTCATTTCCTATTGGTTGACTATCTTTGAAGGCGCGCTTCGCAAATGGGCGTTTCCAGAGTACGGAACGGTAATCTACTTTCTCAAGGATCCGTTTGTATTGATTACTTATATTCTGGCGTGCAAGTATCGAATGTGGCCCAAACAAGATTTGCTAATTGTCGCCAGTTGGTCAATTGCAGGACTTTACCTGATATTAGCTTGCTTGCAGGTAGTTCTCATTGACAGCAACCCGTTGATTGTAGCCTACGGCTTGAGAAACTATTTTTGGTACATTCCGTTGGCATTCATAATTGGGGAAAACTTTCGAGGGAAAGATTTGGCTCGACTGATGCGAGAAACATTATTTGTAGCAATACCGATTGCTGGTCTTGTCTATTTCCAATTCAAGTCGCCTCCGAGTCATTGGATCAACAGATATGTTGATCAGTATCGGGAGCCGCATTTAATCGGAGAAGCAGTTCGTACTTGTGGAACATTTAGCTTTCTCACCGGACAAACTACTTTTGTGGCAAGCCTCATTCCCATTGTTTTAACTGTGTGGCTCTTACCAAGACTGCAACGCCCAATTGGATACGTCCCGAGTATCATAGCGACCCTGGCAGTTGTTATAAACATTGCTCTAAACGGAAGTCGCGCAATTTTATTCTATGCCGCTACGAGTCTCGCTGCCGCTTGCGTTTATATTGTGTATGTATCGAAAAAAGTAAACTTCACGAGGTCTTTTCTTGGCTTCGCTTCTTTGCTGCTAATCTGCGGAGGAGGTGTCGTACTAATGAACAACCTTTTTCCAGAGGCACTAGAGTCTCAATCGAAGAGACTAAAGGGCTCTTCTGAAGGAGTCGCCGCTGACGTTGTGCAAAGAGCGAGCCCACTATTTTTGCTCGAAACGACACTAAGTGCAATTTCAGAAGCACCAATATTAGGCTATGGTATAGGGGTAGGAAGTAGTGGCGCAACAGTAATTCTGTCCGGTCAGAAGACTGAGAGTGTAAGTGAAGGGGAGTGGCCAAAGATAATTGAAGAGGGTGGTTTTACTGGAATTTCATACATACTGTACCGGTTGTTGTTCTGTGGCTGGGTCATTGTAGGTGCTTTCAAGGCAGTTTCTCGCACAACCAATCCATTACCAATTTTATTGTTGGGCTTTTTAGTACCTTTCTTCCCTTTTTCTCAGCTTGTGATGGGTGGTACCCCAACATTTTATGGTTGGATGTTTGCAGGTCTAGGTTTGGCAGCGAACCAATTGGGAGTGAGAGAAAACTGAGGCAAAATAGCAAGCTAACTAAGCTCAATCTTCCGGCGCGCATACGCCTACTTCAAGGCGTGTGGCTGCTGTAACGCTTTCGCCTGCCAATCGAGGATGGTCACTAAAGCCTTTTGCAGGCGAGCCAAGCCGCCTAACAAATGTAGATCCAATTACTCGGAGAGCAAGCAATGGGTCATACTGGAGCGCGAGGAAAAGATGTGAAATTGCCTCACCCCATGAACATCTTGAAAGACTAATCCGGCAACTACGCAGTGCTGCCCAACAAGTTCCAGAATGTAGCCTTTTTATTCCAGCCGAAGCGGCAACCAAACTAGCGCCATCTCTGGCCCTCTTAGCTATGCCTAAGTGCCGCTCCGAGGTTCCGTCAAGAGGTGTGTAAATCTCTCAGGCGGCTACCTCACTTAGTTTTGAGTCTTTTTTGATTCCGTCCTCGTACAGTTTTCCTCGATATAC
>JAGVKB010000003.1 GCA_020050835.1 Candidatus Obscuribacterales bacterium | reverse complement strand
TTTTTTGTTTCGCAACTCAAACCTACCCAGGCATCGCTGCTTGGCAGGGGAGGTCATCACCAATTTCGAAATTCAACGAGCTTTAGGACAGCGTCTGCCCCTCTCTAATATTCAAAATATATACTCTTGCATATAGTTATACCACCCCAAAAAGAAAAGCCTCATCACGCTTAATCCGGGAAGTGATGAGGCCGAGGCAGAAGTCAAAGCGGACCGGGTCACATGTTTACGAGCGGCGGGTCATAGCTCTCGTTAACAGCGAAGTACCGGCGGATGCGGGCCTTGGCGCCGTCGTCCAGGTGCTTCCACATCAACTTGATCTCGCGCTTCATCATGCCGATGCTGGCGGTGCCGCAAGACCGGCCGCCGCCAGAGCGGATGTCCGGCTGCGGTGCTGTCCCGCTGACTACGCCCTCCCAGGCGTCGAAGCGTTTCAGGAACGCATCGATCTTTTCCTGGCGCGCCGCAGTCGCCGCGCCCTTGAGCATCTCGGCGAGCCGATCGGCCTCGTCCGGCTCAAGAATCTCGTCCTCCGGCAGAGGTTTTCCAGCCTGCAGAAACCGCAGGACGATGACGTGGTCTGCGCAGTCGCACAGAGCAGCCGTTCGGAGGTCGCAGAACTTTCCACTCTGAAGACGCAAGGGGATGAAGATGGCCATTCGTTGGTTCTCACAAGTGCACATGCGGCTGACAGCCGCTCGGTTTCACCAGGTCAAACGCAACCGTGGTGATGATCGGGAAAGAGATGGCAGCAGTATATTTTACTGCGGCTTTTGCCCCGAGTCGACACTACCTGCCAGTTTCCAGGCTATTGCCACCCATACGAAGAGCGCAATCACGGTGATTGCTGAAGTCAAGACAGCGATGGTGCCATGCCCGGATGCGGCATAGCAGGCACACCCTTCAGACAGCGGAAGAGCAATGGCGCACCAGATCTTGATTCGTTTGGTGGTCCACTGATCGGGGACGTCCCAGAACGGCATGAAAGCCGCTGCTGTAATAAAAGACAGCAGCAAGTAGTAATAGAAGCCGAAAAACAACCCGACGAAAAATTGCATACTTGGTGACATAGATAACCCCCCTTCAAACTGAGTCCGTGATACGGGCAGGAAACCGCTTCCTGCCCAGAAGCCGATGCGACCTCAAAGGAGTGCGAGTACCGCTGACCGATCGTTTCAGGACCGCTTCTCGATCAACTCGTGGCGTGGCTATGAGCCTTGTCTACAGCCGCTTGAAGAGCCTTTCGCAGAACTTCGGTTGCTTCGTGAATATCTGAAGGAAGCGCGCTCAGTGGAATCGGTTTGGACACTACCACGGTGGCGCCATAATACCGGACCGTGACCTTCACCGGGCTGCCATCCTTGTCCTTGTCGACAGACTTCCAGACGCGGAAGCCGGCCAAGCCGATCTGTTTGAGCAAGAGATTGGGAAAGCGCAACCAATTAACCAACCGGTGGAACCTGGTAGCCATGATTGGATTGTCTTCGTAAACAATGCCAATTGGCAGTGCCGCCAGCTCTTCTTTGCCGATGGTATCGCTGGCCAGGTTGAGAATGCGTATCCAACCGGTGCGGAACTGTTCTTGTCGCAAGACATTTTCGCGGATCAACAATCCCTGGGGGAACATGAGAAAGGCCCGATCCTTACGCAAGATATTGGCCCCAGTTTCAATCACAGCATCAGCGCTGTGTTTGCTTTTAGCCTTGCCGCGCTCGCCTTGCACTGTGCAAAAGCCCAACCAGGCTGCGGCGGTGGCTCGCAGCCCCACTACTTCGCTGGCTACTGCCAGCTGGCGATAGGCGAACGGCAGAGCCTGGCTAATCACGGCAAAATCGCCCTCAAACACGTGGTTGGGAACGATGATGAGCTTGCCGTTGAATTTCGTATTTTCTCGGCCAATTACTTTCACTGGTCCCACAAACATGAAGCAAGCAAGACGGGCCAGTAGTCTGTAGCCAAGCCGTCCGAGAAAGTTTGGGGGTGGAGGAAGATATCCCGACTGTCGTAGATTCTTGCCCTCCTTGTGCCAGAAGCGAAATGCGGCAAGAACGTAGCAGGCGAAGGCTGCTAACGACAGCCACGCCAGGATTACGAAGATGCTCATGTTGGCAGTCCTTTCTGGTGCTATTCACATAGCACCGAAAATGCTTTTACTTCTTTGCTGAGATGCCTAAAGTTCAAGGTTGAACCCACGCCCTCTCTTTTCGCTGACAGGTTCAAGTCCACTGGCTGCAAACCAGGCTGCAACGGTAGTAAGGACTTGGACGAACCACAAAGTTTCGGACGACATTGCGGTTCGATCTCCTTTCTTTGTTAAACTCGCCCGGTCTGGATTGGTAGTTGAAATTTCCTCTGCTGTAGCTTGAGAAGCAGATACTGTCCCTACTGTTAGAGTCCAACGTTTGTAGAATCAAGACAATTGGCATATCAGTCCGATTCTTACAGTCGCAGCGTTGCTCTTCGTAATTTCCGCTGTCCTTCTTTGCCGCTAGAGAGCAGCCGACTGGGAAGGTTACGAGGATGAGCGATGCGATTGTAAGAATTGGACGGCAGCTACGGCCGCTATAGAAACTGGCGGACGACAGGCAACCGGCGGTGCCTGTAGGACACAGGCGCATTGGTCGCGAACTGCCCGCTAGTCTGTTGCTCGCCTATGAAATTGTGCTGTTTCCCAGAGCTAGCAGCAATCTATCAATTCAAAGACGGCGTGTTTATCCCAATTCAAACGGTAAATCAATATTGGTGATCACTTTGATTTGATGCGAGATTGCATTGTTCTCGAACAAAATCATTTTGCCTTTCACTTTCACCTGATTGGCGGTGGCATAAAGAGTACAGCATTCGGCGTCAGCGACTAAACAAGCGTACTAATCAGACTTTCAAACAGAGCCCTGTTGGGGCTGGAAGGATCATCGTGACTCGACCGTTCAAGTTCGCTCCGTTCCTCGCCGTTCTGCTCGTGGCCTTCGCGTGCCCCCCTCCCACCGAAGCCGGTCACCGGGTGCCAGGCCGCGGTAGCGCCTGCGGCTTAAACCGCGGGTACAGCTTCGACCCCACGCTCCCGCTCCGCACCGATCCCTACTGGAGCAACCGCTACCAGGATCGCGGGTATCCGAATCCCTATCCATACCCCTTCCCGCAGGACCCGGGCATCTACGTGGATCCCTGGGGGCGAGTCGTCGACCGCTGGGGCCGCCCGATCTATCCCAACGACCGGCTGAACGATCACCGCGGGCGCGTCGACAAGCACGGCGACTACTGCCAGGGCTACGGCTTCTGGTGCGATCGCCACAAGCGGCACCACAACGATCGCGGCCGTTGCTTCCAGCGGAAGTAACTCGCATCTGAAGAGCTCAATCGGCGGTGTCGGTGGCAAGGATGTTTGCCACCGACACCGCTGAAGCACACCTATCTTTTCTTTAGCGCATCTATGTCGTTTGGCCATGTGGATAATTGCAACAGCACGGAAGGAAGACAATAACTTGCCGTTTTGAATTGCTAGTACTATATCTTTTAGTTTTACAAGAAGCGTTCCGAACAGTAAAAGGCAAAGCCAAATCCACTGTTGGTGTTTCAGCCAGCGCCAGCGGAAAAGGCTGTCTGGCAACCATCGCCGAATGGCCCGATGGCGGACTGTAACTAGTTGCTGGACTGTGGCCAGTATTGCGCTCGTGTTCGCTCGAAGAGCTGAAGTCTTCAGCTGTGCCGTAGTGTATGTGCGCATTGTGACCAGAATGTGACTGGAGTCCATTGGAACACATAGATGAGCTTGGCGATTTATCGCCAGCGCTGTCATCTGATTGAATACAACCTCTCTTGACTGGGCAGATTAGTCTTATTCAGCGCCAAGTGCTGATCACTGCGGCAAAGCGGCTTCGTCACGGATACTCATGTGGAACACAGCGAAGTAAAGCAACTCAGCCTCGCACCGGGAGACGCTCTCGATGAGCGCTATCTCTTGATGTCGGTACTGGGCCAAGGCCGTATGAGTACTGTTTTTCTGGCTGAGCATCAGTTGATCAAACGCAAGGTGGCGATCAAAATTCTGCGACCGGCAGCGCGGCTGGAGCCGAAGGCGCTCGAGCGCTTCCGTCAGGAAGCAAAGGTTATCTGCACATTGGAAGCTGCCGGGATCGTAAAAGTCTATGATTTTGGCGTCTCTCCACAGGGCGATCCCTTTCTTGTGATGGAGTACTTACAAGGGGAGACTCTTGCGGCAGTACTGGCAAGAGAAGGTAAGCTGCCCGTGCGGCGAGCTCTAGAGATATTTTTGCAGCTTTGTGATGCGCTCTCTGCTGCACATTCGGTCGGAATCATTCACAGAGACATCAAGGCAAGCAACATCATGCTGACCAGCGATGATTCTCGGGTTGAAAGCGTGAAGCTGTTGGATTTTGGCATTGCAAAAGCGTTCGATCCAAGCGGCGGGGAGATGCAACAGTTGACAGCCACCGGCCAAACGTTTGCCAGTCCAGTGAATATGAGCCCTGAGCAGTACCTGGGAAGGACAGTAGATTGTCGTTCAGATCTCTATTCACTGGGTTGCGTCATGTACCAGGCGCTCTCCGGAAGCACTCCTTTCCCAGGCTCCGGCCCGGCGGAGATTGCCTCAGCCCATATCGCAAAAATGCCACCACCACTTTCTACACTGGATGCCTCGTTGCCACCAACACTAGACTCCATTGTGCAAAAGGCGATCAAAAAGCAACCAGCTGAACGTTTTCAGAGCACCGAGGAGTTGTCCGGTGCGCTCCGCCAGCAAGCATCAAGTTTGGCCGAGAGCACTCCGGCAGCGTTGCCAACCGGCAACCGCAAGAGCAAGCAGAAAAAACTCATGCTGCTGGTTGTCGCGATTGGGCTGTTGTTATCTTGTGCAGCAGCCTTTCTGATTTCAGATCTCGGCGCTCTGACTTTGACCCGCCTGCAGTACAGCATTCTCGAGCTATCCCGTCTGAGCGACGACAGCGAACTGCTGCAGACTGGCTTGAGCTTGTGCAAGAAGTTACTGGCGGCCAAGGAGTATTCGGCTGCCTCAACCGTGGGGTTAAGCCTGGAACCTGTATTTGAGAAGCAATTTAAAGCCGAGTCTACTGAGTTGGTCGAACTGCGAACTTTAATCGCCCAAGCATTGTCGAAGGAGGGAAACCAAACGGCGGCCTTAAGGCAGGCGGAGATCGCTTCTCATGCACTCAGAGATAGGGTTACAGCGCTACTGTCCATGTCGAATAATAAGGAGGCGGAACCGCTGGCAAAAAGCAGAATGAATATTGTCGGCCAGTACTATCCGGACAATTCAAGAGAGAGTTTGGAAACGAGGCAAATACTCGCAGTAATCTATCTCTCACTCGCGAAGTATGCTGAGGTCTCCCACCTGATTGATGGCATCTTTGCCAGCTTGAACCAAAACATTCCTGAAGAGGGGCAATATCTCTGCTTCTTCCTGCAAGACAAAGCTGTATTGTTTGAGAAGACAGGCGACTTGCCGAAGAGCGAAGTTGCTTGGAAGAAAATTATTGAGATTGGAAAGACGTTGCCTCGCTCGAGCGAGTACTTAGTCAACAGTGCATACAGGAACATAGCAAACCTGATGCTGACGGAAGGAAGGTTGCAAGAAGCAGAGCAATACGCCAAGAACGCTTTGAAGGGAGATCGCCGCTGGGGACAAGTACTCTGCCTGCTGGATCTAACGGAGCTCGGCAATATCTATACGCAAATGAAGGATTACGTTAGGACCAAGGAGACATTCGAAGAGGGTGTCAAGTTGTGTACAGAGCATCCGGAGATCGATCACGCAAGCCGGCGCGCGTTCTACCGTGAGTATGCGAGCTACTTGCGAAAGAGCGGAGAGTTTGAGGCGTCTAAACGATTCTTCCAAAGAGCGGACGATTCTGGCACGTCCCCACCGAATTAACCTCATCCTACCAAGCTGATACCATCAGTAGTGCGCATCACCCGATTCACCACCGGTGCACTAGCAATCACAGTTACTCCGTCAAGATCAAGCGAGCACCGGATCGATCAAACGGCGTAATGCTGAGAATATGATCGACTTCAACCGGCGATGAATTCTGTGTTTCTTCGCATACCAGGATGACTGGCTGACCATATCGCTTGGTGGTCTCGAGTCGTTTGTGTCCGGACAATTTCTTGACTGCACGCACGTCTTTTCCGCTCAACAGCATCTTTGTCAAGCAAGTATTCCTGAGAATCTCAGCAGAAATTTCCAGACCAACCGCCCGACCAAGCTTGCGGATAATTAGATCGATACCGGCTGTTGTGATTCGTTTTCCCAGCCGGCTCAAGAACAACGCCGAATCGGTGCAGGACGGAAAGCGAACAGTCCGTCTTGCAAGCCACGCTTTTACAGCGGCTGCTGTCTCCGGCTCGAGACACAGCTGCCTGGCTCTATTCTTCGAAAAGCTGCGAATGTTAATCGTCAGACGGTCATTTTTACTTTCGACGTCTTGCAAGTTGAGTGCGGCGCATTCACCAAGTCTGAGCCCTGCTCGCAAGAAGAGTAAGACTATGCTCAAATCTCTCTTGGAGCCTGATAGTTGAACCTCATCCAACAAGCAACGTTCATCATCGCTGGTCAGAGCGACCGGTTTCGCGCGAGCAAGTTCTTCCCGGCCGACATTAGCGTCGCCCAAACCGAGAAACTGATAGAAGTGATCGATGGTAGAAAGTGTGGTGTTAATTGTGGCCGGGCTGTACTTAAGATGGTGCTTCAGGTGGTCCTTATAGTCCTCAACGGCCCGATCGCGCGTGCGAGCGCTGGTGAGAACTTCCTCGTAGGCGTTGTTTTCGGTGGCAAGGAAAACCAGGTACTGATTGATTCGAGAGATGTATGCTCTCTGGGTATGCAAGGCCACTTTGCTCTCGCTCAACCACTGTTTGTACCGGTTGAACTTTTGCCAGAGGGTTTGCAGCAGTGTTGCGTTCAAAATCTAATTCTCCTGCGATCTCAAGTTGCGAGCATCGGCTAAAAGGCAGGCGCCCAGGACGTTTAGCCGCCTCAACTATAAGCTTCTCTACCGCTCCAATGCTATGGGGAAAGTACGCTTTATCACAAGTTAATTGCAGTTGAGAAATGAGCTTTTCAACTGTGATTGTCGGCGCTAAATCACGCGGTTTTTTGAACAAGAAGTGCAAGGAGATTCTCCCAATTGCATACACGCTCCGCACAAGCAGGACGAAGTAACAGCAGGTATTACTATGCCTTATAGTTTTTGCAAGCAAAAGACAAGGCTCTGTGCGCTTCTCAGCAAACACAACAGCCCTGATCACCAGAAAAATGGCAGCAGATCAGATACTACCGCCCAGAAGCTTCGTCAACCGGTCACAACCGAACCTGCACTTTTCAGTCCGGAAAGCCGGGGCGATCCGAGGACTTGTCGTACTGCTGGAAGATTCGGCAAGAAGTGACTCTGCCTCGGGCTGGCTTCCATGATTCGACCGTTCCACAGGAGCGCAGATCGAATTCGCAGTCTTCAAGCGCCCGCACGAAATTGCAGAGCAACCCTTTGACGCAACTTCGGTCCGAGCCGGTCACCGAAATGCAACTGTGTACCTCGGCCTGCGTTTCGCCACGCAACTTAACCTTGGTCCAGTCCCTAAGGACGATCACACCGTGCCTCAGCGTGAAGGACGAACCGCTCCTTTGAGAGACATCCGTCTTCAACGTGCAATCGATTCCACGCAACGTCGATTGCACTTCAACTACGAAGTCGCCCTCGAAGCGAACTTCGGTGTTGACCGAGATCCAGAGCCGGTCGCTACCGCCCCAGGGTTGTTTGGTCTTGCCGATATAGACAGTGCCGCTGCCGTCCACGAAGAGCAAGAGCGGCTCCTTCGACTCCGGTAGCCGCGGTCTTCGTGAAAACTCGAATCGTTCCGGCCCTTTCGAGACGACACCCGAGTCTTTCTGTTGGCCCGCTTCAGCGAGAATCGAGCGGAGAAGTTGATCGATATCCGGCAATGGTTTTCCACTGCCACCACTTTCATTACTCAAGCTACATTTTTTCCTTTCGCCTTGATATGCACAGAGACGGCTCCTCACAGGATGGGTGAAGAGCCGTCTCCGTGCTCGGAGCTGCCAGCGGCGCAACGATACGGCGCGCCCCTGACTGGTACTTCGTTTCGGAAATGATGCCGCCGGAGGGGGGCGTGGGCATGGGACCAGCCCGGGCGATGCATGGCATTGCCCCTTGCGAGGTTGTGAGCCATCCCTCACAGCCTTACTTGCGCCTACTTAGAGCTGGCCATTGCCCGCTCGACAGCGCGGTCGACGAAGCGAACCGCGAAGATGAGCAGGTCATAGAGGAAGTGCACGAGGATGCACGCCCAGAGACCGTAGTTGAACAGCAGGAAGAACATGTACATGCCGATGAACCAGCTGTTGACAAATCCGATCGGGCCCAGGTACTTGTGCCCATTGCGGAACAGCGCATTGGCCGACAGCAGACCGGCACCGACCGCCCAGGTTTCAGGGTTGGTCAGGACAGTCTGCAAGTAGCCGAGAGTGGCCAGATTGGCCAGCCAGCCGAACACGTGGATCTGGAACCACTCAGCGATGCCAAAGCCAAGCCATCCGAAGAACAGGAAGTTGACTACTTTCATGCCGACAATCGCATTCAGAAAGATCAGCCAGCGGAAGCAGATCTCTTCCATGAAGCCGGCCCAGAGCGAGATCAGCACATCGCCGGCGAAAAGCAGCTCGGCGTTGTCGTTTTCCTTCTTCGAGTTGCGGGTCAGAAGGCTGAGCACGGCCGTAACGCCAGTGCCCCAGATGAAGATCGGCAGGCCGGCCCAGAGCCAATCCATGATCGAGCCCTGAGCCTTCCAGAAATCGGACAGCTTGTACGGCAGGAACTCGGGCCAGAAGGCCTGGACGATCGCCACGACGATCAGACCGGTGAAGGCAGCCTTCAGATAGCTCTCGCCCTGCTCTTTGTTCTTCTCGGACTGTTTGGACATAGAAGTCTCTCCAATAGTGGACCACACCGTTGACTTGTAAGAACGCCAGAGAGCCGAGGGCGCTCCGAACAGCGGTTCGGAGCGCCCTCAGGGATGTGAGCTTTCGCTCTTACTTCACGGCCGCGTCATTGGCATCGGGCGACACGTAGGCCAGCAGATCCTTCTTGCTTGCGCGAACGACGAGCTTGTCGCCGCGCTGAAGCGGATAGACGATCTGGTCGCCATCAATGCCGAAATCTGCCCTGGGCATTTTCGACTTGATGGTTACTTCCTCGGTCTCTTCCAGGATGCCCCCAGCCAGCGCATACTTCGTCCCCGGCGGAAGCCAGGGCAAGATCACACGAAACTGGAACTGCCTGGCGGCGATCGGCAAGGCCGGCGCGCCAGCGGAGCTCAATGAGCCGGTAGAGCCGCTGGCCGGACCGATGAACATGCCGTTGGATTTGTGCTCCTCGCGCACGCCGCGGACGGTGACCAGGTATCGGCTCATCGATCGCCAGTTAACATGCCCGAAGGAGACTTCGTTGAGGATCGGTTCAGGGACGACAACGCCGTTGACAGCTGCTTCCAGACGGAAGAGCCTGATCGGCTGCCTGACGCCGCTGTCGATCTCGTCGACCACAGTGGCAAAGGAGGACCGATTGGCCAGGCAGAAATGTCCGTAGCTGGTCGAAGTCGGATTGACGCCGAGCAGCGGAACAAGCTGAAGGCTGTGAGACACATCCAGAAACGTGCCGTCACCACCGATGGTGATAACCGCGTCGAATCCGGTGGGATCGCCCTTGAGCTCTCCACGTTGCATCTCCTGATACTTGATGCCTTTCTGGTTGAGCACGCTCCGGACGAGCGCGATCGTTGCCTCTTGCTCGTAGTGAGCCGGTTTGTAGAAAGCGACAGTTTCATCGCCCTGTTCGATCAACTGCAGCGTATGCTGGTCGTTGCTATCGAGGGCAACCTGGTAGGACGACTTCTTGAGTACGACCAGCACATTCTTGAGCTTGCGCTCAGGCGTTGGATTGGGTGTGCTCATGACAAACTCCAGACTTGAAGGGCTTTACAGGTAGTTGGACACCATGATTCGGCTTGAAACGGACTAGTTGCGCCTCAAACCAACTTGCGATGGTAGTCACCGCATATAGTGCCGATCCGGCCAGCGCTTTCGCATCGCTGAGACCATCCGGTCCAACGCTCCTCAAAGCAGTTGGACTATCAAAATACCTGGGGGGACTTACTTTGACTAGCAGGGAAAGGAAGGGATTCTCCGGAGCGAAAGCAATTGCTGACATTTGAATTCAACCTAGTACTTTGCCATCAGCTCGTTCAAATGAGGAAATGAAAATGTAAAGCTCATGACGGAAAACCCATCCCAACGACCAGCCAGCTAATCATAAACGAGCCGTAAAGCCAGGCCGCGAATCCTTGACCCAGCGGCAGCTGGCGCTAGCTTTGTGGAGCTCGGGCGCTCGCATACAGTGGTGCAATTACGATACTGGCGCGAGCGACGCGAAGTCTTTTCGAGCCAGACACGGGGTACCCAAAAGTGTCGTGCAGATCTTTACTCATGACAGCCTGATTAGATAGTTTCACCTAATTGAACTCTGTGAGCTCCCACTAGTAATGACACTAAAACGCCCGCCTGCCCGCCTGTCTCATTACTTAAGACGTGTTGATCTATAAATCGCTCTAGACTTAGTCTTTCACTAAAGTTTCTTACTTCAGCCTACAGACGAGCTGCCCACCCCCAGAGCCTCCTGAAAATGCCAACCAACTCAACGGATTAATCTCCGTTCGGGAAAGCTCTTGGCCGGCGCCTTCTGATCGCTGCGTTATTACACCACTGCCTAACAAGCAGGGCATTCTTGTCTCCAGCCGCCCCAAACGGGGTAAGGAGTCTGTCATGCCGGATAGTTACAACCGCCCGACCGAAGAAGATCTCGCCCCCTACCTGGCAGATCTACAAGGCGAGCTGCTTACTCGCAAGCAGGAGCGCGAGTTGGCAATCAAGATCACGGCGGGTAGCCTGGAAGCTCGCAACACCCTCGTCGAGCGCAACCTGCGGCTCGTTCCTGGCATCGCCAAAAAGTACGTCGGTCGCGGTCTGCCGTTGTCCGACCTGATCCAGGAAGGCAATCTCGGCTTGATGAGGGCCGCTGAAAGGTTCGACCACACCGTGGGAACCAAGTTCTCGACCTACGCCTGCTGGTGGATTCGCAACTTTGTCTCGCGGGCAGTGAAGCAGGATGGACGCACCATCTACGTACCCGCCTGCCGCTTCGAGCGCCTGAAAACGATCAACAAAGCTCGCACCGAACTCGAGCAGCGTCTCGGGCACAGCGTGACTGATGTCGACGTGGCCAAGCACCTGAAGATCAAAGTGGCGAAGGTCTGGGAGATTATCGAGTCGACCAGAACGTCAGTATCGCTCGACGCCCTGGCGGGCTGGCAGGACGAAAGCCAGAACGAAGGCTCGCTACTCGCTTTGATTCCGGACCAGAGCGCCAAACCGTCCGGTCACGTCGAGGCGAATTTGCCGGCAGCCTGTACTGAGCTGCTCCGTCTCTTGAGACCGCGCGAACAGGAAGTGCTGAAGCTGCGCTTCGGGCTCACCGAAGACGGCCAGGCGCTGACGCTCGAAGAGGCCGGAGAGCGGCTCGGGATTACGAAAGAGCGGGTTCGCCAGATCCAGGTCAAGGCGCTCGAAAGGCTGCGAAACTCCGGACTGGCAAACCCGCTCGCCGATGACCTCGATTGACAGCCAGAAGGGTTATTCCCCTGGGCCCATGAGTCAGGGGTGATTGAAAGTGAGCCTCCCGTAGGAGGTAAACATGCGTTATCTGACAGACCGTCTGAAGTTCGACACGCCCCCGACGAATGCCTACTGTTACGGACATAAGGTGCATACGCTCGGGCTGACTTTCTGCTTCGGCGGAAAACACCAGGTTCAGGCTCTGCGCTTTCATGACGACGGATTCGTCACGCGCTTACTCAGTCTCGATCAGGCTCGTCTCTGGGTGTCGCAGAGACGAGTCTCGCCGCTGCTCAGTACTAACTGCCCGACTGCCGTTGCGCTCGAAACTCTGCTGGGCGTTCCGCTAATCGCGGATGACAGCTTGGCCGACAACTTCGAACTGCAGCCGGACGACGAGGTGCTGCGCCTGGAGATCGACTCGACTCAGCCGCTGCCCGAAAGTGGCGTAGAACTTGCCGCGCTGCTCGCTGCCAACCCGGAGCGGTGCAAATGGTTTCTCCACTCGCTGAGCAGAAAAGGCTGATGACTTGCCGCCCTGGCCCGCAGACGCTGGCCCGGGCGGCCGGTCCGAAACCGTCACCACCGGCAGTACCGCTGCCGGCAACCCCATACGGGCAGGCCGCTCATACCGCGAGCGGCCTGCTTCACCATTACAACAAGATGGACAGAGGTGCTTCTATGGGATCAATTTCACAACTGCAATTCGGCGACGAGCCCGACTTCCGAGTCGCGCTCGCCCAGAACGGCATTACCGGCGCAGCCGCCGACCACCTGGTTAGCGACGAAGCTGCCAACCGGCAGATGCTCGAAGCTCAGCGGAGCCGCAGCCAGCAGATCTGGAGCACGGTGCAAAGCTTCGTTCTGCTCGAGCTGGCCGGTCCAACCCCACAGGCTGCCGAACTGCCGTCACTGGAGGTCGTCTCGGCTCTGTCCCGGCTGGTGATCGCAGCTGAATACTACACGGCCGGACAGCTCAGGCACCCGGCCTTGCGGCAGATTGCAACCGCCGAGCCCGAGCAGCGCTTCGGCGGCTGGTCGGAAGCGGTCGCCAATTCCGTTCGACAGGATGCCATGCTGCGTCAGATCCGAGTCGAACCGCATGAATCAGGACTGGTGCTGGAAGTCAGCTACAGCTCGAAAGCGCGAGCGGGCATCAGCACGGCTACCATCCCGACGATTGGCAACGACATCCTGCCGCGAACCTGGTTGTCAGGTCTGGCATTGGAAGCTCTGCACCGTCTCTCCGGAACCAGGCGGCGTTTCGATCGCCCGGCTTCGGCTGTGCAAGGGCTGACCTTCGGCGGCAGCGGTGCGCGCTGGTCGCAGCTGCTCGATCCGCTACTCGACTTCACCGGCTCCAGCTCCGTAACCGGTGAGCTGCTCGAACCGGAGGGCGAAAAGCCGCTCATCATCAGGCCACCCGCCGACCTGGGAGTTTGAGCGGCGTTAGTCGAAGCGGAAACGGTAGCGGCAGGACATCGCCTTTTAAAAATCTGCGAGCGCCTGCGCCTGAGAGCGTAGGCGCTCGAACTCGTGCGCACTGACGGTAACTCCGGACTGTGCACATGACGCGTTATCGCTAGGCAAACTAAGCGATAACACGCGCCCTCATTTACCTGTGGTGATCGCTGTTGCCGGCGATACCCAAATTACCGCTGAAAGGGAACGAACATGAAAATGGATCAGCACTTCGTTGTGCTCAAGGACCCGAGCAACAAAGTGACCTCGGAGGTCTACGCGAGCCGCAACGACATCGTCGATGTCGCCAAAGTGGACGATGTCTCCGACGGCCTCGTCGTTCAGATTACGCTCAAACCCGACTTCCGCCTGGATCAGGACTACCTGGTGCGCGTGGTGCAAAAGGGCGACCGCACCCAAATCACTGTGCTGGCCGGCAACAATCCGCCGACCTGGGCCACTTTCCCGGACTCCTGGCGGGACTGGGTCAACAACAAAGAGGTGCAGTTCTCTGCCGCCAACTTCATCTGGGGACATCTGGTCGGCAATCCCGATCACGTGACGCGGGCGCAAGCGCTCTACGAGATCGCCGCCATGGACGATCCAAACATCAAGACGAGCGAGCGCCGGCAAGCCTGGCTCGAAGTCGCCGAACTCTGCGGCATCGAAGACGCCAATCAGATCGTCGGCACCGGCAGCCGCACCGCTTCGCTCGCGATTCCGATTCGGATCGCCCAGAAGCTGTCCAAGGGCCGCCCCAAGACTCATCAGTGGCAGCCGCCCGTGGCTCGCCCGCTGTTCGCCGACCCGCTCAAGAGCAGACGCGTGCGCGTCGCTCCGACTGCGCCCCAACGCGAGGCGTGGCTCTTCCGCAATCCCGGGGCGCTGGCTTCCGTCCAGCGCGGGCTGCAGGAAGCGGCCGCCGGCAAGGTCTCCACGGTTGCTGTCGCCGAGCTGGCCGAGGACTAGCCGACAGCTCACCGCTCCTCATCTCCCGGCACTGACGGTACCTACAGCTTGCCATCACAGATGGTGCAGCACAGCCGACACCGTCAGCGCCGGCAAGTCTTTCACCAGAGCTGCTTTCCAGCAGCTCTGGCTCGTTGTCGCAATTTTACACAGAAAGAGGTGCTTCATGACTACACCGACAAGAGCGGCGCGGGCCTATTGCAACGGCCGCGTAGTCCAGCTCTGGTGGGACTTCGGCGAAGCGATTCCGGAATGCCTCGGCGTCATGATCGAGCGCGTTTACTCCGACGGCAGCCAGACCGAAACGCTGCCTGCCTGGATTCCGTTCGAAGGACAGGACAACTCCGAGTGGAAGCGCGGATCGACCAGCAGCTGGCCGATTCAGAGCGACCAGTGGAAAGACCTGTTCGCCAAACCGGGTAAGGAGCTTAGCTACCGGATCACGCCGCGGGTGGGCACACCGGACAATCTCGCTTCGCGAGACGACCTGGCCATCACCACCAACGAGATCAAACTGACCAGCCAGTACGGCATCTTCACCATGGGCTCCAACAACGGCATACTGTCTACCCAGAGCCTGGCTCGCAAGCTCGGCAAGGGTCCGGACGGCAAGCCCGACTGGCAGAAGCTGGTCAAAGCGATCAACACGCCCGGCGACCCGTTGCGCGAGCGTCTGTCCGGCGATCTGATTCCGATGCTCAAGTCGCTCATTTTGCGCGCACGAGCAACGGGAGGTCGCTGCCTGCTGGCGCTCTACGAGCTGAGCGATCCCGAGCTTGTCGATCTTTTGCTGGCCAATCTCGACCTGGTCGAAGTCATCCTCGGCAATGCCGGCAAGGACGACGAAACCAATCAGGCTACGCGCGCCAAACTGCACGCGGCCGGCGCGAAGGTTCACGACCGCACCCTGCCGCAAAGCGAGCTGCCCCACAACAAGTTCGTAGTGTGGGTGGACGCCAGCGGCAAACCGATGGCCGTGCTGACCGGCAGCACCAACTGGACTCCGACTGGTCTGTGCGCGCAAAGCAACTGCGCGTTCCTGATCGAGTGCGCCGCGGTGGCCCTTCTGTTCTGCGAGTACTGGCAACGGATGTTCAAGGACGGCACCGCCCAGAGCGAGGAGTTTCGGCTGGCCAATGCGGCGATCGCACCGGCTATCTTGCAGCCGGACGGCTCGAAGGTGACGGTCTGCTTCTCTCCCAATACGAAGGAGCGCGTCAAGCCTTCGCATGGAGCGCCGACGCCGCCTGACATGCAGCTGATGTTCGACCACATGGACCGGACGCAGGAGATGTTCCTGTTCCACCTGTTCATGCCCGGCTTCCCGAGTGTGCTCGGCAAGGCCGATCAGATGCAAAAGGCGCGCAAGGAGCTCTTGATTCGCGGCATCGTCAACAGTCCGGATATCCTGCCGAAGCAGTCCACGCCGGCCAAACCCGGCGAAGAACAGCAACCGCCGGCAGGAGTCGCTCTTTACCACCGGACCGGCACCGACCCCGACATCATCGCCGCTGCGGCGCTGGAGGAGGCGTTGGGTCCCGAGATTCCGGAACTGCTCAAGGCCAGCCCCGAGGCTCACGCCATCACCCACTTCAAAGGCTGGGTGAAGGATCCGATGGACCCGGTCCGCTGCGTCTGTGCTTTCGGATCTCACAACATGGGATTCAAAGCCAGCTACCAGAACGACGAGAACTTGATCATCGTCGAAGGCAACCAGCCGCTGGCGCTGGCTATCGCCGTGTACATCCTCGACATCTACAGTCACTACCGCACCCGCTTCATGCTGGCAAAGCGCAGCTCGAAGTGGAACGGCTTCCTGAGCACCGACGCCAGCTGGCAGGGCAAGTACCTGGCCGAAGGTCCGGCGCGCAAAGAGCTCAACTACTGGCTCGACCGGCTCACCGCGCAAGCAGTGTGAGCCGCCCGCAAGCGGAGCTTAAACCGCAGCGCTCGACATACTAGAGACCGGGGCGTCGCCATCCGTGCGGCGCTCCCGGTCTTGCCTCTTTAGCCGGGACCTTCCCGGTAATCAATCGACCGCATCGGAGCGCCGAAAGTACGGGCGCTTCTCCCACCTGTTGGAACCGCTCTTCTTAAACCTTGCGCTCGAGCCAACAGTCGAGCGGCACTCTACCCGAAGGGAGTTTCTGTGATCCGAAAGCTTCTGACCGTGCTCACCGTGTTTGTCCCTCTGCTGGCCACCGGCTGCGGCGACAAATCCGCCACTGCTCCCGAGCCGCCGCCATTTTCGGTAGGCTCGGCCGATCTGCCGGGCGAGCTGGCTCTGTCGCTGGCGGAAAAGGAAGCAACGCACAACACCAACAACAAGGACATGGCGGCCAAGATTCAAGCGTTCGCCTATCTGGAGCGTGCCACCGCCTGCGAAACGCAAGGTAAGCTAGCTTCAGCCCAGCAATTCTACGACCTCGCCGCCAAGGAAGCTGACGACCACGCTTCCGGCACCGACGCCGCCGTCAAGATTCGAGTCGCCGTCCTTTTGGCGCGTGCCACTGCACTCGACACCAAAGACAAGCCGGCCGAAGCGCAGACGCTATACGAAAAAGCCGACGCGCTGTCCTCCAGCACCTGGACCAGCGATGCCACCGCCGAGATCCGGACCGCCGTGCTCTTGGCACGCGCCACCAGCCTGGCTCTGCGTGACAAGCCGGAGCAAGCACATGTGCTGTGCGCGCAAGCCCAGCAAGTGGCTCTCGGATCGTCGCTCAGCAAGGACTCCAGCACCACTATCCAGGCAGCAGCGCTGCTGACGCTGGCAGTCTCCTTCGAAGGACGCGAGCACACTCAGGAAGCCCAAAGCCTCTTCCAGCAGATCGATCGGCTTGCCGGTGAGAGCGGCTGCAACAGCTACACGACTGCTCGCATCAAAGCAGCAGTTTACCTCGCTCGCGCCTCCGCGTTGGAAGCTTCCGGCAAAGACAAGGAAGCGCTGGCAGCGTTTGCTGAAGTCGACAAGCGCGCTCAGGATTGCTCCTGGAGCAAAGACGACATGGCGGCGGTCCGGGCCGGCGGCTTTCTGACCAGAGCTTCGACTCCCGGTCGCCGCACCCCCGGCATCGTCGCACGGCTGCTGCTCTGGCGCTAAGCAACATCAGCGCCACCACTGGTAGTGCAGCGGCTGATCCCGGTGCCTGCCAAGCTGGATGCGCCGCTGCCTTTACCAACCGCGCGACGGCGGCTCGACGGCCCGAAAGTCCTTCGCGTTGCCGAGCCGCCGTCGATTCACAAACACTGACTGACAAGGAGACCCGATGGAAGAAGACTCACCCGAACCGGAAAGAAGCAAGCGACCGGTTCGATTTGGGATGATTGGAACAGGCGATGTCGCCAGCCGGTGGCTCGCGCCTGCTCTCCAGCACGTCAATGGCGCAGCCCTCTGGAGCGTACTCAGCAGAGACTACAACAAGGCGGCGGCCTTTGCCGCGACGCACGACGCTCAGGCGATCGTAGCGGCCTTCAACCGGCTCGAGGAATTCTTGGCCGACCCACAACTCGACGCGGTTATCGTAGCCAGTCCGGACCGCACGCATTGCGCATACGCGCTGGCGGCGGCCGCGGCCGGCAAGCATGTCTTCGTCGAAAAGCCACTGGCCACCAGCACTGAAGATGCACGGCGCACAGTCCAGGCTTGCCGCGACGCCGGCAAGACTCTGGCGGTCGGCTACCACCTGCGCTGGCACGCCGGTCACCGGCTGCTGCGCCAGCAGCTGGCCGATGGCAAGCTCGGCAAGATTCGCCACATGCGCGCGCAGTGGACGCTCAAGCCGCCGGCGGAAGACTGGCGAGCAGAACCGACGCTCGGTCGCTGGTGGAGCCTGGCGGCGGTCGGCACGCACGCACTTGATCTGACTTGCTGGATGCTCCAGCCGCTCTGCGGAAAGCCGGTTGAGGTTCGGTCCCTGTTGAGCAACGGAATCTTCCAGGCTGTACACGATGAATCAGCGATCGTCAGCCTGCGCTTCGAGTCGGGCGCTACGGCAGAGGTTCTCAGTTCGGTGGCGTTTGCTGCACCGCGCCTGGTGCAGATCTACGGAACCGCCGGCAACGCCTACTGCCAGGACACGTTCGGCCCGCGCGGCGCTGGCTCCATTCTCGTCAACCAGGAAGTATTGGATTTCACCACCGCCTGTCCGTACGCAGCCGAGCTGGCTGATTTCGTCCGCGCCATTCAAGCCGACCGCCAGCCGGAGAGCGATGGCGAAAACGGTGTCTTCAACGTGGAGCTCTTGGAACAGATTGCCTGATCGCCAGTTCACGAGCTCTCCAACAACTACCGAAGGTGAAGCATCAACATGAACGAAGAAAAGAAACCAGACGTCGCCTATCGCGGCAAACAGTTCACGGTTCCGAAGCTGAGCACGCAGGGAGCCGTCTTCATCGAGCCCCACCGCGAGGCCAACACGGCAGCCGTTCCGGCCGATTCGCCGGTGATCGCTGCACTCAACAAGCCGTTCGCTCTCAAAGAGTTTCGAACGGTCCGCAAGCCGGTCTCGCTCGGCATCCTGACTGCGGCCGAACAGGTCGCCTTCCGTCCCGGTTCGCCGCGCACGCTCGATCTGCCGATCAAGTTCCCCGGCTCCAACTTCCGCCTCCCGGGCGAATTCGCCCATCTGGCGCCGCTCATCCAGCGGATTGCCGATTACGAGGCGACCATCAATTCGGACTGCTACGACGAGTACTACTGCTACTTGACCGTCGACCAGGGCGAAGTGAAACCGGGCAAGCTGCAACGCGAAGCACCCTGCCACGTCGACGGCTTCCAGGGCGCGCGCTGGCGTCCCAAGGTGCGCGGCAACCACACTTACACGGTGTCCGACAAGCTGCCCACCGTGTACTATGCCCAGCCGTTCGCACTGGAGCATCTCGACGAAGCCGTCCACGACTTCTTCTACGAGATGAACGCCAAGGTGGCCGACACCAACAGCGAGCACGCCTGGCGACCGCAACCCGGCGAGCTCACGCTCATGGACTGCTACACCGTTCATCGCGGCGATGAAGCCGAAGTGGCCGTCTTCCGGACTTTCATCCGCATCTCGTTCGAGGTGCGCAGCTTCGACCGCGAGGGCAACGCGCACAATCCGCTCTTCTGCTACAGCTGGCCGATGGTGCCGCGGGACATCGAGGGGCTCAACCTGGTCGCTTACCGCGCCGACTGTGACCCGTCCCTGCGCGTCCGACCCTGGCAGAAGCTGGACGGCGAAGCGCACGAGGACCCGAAGGAGCGCACGAAACCCAACCTGCGCCCAAAACAGTAAGGGCTCTCAACACAGTTCAAGGGAAACATCATGCCGGCTGCCTGTAGCGGCTGGCATCCCAAACTGGTCGGTCAGGAAGAGGACCCTGGTGCGGCCCAGACAACCTTTTCAGTCCTCAAACAACTTCCAGGAGTATTCAAATGAACGAATCAAAGAAGATCATCGGTGTGGTGGCATTCTGCCTGCTTGGTCTGTTCCTGCTGATCACGGCATGGAACTCATTCACGATCGTCGAGGGCGGCTTCGTCGGAGTCAAAAAGCGCCTCGGCAACGTGTCCAATGAAGAGCTCGAGCAGGGTATCCACTTCATCATCCCGTTCGTGGATTCGGTGACCAAGATCGACACCCGCCTGGTGCCGATTCCAATCGATGCCAAGGCTGCATCCAAAGACCTGCAGAAGGTCACCACCCAGGTCACGCTGGCCCATCACTTGACGGGAAGCATGGCAGCCGAAACATATCAGAAGATCGGCGCCCTCAAGGAGCTCGACGCCGCCGTAGTCGGACCAGGCATCCAGGAGGCAGTGAAAGCAGTGACCGCTCAGTACACGGCTGAAGAGTTGATTACCAGGCGCAGCACCGTCAAGCTGCAGATCGAGGAAGCGATCAAGAGCTACCTCGCCAAGTCGCTGCTCGAAGCCGGCGTTCCTGGTGCCATCAATGTCAACTCAGTGGCGATCACGGACTTCCAGTTCAGCAAAGAGTTCGACGAATCGATCGAGGCAAAGGTGAAGGCTGAGCAGGAAGCGCTCAAGGCCGAAAACGAGAAGAAGACCAAGATCACCCAGGCTGAAGCGCTCGCCGAGTCGATCAAACGCGCCGCCGAAGCAGAAGCGTACAAGACGCAGAAGGAAGCAGAAGCGCGCGCCACCGCCATCAAAGTTGAAGGCGAAGCGTTGCGTAGCAATCCGTCCGTTCTGCAGCTGCGCGCCATCGAACGCTGGAAGGGTTATGTACCGACCTTCCAGGGCGGCAATGGACAGCTCATCCCGTTCGTCAACGTCGACCAGCTCCAAAAACACTCGGCCCAGCCCGAGCAGGATGGCAACGCCGGCAAGTAAGTAATCCCGCGCCCCAAAACCGCCGAGCGAAGAGGAGGTGCATCATGCATCTCTTCTTCGCTCTCTATTTCCTCGATTCGCATTTGAAAACATGATGCGAATCAACACTTGTTTTTCGCATGCAGGGGCTACCGCAGAAACACGGCTGCATCAAGTTTTCAGCAAAAGCTCCATCAGATCGCTCAGGACTGCTCGGTCCTGGTCAGCCAAGAGTTCATCTGAGTTTCAAACAACCAAGTTCGTCTGTCGAACAGGAGACAACTTATGGATCTGGGAATGAAGAAATGGTTTGCCGGCCTGCTGCGCGACGCGCGCTCGACGATCGACATCGAAGAGCACGAAAGGTCCAACAAGCTCGTAAGGCATCTCGGACTGGTCAGTGTTGTCGTCTTCACCGTGACACAGGCGGTCGGCGCGGGAATTCTCACCACCCCCGGCATCATCTCAGCCAAGTATGCCGGCTCGTGGGGATTTCTCAGCTTCCTGTGGGCCGGGCTCATCGTCATACCGCCGGCCATGTGCATCGCCTACAATGCGGCGCGCTCCGCCAATGCCGGCAGCACCGGCAGCTACGCCTGCCGTTACTTCGGGCAGTACATCGGGCTGCTCATGTTTGTCGACGTGATGCTGGAATGCGTCGGCGGCACGGCAGCAGTGGCAGTGTCCCAGTCCGACCACATCATGCTCATTCTCGGCTTGGGCAAGGAAGATGTCGGCTGGTGGACTTACTGGACAACCACACCGCTTCACGGCGTTAAGTGGGTCTATCTCCTTGCGGCTGTAGCAGCTGGTTTAGCCGGTGCATGGCTGGCTTACAGCAGCTGGCTGGGCCAGGCATCCAGGTCTGCCGAACAACCCAGCAGCCGGTCCGGAAAGGCTTTGGCTGTCATTCGCATGCTTGCCGGCGGGCTGCTGCTGACTCTAGCGGTTGCTTCGGCGGTGACGTTTGCGGTGACGCTGCCTTCGATCAACCTCTTGTCTGTGCTGGTGGTGGCGGTGATCACCGGCGTGCTCCTGCGAGGCATCAAAGAGACAGCCTGGCTGACCAACTTCTTTACCGCCGTGAAGATGCTCGTTCTAGCGGTTATCTGCGTACTGCTCGGACTGCACTTCGACTGGGCGAACATCAATCAGCAGCTGCCCGCAGGCATGCCAGGCACTCTCGCCGGCGCCTCCGGGGCGTTCTTCGCATACGTCGGGCTCGACCTGGCCACTACTTCGGCCGGCGAGACGAAGAATCCGCAGCGCAACGTTCCGCTCGGCATGCTGCTTGGTGCGGTGGTAGTCATGCTGCTTTACGTCGCCGCATCCGCCTGCTTGAATGGTGCCGTGCCCTACCAGAAGCTGGCCGACGGCGATCACGCGGCCGCGCCGTTTGCCAAGGCGCTGATGATTCTTGGTTACGATACAGCTGCCGCCTGGGTAGCGGTCGGCTCCACGCTCGCCATGGTGTCGGTAGTTTTGGCCAGTGCCTACTCGACCACGCGCCTCCTCTACAACATAGCCCAGCACAGGCTGGTGCCCAGCATCTTCGAGAAAGTCAACCACCGCGGCGTTCCGGTGGCAGCTACTCTCACCGTCGGTGGTGTCATTTCCCTTCTGACCGGACTGCTCGATGTCGAAGAGTTGATGCATCTGACCAACATCGGCACCATGACAGCCTTCGTGACAGTAAGCGCCATCGTTCTGGTCAACGTGATTCGCGAAACCAACTGGTCCTCGAACGGCGCTTTTAAAGGAGCGTTCTGGGTGATTGTCGCCCTGGCAGGCATCGCCGGCCCGGCGCGACTGATGGTCGAGCTGCCGCTGGAAGCTTATATACGGCTCGTGGCTGTCTGGACGCTCGTCACGGTCATGTTCGTGTTTTACTCGCGTCATCGCAGTCTAGCCAGGCTCCAGAACCCGGAAGAGTGACTCGTTGATTTCGAGCCCGCGGCACCAGATATTTTAAAAGGCAGGCGGCGCAATGGAGCGCCGTCTGCCTTCCGGGGCGAACGCTTGCAGCACTCATGCCGCCGTTACGGCAGGTTAGGAGCCTTCGCTCGATGCTCGCGACCGACGCAGCAGAATTTCCTGGAAAAGAAGCTGGTGGTTTCCAGTACCACTGCCCGCAAGGTCATCGACGCCGTGCAGCTGGAGTGGTCCGTCGCCAGTGGCAAGACCCTGTTTCAGAGGTTGAGACAGCAGTGTGAGCGCTAACGACCCAGTTTAAAACCGAGGGAAGTCAAAATGGAGCCGATGTACGTTCTCGTGCTTGGAGCGCTGTTCGCCCTTGCGTTTTTCGCAGTTGTGGTTACTTATCTGGAGAGACTCGACAGAGCTGAACGCCGGCGCGCTGCTCTTTTGATTCGGCAGGAAGCAGGGCAGATCAGAGACTACCTGCTCCGCCGGTTTGACGAGTTCGACACCAAATGTGATGGCAAGCTCAGCGACCAGGAGCTGGCGGCGGTACAGCACCGTCTCGTCGGACAGGAACGCGCCTGGGTAGAGGCCGTCTGCCAGCACCTGAATGTGCTTGGGCATCGTACCGGCGAGCGCACGTTTGTCGTCCCGGATGGCATGGGTGGCGCACATGCGGTGGTGATGGCGAGCTATGCAGTCAGCCGCGAAGACCTACTGCAGCTCGAGGAGCGGATCGAAGCACGCGAAAACGCATGAAGGCGTCCGAACCAGGCGAGTCAAAACCAAAGCGCTTCGTGGGTATGCTGTCGCTAGCAGCTGACTGCTGACTGCTCTGGGTCGTATCAGACAGATCGGAATGAATCAGTGGAGCCACTTGATTAACAGCTCTGCAATCTGTCTGCTGCCGGCATACCATACAGCCCCTGCCGGACTCGGGTTGGGTACTCTTTTAAGCCATCCGCTGTGCGCTCGGCAACTTCGATTCGCTGAGCAACCTGGTAAGTAACGAGACCAAGGGTAATTGGCAATAGAAGCAGCAGGAGCGCCCTGGTGGAGGAGGGAGTTTCCTGCTGCTTTTTCTGTTTGCTGTGTCGTTTAACACTACTAACAAGAAATTTTTTTCTCAGGCTCTATTAATAGATTTAGTATGTGCAAACGACCGGGATTCATGGAGAAAAGTTGAATGATGCTTAGAGTCAGATCCGTGTCATTACGCTCACTCTTTCAATCGACATAGCTCGAAATCTAAACAGCAGTTGTCACACGTTCGGTTCGAAACCAGTCCGACTTGCGGCGAAGAGCGATCTAAAATCTGCTCGGTCTAGCAGAAGTACGCAGCCAACGCCTCTTTCGATGCGAACCTCATTGCGTTTCTACATGCCTGGACAGCTCATGGTTTCTTCCATGCCATCATTAATGACCAGCAAAACAATCAATCTCGAGTATCGTCTCAAACGATTAAGACTGCTCCAACCTGCCAGTGACCTCAGGCGGCAGTCGCTCAAGAATGGCCTGGTAAACGCGACGGGCCGATGCGACTCCCTCTTGTGCGAGATAAATTGTTGGGCGTGGAAAGCTCTGTAGAACATAGCGTCCGGCGATACACCATTCCGTCAGCCAGGCTATCGATCTGAGATCAGTTTCAAGCGATTGATCCGATTGCAAACAATCTGCCGCAAGTGAATTAAGATCATGATGTCTTGCAGTGGGTTGATCGCACCATACCAAATACGCTTTCAAGGCTTTCTCAACAGCTTGTTGGCTGTGGAACAAAGATTGACCCAGATCAGCTTCTCGATTGCCGGTGAGAAACCATTCAGCCCCGCGCAAATCGGACGCAGCCCGTTGCATCCAATCGAAAGCATTGTCCAGTCGCACTGGATCACTTGTCGGCGGCTCTCCTTCGCGCAGCTGCCAGGACTCCCCATTGGCAGGGGAATAACAACGGCTCAATCGATCAGTGGTACCAGTTCGGGAGAAAAGCAGCTTTCCCTCGCGCAGGATGGTAGAAGGCATGGAGGCTTTCAGATGAATCTGCTTATCAAATTCTGTCCTGGTGTAAATCTTGAGGTCAGCATTGATTGCCAAGCCCTGCTTTAACTTGTACGTGCTGCCGAGTGCCTCTTCTGGTGTCGTGCCAGGTACTAGCACTGCAAGGTCGTAGTCACTCTCCTCGTGGAAATCACCGCGTGCGCGAGAGCCAAATAGATAGATGTCGTCAGGATTGTAGAAACTGACTATGCGCTCTACCAGCACCCTAAGAGCTGGATTGACAATCGTCGTATTTTGGGGACTTTGAACCATCGACGGGAACCTCCTACTCTTACTTTAATCGACGCCGGCCATCGCCAGAAAGTTCAAATATCCACTTTCGCGGGCTCAAAGTCCTCGCCAACTAGCTCCAATCGTTTTTTGCCCGTGTTTTACCAAAACTTCGCACAATGAAATTTGCATCAATTCCACTACCTCGCCCCTTGCGACTTTTCATTTACAACCATCCTGGCGAAGGTACTTAGAAGTTGAAGTCACACACTCAAAGGGAAGATCTCATGCAAATTGAAAACTCAGGCGACAGATGCACTCAAGAAAGCAAAACTGATAATTCGACTCTCAGCCAAGTGAATCTGTTTCCGATCGATAAAGAATCCTTAGAGAATTTCATTTCCGTTGCCAGCGGCTCAACAACGCAAGAAGGTAATCGAGGCGATCGAGCACTGAGTCGCTATTTCGATTCAACCAGCGCTTTTGAAATCTCCGATTGCAGTCGAAACGCACAGAGCGGCAGTGCTCGAGATTACAAGGAATTGGCTGACGCGGTAGTACAACTTTCCGAAACACGAAAAGTTCAATCTCCGGCCGATGGGCGGAATTCAGACTCATCGAAAGGGCCGGTTGACGAAACTAAAATGGCAATAGGCGTCGCAAAGGCTGAAAGCGATCGCAAGGGCACGGCTAAGGACGCCGGAGCCAAGCTGCAAGACGGCGATGATTGGAAAGGCAAGGCAAAAGACGCAGCCTTGTCCGCTACAGAAGTTAAAGAGCGGGAACTGTTAGATGGATTGCGCTCTGAAGCGAAGAAGATTGCAGAGAGCATCAAAAAAGGTGGGTTGGATTCTGATACTGCAGACTATGTCACACGTCAAAGGATGTGGTACCAAGCCAAGGAGCTTCCGGCAGATCCAAACAAGACGATGACAGACATCATGAAAGCCGCCTTCAAGGAAGCTGGAATTAGTGATATCAAGGTCTCGATTGTGGACAGCTCGAGTAAGGATGCTCCCAGGACCCCCTGGAATAAGAACTGTGACTCGATCATGACACTCGAGCTTAGAAATAGAAATCATGGAGAAACCAGCAAGATATTAACTGGGCTCGGTGGTCGCGCAAATGAATGGGTGCGCAATCCAAATTCGCACCCGCGCCCGACGAAGTAGTTAGGTGCGGTAAGCAAGATCTGCACTTTCGAGTCAGGCCGCACAGAATTCCCTGACAAGCACATTGCTCGACGCCTCATGTGCGGAGTCTTCTGCCAGCTGCTCGAGGCGCTTTGTGGTAGCTTGATCAAAATAGGGTTCGCCACAGGCTTCACAGATCTGCGCCGGTACAGCCCTGATAACAATAACCAAATCACCTTGCTCGAAAGTGACTGTTTGATGACCGAAACACGTCTCACCGATCCGGCAAAACATACATTTCATTGTTTCCTCCTCCTTGCAAAACCATTATCCCAAGTTTGCTCGTCTGGAATGTATACCGTAATGATTATGCTCGAGAGTTCGGACTCTAGATCTGCTACAACGATGTGCAAAGGGATTTCATCAACAAAGCCAAGCACCAAGTAACTCGGATACGGAAAGTCTTGCTCATAAGTTTCAATCACCTTTCCGTGGCGTATTACGCTGGTTACAGCCGCCTCGCTTACATTCCGCAAACGCATTCTGCGAAATGCATGCCTGCTAAAGATGAGCTTAGCATACGCCATCGATCAAACCTCGAATGAACTGCGGAGCCCATTTATGCTGAGGGCACCGCTTTCAGCTAAAGGTTTAGACGATTTGCGCGTCTAGAAAGTTCAAGCCGTCTGCAGTGTAAGCTGTCGGCGCCACCAGATTCTGGTTAGCCAGAGGTTCATTACTCTTCAACTGGCAAGAAAGCTCGACGATGACTTTATCGATGCCGTAAAAGAGAGACCGGAACAACAAGAGCGTTCTGAGTTGGACGGTTTCTTCGATTAATGGGCTATCTTCTCGATGCGAACGCCGTCATAGCCTTGTTGAACGATAAGAACTCGCAACTGGCACAGCAAGCACGACTTTGTAAACCAGCAGAAATTTTCATTTCACCCATTGTTGTTCAGGAACTTTTCTACGGTGCATTCAAGAGTCGGCGCTCAGAACACAATGTCAGCTTAATCGATCATCTGCGGTTCGAAGTACTGGATTTTGACAAAGAGGATGCGCGAGTTGCAGGTGAAGTGCGAGCTGATCTCGCGGTGAAGGGCACACCGATCGGACCATATGATGGTGTGATCGCCGGACAGACCAAAGCACGAGACCTGATCTTGATCACTCACAGTACCAGTGAGTTTGAACGAGTGCCTCGTTTACGTGTTAATGATTGGCAGACTTGATCTGCCACACAGTTTAGCGCCAGTGAAGCTGCTCAAAGAATGCGGCACTTCCGGACCCTTTGGCGTGCGCGACTTAGCTTCACATCATTTTTGAGCGCAACCTTTACTATATCGCCAAATAGATATCATATCGAAAAAACAGCAAACTCAATACAGTCAAGATTTACTTGTCACGAGCGGTAAGCTTGCCAGCAGCAGAAAAAGGAACAACGTCCTATCCCTGCCGCCGGCAAACTTCTCGCATTAGCGCCTACGGCGGCGGGCGCGTCGCCTCCGAGCAGAACGTTCGTCATCGCCGATCGGCTCCACGTGCCCGCTTACGAGACGCCCGTTGTTGTAGATGGCGAAGACCTCGTACTTGTCGTTGCGCTCAATCAGACACCGCCCGTCCAGCTCCTCCAGCCCGCCGACGAGGTTAACGTCTTGGTCCTCGCGGCGCAGCTCGCCGCTGACGACTTGCTCGATCGCCCGTCTCCGCCGCAGCCGGCAGAACATCGCCTCCGCGTGCCAGGAGTCTGAATTGCCTCCGAAGCGATTGCGAATCTGCTTCAACTTGCCGTTGTGCAGCATTTGAATGAACTTCATGATTCTCTCTCCTTTACAGATGTACAGAGACAAACCCGTCGACGCAGCCGGACAACACATATAACACCACGCATGGTGCCACCGACAGCCGGCTGCCAGCGCGCAAGGAAGGTTGATTAGGCAAAGCGATCAGTAGAGCGAAGCAGCGCCCCAGCAGAATTGACTGCCGGGCGGGAATTTGCTCGCCGCGGACGTCGTTACTAGATAGCCAGGAGCGCTTGAGCTTAAGCGCGGCATCCGGAGAGAAGCAGGCAGAGCGGGAGCCACAGATAGCTCCCGCTCTGCTGCCACTTAGTCTACCGGAGCGCTCATTACCCTAAGCGGTGGGACGCTGGTCGGACTCCGGGTGGAATCCGCCTTCGCCGGTCCAGCGGTCGAGGTCATTCAGCTCCGGCATTTCGGTCGAACAGCCGCCGGCAGTCGGTCCATCCTTGGTCCGACCGCAATCGTCGTCGCAGTCACCGGTGCAGTTGTTCCCACCGTCTTGCGAATCGGGCGATTCGGTGGTGGTGTCGTCGACGGTGTCCCGCTCGGAAGCAGCGGCATCATCGGTTTCGTCCGGGACGGTATTACTGCTGCTGTCCAGCGCATCCACCGGCTGTCCGTCGGCGCCCAGGTTGAGGAGCATCACCATCAGGTCGGCGTTGATGTCGGCGTTGCTGTCGGCATTGCTGTCGGCGCTGGGCTTCGGACCAAACCTGGCATAGCACTCCATCATCATGATAAAGGCCAGGTCGAGCACCGAAATACCGTACTTCGCCTGCTCCAAGGCGGTCAAGAGCAGCTCGCCCCACCTGTTGGCGAGGCCGGACAGGTCGGCGTTCCGGTTGTCCAGGAGTCCATAGCCGTACTGCACGGCATCGTCGGCGAGCGAGCGGGACTTCTGCTGGATGCCGTCGAGGATGTTCTTCACCTGCTCGTCTTCGGTGACCAGCTCCTGCATTCGCACGCTGGCGGTGTGCCGGAGCAGGTAGGTAGCCAGGTTGGCCACCGACTCGGCCTCGAAAACGAGGTCTTGCACGAAGCCAGGAATGAACCGAGCCGCGAGCTTGGCGTTGGCGCGCTCACAGGCAGCCATGTAGCCGGCGGTACATTTATCGAACGACCTGGCAATCAGCTGCTTGTTGATCGCCTGCAGCAGGATGACAGCCGCGGGCTTGTTCTCGTCGGCGGACTGAACGTCTTCCAGCATGCTGGCAAAGTCGAAAGTCGACGACAACCGTTCCTTGATTGCGTCCAGGTCCACCAGGTTCAGCATCTGCTGGCCCACGCTGCTGCCGAACAGAGAAATCACGTCGATCCGGGGCGACTCGTCACGAGCCAGGTCACCAGCGACCTGATCGAGCGAATCCCAGAGAAACTCCTGAACCTGGCTCCGGCTGAGCCCGGGCTTGCATTGAGTCGGGGCGGCGGCGGCCGGCGGCGCCTGGAAGATCTCGTTGACGCGAGCGACGAACTGCCGCGTCTGCTCGACCAGGCGCACGCCCTTCATGCGAACCACCTGGCTGGTGACGCCGATCGCCAGCGTTTTCGCGTTGACGGACGTGAATTGATTGTGCTCCTTGACGAGAGCCTGAAGGTCGTCGGTTCGCCGGACCAGCTGGTGCAGCGTGTCGATCACCTCAGTCGCTGCTGCGGCGGCGGCGGCGTTGTCCCTCAGCCCCGGCAGCTCTCCGCACGAAGCCAGCTTGGCCACGAATCCCTGGGCCGTCATCTCCAGAACGCCGATGTCGATGTAGTTGCTCATTTGATCATCCTCTCGGGGGTTTCATACCCTTGAACTTGCCAGCGTTTAATACCGGGCTGCCAACCCGATAGTTACTCACCACAAGCAGTAGCTGACACTGATTTTGGTGGCACAAGCCCAATCGCCATCCGCCGCAGGAGCGGTGACATCAATCACACAGTCCAGCGACGGCGGCGAATCAGGCGCGCAGTCGAGCTGGTCGAGCAAGTAGTAGTCGACAATGTTGGTCTGCTATAAGCAGCGAAACGAGAGCCGTCTCAAACGATCGTGAAATCGATCTTCCGTGCAGGCAGCTTGGGAGCATCGGTGGTGTTGCCCAGGGACAACGTCAGCTCGAGCTCACCGCGCCCGAGGGTGACCGCTTCCAGACGCCGGATGCAGTAGGTGTTGTCGGGCTGGCCAGGCAGCGGGAAAAGGTAGGACTCGCTGATGTCGCGCAGCTCGAACTCGGGTGGAGTGACAAGCGCGCGCAGTGCATGGCTGGCGGTCTCCTCGCCATGAATCGCCTTGAAGTGACTGTCGAGAACCTTGACCAGGACGATGCTATCGCCGGCCTTGAGGTCGACATCAGACGGCAGATGCCGGTCGATGTCGATGTAGTGAAAGCGGGCTGCGCCCTCGTCTTCCGGTTCCAACTCTTGGTTGGCCAGCCGCAGACCGGCATCGGAAAAATCCGGCGGGCCGATGAAGGGGTGCATGAGCTCGCTTAGCGCCTGCAGCGCATTGAGATTGTAGGGTGAGTTATCCATTCCTTTACCTTCTTCCTAAAAGTCTCAAACTCCAATGAAGTCGTGCGCCACTTAAAGGCTGTAAATCCTTCTTGACTGAATCGCGCTCCACTTCTCTGGCTTTGTTGTTGATTGCCAGCGCAGCAGCCAGGTACGCTGTCAGCTGCGTCATGGACTCCTGTGTGAGGTGAAAGAGCCCTTGTACGACCAGTACGTGTGCCAGAGTTGCCATCAAGCTAAGCGCACTGACGAAAGCCACAAGTCTCCAGAAATAAACCATTCCAACCTCCAACCGTAACTGTCATAGATAGATTGATTGGCCGGCAGCACGGAGAGCTTCGGCAGGTTTGTCGATCCGGCCGAAGCTCATTGCACGTGCGGCCGGCCTCGGCTGACGCATGCCTGGCGATTAGTGCTCGCTGTCAGGCGACTTTGAGGCACCGCTTTCATCGCCGGGCTTTCCTGCTTTCGGGAAAAGTAGGGAAGCGACGACAGCAGCAGTCAGGATGCCGGCGATCACCAGGAGCGATGCGCCGGTCGAGATGTGGAAACTGGTCCAGTAGGAGGCGGATTGCCAGTGGAGCAGCTCGAAGATGCTGTTGAGCCCTTCGAGCACCATCTTGAAGCCGACGAAGGCCAGCACCAGTCCGAGCGCCTTCTTCAGATAGCACAGCTTGTTGAGCACGTGCTCGACTACAAAGAAGAGGGCCCGCAGTCCGAGGATCGCGCAGACGTTGCTGGAAAACAGGATAAACGGGTCGCTGGAGACCGAGAAGATAGCCGGGATGCTGTCGGTGGCGAACATCAGGTCGGTAGTCTCGACCGCCACCAGAACGAGCGCCAGCGGGGTGAACTTGACGATGGATTTGCCACCTTCCAGGACGCGCGTCGTGAAGTTGTGCCCGTCGAACTTGTCGGTCATCGGCGTGTACTTGGCGAACCACTTCACCACGGCATTCTCCTGGTACTCATCGCCGTCTTCGTCGTCCATGAAGAAGATCTTGTAGGAGGCGAAGAGCAAGAGGGCCGCGAACACCAGGAGCAGCGGATGGAAAGCGGCCACCAGCTTGGCGCCGAGGTAGATGAGCACCAGGCGCAGCACAATCGCTCCGACGACGCCCCAGAAGAGCACGCGGTGATGGTACTGGGCCGGCACCTGGAAGTAGGTGAAGATGACGATGAACATCATGAGGTTGTCGACGCTCATCGACTTTTCGATCAGAAAGCCGGTGAAGAACTGGAGCCCGGCCGTGTCACCCATGTACCAGTAGACGAACAGTCCGAAGAAGCAGGAGGCCGCGATGTAGAAGAGGCTGTAAAGCGTAGCCTCCTTGAGCGAAGGCACATGGTCCCTCTTATTGAAGACGCCGAGATCGATCAGGAGCAGCGCCGCGATGAACGCGAAGATGCCCCCCCACAAAGCCAAGGTGTGCATAATTGACAGAGTCCTTTCCGACTGCGCTCACCAGAGCGTCAATCCTTGCTTTTGAATTTGTCCATTTGCATGGCACGGCACCGTATCCGGTGATAGTCGAAGATTTGTCAGGCAGCCAAAGTTCGGCGCGATTGAAAGTGACCGGTCGAGGCAATCGGCTTGCAACAGACCGGAGCGGTGTCGTCAGGACAAAATGGTGCGAGTAGCTCTCGCCACTCTAAGCCCGGTGAGCGGTATCGGAATATCGTCGACAGTGGCGGTGCCCAGAGCCAGGCGGACAGCCCAATAGGGCAGGCAGACACCGCTCAATGCACCGTAGTGAATGCCACCAGACATCCGGCAGTTAATCTCCAGCAGGAAGTATCGTCCGCCATCCTCCATGAACTGCACGTTGTATAGCCCATCCAAACGGAAATGCTCGGTGAGCCGGCTGGTAAGTTGCTCTACTTCCTGGTTTCGCTCGAGCAGCTCGTACGAGCCGTCGAATGATTTCACCCGCACGATTGCGCGCAGGAGAGCGCCGTTCTGCGCAAGGCAGTCCACGCTTCGCTCCGGACCGGCGAGATACGACATTACCATCAGCTCCGGAAAACGGTTCTTACCGGCCGACAACATTGCCACAGCTTGATCGACGGTGACACCAAGAGCAGTACCATCCCAGCTGGAGCGAAACTCCTCTCCCGGCTCGACGATCACGTGGAATCCACGCCCCGCAAAACCGGTTGTCGGCTTGAAGCAGACGCGGCGGGCAGTAGCAAGCAGCTCGCCGCAAGCCTGCCGGAAGCGCTCGCCATCATTGACGAGGCGATACTCCGGCAGCGGCACCGGTTGACCGGCGAGCGCCTGATAGAGTTTGCCCTTGTTCTTGATGCAACGCAAGACCGCTTCGTCCGCGCAGAGCGACAGGCGCACGCCCGCCTTTTCGAAGCGAGCGCGAGTCGCAGCGGAAAACGCCGAGCCCGAACGCGGAAAGAAGTAGTCGACTCCCAGGCGTTGAGCAAATTGGAGGCAGTAGTCTATGTAGTCGCTCTTCGAAAGCCCGCCCGGCTCAAGCGCGAAGTAGTTGCTCGCGGCTCGGGTCGGGTGGTCCGCTTTGACATGAGTGACAAATCGCTGCACAGACTCGGCGGACTCACAGCTCGAGCGAATCGCTGCGATTACATGCACGGCGCTGGCCAGCGGCTGGCTTAACCAGATATTGGTTACTCTCATCTAGCAGTCTCCCAACTGGTCTCCGGGACCGAGACTGCCACGCACTCCGTAGATCTCGGAGCGAGCGACAATATCCTCGGCCCAGCGGCTGTGAGTGGTCGGCTCGCACATCCGGTCGCCTTCCTTGAAGACGGCAGCTGCGCACGGATCGAGGATCATCTGTGCCTCGCGAAGGTCTTGCTGGTCGACGGCGAAGCCTCGCTCGATCAAGGCGATCTGCTCCGGATGAATGGCGGTTTTGCCGAACAATCCGTGAGCGAGATCGAGCTCGACCTCCTCTCGCAGCACGTCGGGATGGGCCATCGACTCGAATACCGGCGCCGTCAGTCCGAACCCATAAGGAACGAACTCACCGGACAGTCGCGAGATGACGGCTCCAAGCGGCGAATCGTAGATGGTGCGATTGGAATCACGCCGCCGCCGGAGGCAGTTGAGCAGGTCGTTGCCGCCGATGCGCAGGCAAAGAATGCGAGGATGCGAGTTGCTGTAGTCCTGCAGCATGCGGCGCAGCTTGTTCATCTCTCGGTAGTCGAACACTTCGGCCGTCTCGAGCGTCGGCATGATCTTGAAGCGGTCGCGATCGGTCAACTGGGAGACGTAGTTGTACAGATTGGCGGTCGTCACCTTAGGCAGGACGAAGCCATCGATCTGCGCAATACCGGACATCGCCAGGCAGCGTCCAAACACGTACGGGTTGCGCACGCGAATGAAGCGTAGCGGGCGCTGGTCCGTCTTGAGGAGAGGCAACGCCGACTGCAAGTTGCCCAGGGCCGCAGCGAGCTCGTCTTCCCGCACGGCATCTTCCGTGCAGTAGATCAGTGAGCGCAGACCGGAGATCCGCTCGCCGTTGCCGATCGCCGCCAACTTCTCCGGGTGATAAGTAGCCGGCACGTACAACGACGCACCTAGATGAATCTGAGACAGCATGAGACCTTCACACCCCCAACGTCTTAATGATTGCAGCCGCTTTGTAAGGCTGCTTCGGGTCGATCACCACCGGCACGGAGCTCTGTCGCGCCAGTTCGAGGAGGTGCTGCACCTCCTGGTCGTTCGCATCTTTAAGAAGGAGCAGCTCCGGCATCCGGCGCAAAAGCGCGCGGGTGGACTCGCCGATGCCCGGCTTGACGCGATTGCGGTCGTGCACGTTGTAGCGGAGCATGATTGCCTCCACGAAGCTGTCGGAACGCAACTTGAGTAGAATTCGGCGAGCAGGCGGCGTAATGCAGTAGGTCTCCCGGCAGGCAAGCACTCGGTTGAGATGAGCGCTGACCTTACTGCTCACCTGGTCGACAAACTGCCGGGACAGATCGGCGTGCGCCTGTTCCTCATAATAGGCACAAGCGTGGAAGTCGCCCGGGCCGACATAGTCATCGTTGAGGACGGTGCGGCTCACTAGCCCGGAGATGGTGGCATTCAAGATGGCCGATGGAATGAGATAGTCTTCCCAGGTAGCGCAGATTTCGGCGCTACCACAGAGGTCCGCCAACACGGTCAGGCCAGGACTCAACCGGGCAGAGCGACGGCGATTGTATTCGGCGACCGAGCGTTCGAGCTCGCCGGAGATCGCGCCTTTGCCGGTCCAGCCGTCAACGAAGATCACCCTTTGATAGCAGTGCCTAGCCAGGATGTAATCGAGCGCAACGGCATCGATTCCGCGGTCCCGGATGATCGACACCGAGTAGTGCGTGGAGCGCCGGTGGAGCTCTCGGAGCGCCCGATGCAACAGCACCCCGACCGGAGTCCCGGCCCGAGCCAGGCTCACCAGCACAATCTCGCCATCCGGGAGTTTGCGATGGAGAGTAACGGACAGCCTGGCAATCTGATTGGCCAGGGCGTTCTCGCGACGAGAGAGAGACTGCCAGAAGAGGCTCATATAGCGCTCGTCCGGCAGTCTCTCTTGCGAGAGCATCTCCGAATAATGCTTGCGGCCGGACTGAATGGCCAGCTCCTTCTCGCTCAAGCCGGTCGTCGCGATCGCCACCGGCTTGAGCAGGAATGTTACGTCAGCGGGTTGATAGCTCCCGTGAAATGACATCAGCGTTGTCCCCTTTCTCTCAGAAGATTGAAGTTCTGGGCACCGGTCGGCATCAGGGCCAACTTGCAGGCGGCCATATAGGGAAGGTCGGTCGAGCTATCGCCGAAGCCGATCGCCAGCGAGCCGGGTTCAGACACGTTTTCCAGAAACCACGCCACGGCCAGCTCTTTGCGCACCGGTGGCGGCAAGATGGCTAGGAAGTTGCCGTTGGCGTGCAACAGCCAATCGGCCGGCAGCTCAGGAGCCAGCGCTGCGCTCAGCCGGGCGAGCTCAGCGACATCGCGCCGGTTGTGCTTGATTGACAAGTACAGATTAAGCCCGAAATCGCTGACTTGTTGCACGCGCACATCGAGCCCGTCAGCATGCTTGTGGAGCAGTGCCAAGACCGTTTTTGTAGCCGGTTGCTCCGCTGCCAGCTGCTCGCTCATCAGCTCGAACCAGCGCGGCTCGGGGTGCCCGCACGGCGTCAGGATGATACCGCCGAAACTGACGATCGCCCAACCGAAAAACGGCAGGTGCACCCGCTGCAGGCCAGCACTCGAGCGAGCGGTGGTCGGCACCAGCACCGCCGATTGCGACAACCAGCGGAAGAGCAAGTCCTGGGTGGGAGTGAGGTATGCGCAGACTTCGCCCTGGCAGTTGAAGGCGATCGGCGAGCCACCATCGGCAGGGCAATGCCGGCTGCTGGTGATCAGACTGTCGTCTATGTCCGCGAAGCAGACGATGGAAGCTTGATTCATCGCTAATAACACACCATTTCTGCCCCGAGAGCCTGCAAGAACGCAAGGTCGAAGCTGGCGCGCGGAGTCTCGCAACAAAACACGATGTTGCAATAGTCCTCCGGGCGAACGTTGTAGAGAAAGTTGGCAATGCCGTCGTCATAGTTGTCCTGAAACGCGAAGGCGCGCTCGATCGCCCCGCCGAGCTGGGCCGGCGATCTGGTCGTGGACTGAAAGCGCACATCCCAGATGCCGTCCTCTTCGATCTGGAGCGCCAGGTTGAAGGCGTGGTAGACGAACTCGCCGGTACCGACCACCAGGCACCGCTCGAAAGTCCTGCTGGTAGGTCTGTAGTATGGTCTGTCATCCCGCAGCTGCCGCTGGCGATGCGAGTTGATGCCGCATCGTCCAAACCTGGTCGAGACGATTTGATCCTTGTAAGCGCCGTTGCCGGCGACATTAGGCATCGAGAGCGCGGACAGACCCGGAGCGGGAACGAACGAGTATTCGCCGGCTAAGAGCGAGACCGACTGGCAGGCCACCGGCATCGCCGCAAGCGTCGCGCGCGTCGCCTGCGGACCGCGCCAGTCGGTGATGACCACGGTCACGACGCGCTCCAGCTGCGGCATGGCGCGGTGAAGCGCGGCCGTCAGATTGACGAAGGTCTTGCCGGTGCTGGTTTCATCATCGACCAGCACGACAGATTTCGCCTGGCGGAAGAGCTGTTCGTCCGCGGGATGGTCCGGCAGGTAGATCATGTGCTCGGTTGCATGCGAATGCTCTTCGCGAAATTCGACCGCACAAGGACGGTTCAAGCGATAGCGGGTGCTGTGCACGAAAAGGCTGTCCGGGCTGGGCCGCAGATCGATATAGGCATCGAACACCCCGTGTCCGAGCAGGATCGCGGTCTCAGCCAGCCCGACCACCACCACCGGTCCCGGGAGATTCGGCGGAATCTTCGAAGCAAGCAGGCGATGCACGCCTCGAATCACTGACGGTCGAGCCGGAACGTGCTTGCCAAGCACCTTTGAAACGAACAGGAATCCTCGTTTGGGATTCTGCCTGGCGGCAAAGCCGCACAGATAATCCAACGGAAGGTCTGCATTGGTCACGCTGATGGCAAGCTCTCCCGTCGGCAGGGACACCCTCCTGACGGTGGAGGCGTCTCCTTCACAAGATTTTGCTGATTGATCTTGGGTTGAGTCTTTCCACATCGGGAACGTCTCCTTGCATACGGAAATTGTTTGCCACCACAGCGGCAGAATGCAGGGAAATCCTGAAAAGCGGTGGTCGCATCGTGGCCGAGGCGACCGCCGCCGGGCTGCCTCCGTTCTATGCAAACGGAGCAGCCAGGCAGCGGCGACGGTCCACCGCTGAAGCGGTGCTAGTGGTTGATCATGTCCTTGGCCTTGTTGACCGCGTTCTTGGTAGCGTTCTGCACGGCCTGACGGTGGTCGCTGAACTTAGAGAGGTGCACGAGGGCGACGGCGACCAGGGCCAGCCAGCCGACAGCCTTGGTCAGGAAGATGATGCCGAGCGCGTAGGCGGTGACGCCAGCGGCCGACAGGTTGGAGATCGGCAGCTTGCCGATTGTCTGGTTGCGCAGGCTTTGATTGGTGTACAGCAGGGTGCCGAAGATTCCGGCGGCCAGATAGAGAATGGTGAGCAGGTTGATGCTGAACATGTTGTTTAACTCCTTTGCCGTTTTGATTTTGGTCTGTTTACGCAGCGGCGGTGCGCTTACTTGCGCGGGTTGTTCTTCTTGCGGGCGAGCATTTCGGCCGCTTTGACAGCCATGTCGGCGCTGCCGATGCCGACTGGAGCTTTGGCGTACTTCACCAGCCCGAAAGCGGCGACAGCTACCAGGACAAGCGCCGGAAACCAGCCGAACGCGCCGCAGAGGATGGTCGAGCCGATCCAGATCACGGCGGCGATCAGATTGAAAACAGTCACTTCACGCCGGAGCGTGAACGCCGAAACCGCGATCGCCGCCAGAAAGCTGAGTAGCGCACCGGTAGCAGCAGCGGTCAGGATGAAGCCGGCTGCCGAGATGGACACAGCCAGAGCCTCAGCTCGCGGAGCGCCCATGAAGCGCTTGAGGTTACCGGTCATGATGTTGCGCACAGCCGGGACGAAGTAAGAGACGATGCCAGCGATGCCCGCGGCCAGCATGATCAATTTCAACATTGAGGTTAGATCTCCGTTCTTTTGAAATGGACTAGAGTCCCGATCAGATGACCTGAGGATCAGGCTCCATACCGGCTGTGGCGAGCAGCCAGCATGAAATCCGATCACTGTTGACTACCGACGACCGGAACGTCCTGTCGACCCGGTTCGAAACAGGGGCAGGCAGTACGGAGAACTTGGTTGCCGCCAGGCAGCCGCATGCTCGCGCCGCCCGCCCGATGGTAGCGCCGGTGGTGACTAGCTGTTCTCGGTCAGGGCCTTGAGCAGCAGCTGGTCGGCGGTCAGGTTACGCACTTCGTCGACCGTGAAGCAGGAGACGATGTCGTACTTGGCCGGATTGGTCGTGCGCCCCTTGAGCCCGGAATCGAGCTGCTTGAGAAACTGGCTGGCCGAGCGGTCGTCGCCGACCTGGATGAAGACGACGGCCAGCTCGTCGGCGCTGTTGAGCTTCTGAGTGGCCGCACAGATCGCGTCGCAGAGCGCCGGCTGGCTGTTGGGTGTACCATCGGTCATGACCAGGATGATGGTGGGCTTGGCGGGTTTGGCGGGCTTGACGTGCTCGGTGACCTTCTTGCCGCCCATGCCGAGGAACCCACCTTCAGTGCGCGTCACCATCTTGCCGTCACGCCGCTCGAAGTAGGCGTTGAAGCGGTGTTGAAGCGCGCCGGCGGTGTTGGTGGACCCGCCCGGACGGACCTGCTTGAAGATCTTCTGCATGGCAGCCGGCGTGGTGTTCTCGTGGACTTGCACGCTGTCGTCGAAGTGGCCAACGCTGATGCCGTCGTCGTCGATCTTCTGACAGGCCTCGGCCAGCACCAGCATCGTCTTCTGTCCGTAGTCCCAGCGGCTCATGCCGCCGGTGGAGCTGTCGCCGGAGCCCATGGAGCCGCTGCGGTCCAGCAGAAACTCGATGTCGAAATCGGTCAGAGGGCGTCCGCCACGTTTGGCTTTGGAAAGGTCGAGCATTTCTATCCTCCAGATATACGCCTACTTGAGGCGGTTTTTTTTGACCATCCGGTCGAGCGGTTTGGAACAGTTGCAAAACGAGGGATAGGCAGCGCTGCCCGGCTACCTCTAAGGGCGCGGAGCAGGCTGCCTTCACCGGTGGTGCTAGAGGTAGCTGGACTGGATCTCACGAATGAGGTCCTGGACGGTCCTGCCGTTGGTCTGAGCTCCGACGGCCTGCATCTTCCACTCGCCGTTGTGGCGGTAGAGCCTGGCGACTACCAGCGCGGTGACCCGGCCGAACTGAGCGAGCTTGTAGACGGCTTTCTGGTCGTCCGGCCCTGAGCTCTGGTCGACGAAGCGCACGAAAGCGCTCTCGAGCTGGTCGAAGGTGTGGCCGCGGTATGAGGTGATGGTGAAGACGATCGACTGGACGGAGGCCGGAACGATCGAGAGATCAAGCTTGATCACCTCGTCGTCGCCGTCGCCGGCGCCGGTGAGATTGTCTCCGCTGTGGTAGACCGGCGAGCGGTTGTTCTTCTTGTCGCCGAACCAGACGGTGTCGACATGGGCCTTGTTGGCGTCGAACATGGCCGCCGACAGGTCGAGGTCGACCGCCTGGCGGCCGGGAAGCATGTCCCAACCGGCGCCGATGAAGGCCTTGCTGATCTGCTGCCCGCCTCCTTTGCTGAGGCTGATTTTGTGTCCTTGCTGGAGCTGTTGGCCTTTGCTGAGATCGAGTGCCATTGTGTGCACCCCTTTCCAATTGATAGAGACGTTGCCAGCGAACTGACAACCATCTCTTCCGAGCGCATGAAATGGCGGCGACGCGCTCGATCTACTCGAATCGCGTCGCCGCCCGGCTATTTGCCAAGCACTATCTGCGGTGCTCAGCGATTAGGGCAAGCGACTGCTAGCCCTCGACCTGGATGCCGTGGTCAGTACAGAGACCCTTCAGCCCGGCGTTGTAGCCCTGCCCGACGGCCTCGAACTTCCACTCGCCGTCCTTGCGATAGAGACGGGCGAAGATCATCGCCGTGTTGGTCGAGGCGTCCTCCGACAGGTCGTAGCGCAGGATCTCCTGCTGGCCGGCCGGCTTGCTCTCGTCGACGATCCGGACGTAGGCACCATCGACCATGCCGAAGTTCTGCCCGCGCTCGCTGGCCTCGTGGATGGTGACGGACACCACGATCTTGTCGATGTCCGCAGGGACCAGGGCCAGGTCGACGTTCATCTTCTCGTCGTCGCCCTCGCCCTGGCCGTCGCGGTTGTCGCCACCGTGGATGATGCAGTTGGACTCGTGGCTCTTGTTGCCGTAGAAGACCATGTCCTTCTCGTCGCGCACCTTGCCATCGCCCTTGACCAGGAAGGCCGAAGCGTCGAGGTCGAACTGCTGTCCGTCGGTGCGGCGCGGATTCCAGCCGAGGCCGATCGTGAGCTTCTGCAGGCCCGGGTTGGTCTTGGTGAGGTCGACTTTCTGTCCCTTGGTGAGATTCACAGCCATGATGAGTTGTCTCCTTTTCCGATTTTGGGTTTGAGATTGGATTGAATCCGTAGAAAGAGGCAGCGCTCCGCAAGAGAGCACCGCCTCCTTAGCTGGTAGACGGACGCAGCCCGAAGGCTCTGTCCTTGGGAGCTAGTCGTCCTGCTCTTCTTCAGCGGCGATGCCGTGCTCCTGGCACAGGCGCGCCAGCCCACCCTCGAAGCCCTGACCGACCGCCTCGAACCGCCAGCCACCGTCCTTGCGGTAGAGGCGGGCGAAGATCATGGCGGTAACGCTGGAGGCGTCCTCCGACAGGTCGTAGCGCAGAATCTCTTGCTGGGCGGCCGGCTGGGACTCGTCGACCAGGCGAACGTAGGCACCATCGACCATCCCGAAATTCTGCCTGCGCTTGCGGGCGGCGAAGATGGACACGGCGATCACCACCTTGTCGATGTCGGCCGGCAGCTTGGTCAGGTTGACGAAGAGCTTTTCGTCGTCGCCGTCGCCCTGTCCGTCGCGGTTGTCACCACCATGCCGGACGGCTCCGGAAGCGTGGTTCTGGTAGTCCTTGTTGTAAAAGACGATGTCCTTCTCGGTGCGCACCTTACCGTCAGCCTTGACGAGAAAGGCGGTGGCATCGAGGTCGAACTCCTTGCCGGTGGTCCGTCGAGGGTTCCAGCCGAGACCGACAGTGAGCTGAGTGAGAGTCGGATTTGTCTTGGAGAGGTCGAGGCGTTGTCCTTTGGAGAGATTGATGGACATAGGATTGAGGTGACTCCTAACTTCCGATTTTATGCAAGACTGGCAGACAGCGGCTTCCGCAGATACCCGCGTCAGGCGCTGGAGTTTTAGATGAAGCGGCAAAGAGCCTTGATCTGGCATCGAGCCGTTCGGGTGGATCGGTGCAATCCCCGGCCAAGCGGGAGCGCGGATATCTTGCATCAAGGTATCCGCGCTCCAGACCTGAAACCGAGCGAGCCGCTAAACTTCCAGGTGTCCATCGGGGTGCGGCCACCGCACGGAATGTGCTGAACCTTCCAGCTCTCACCGCGAAGGCGTTCGACCACCGCACGAGTCACCGGGCAGTCCAGAGCCTGAATCTCGATCGGTCTGGTGCCGTCGTAGCGGTTGAGCTTCTGCATGAACTCCTGGTAGACCTTGTCTTCCTCTTGTCTGCTGTTGGCCTCGCGGTTGCGGCGAGCGATTTCATCGGGGCTAGGCATGTTGGTAATTTCCTTTCGGGTATTTTTTCGAGTCATTTACCACCGGCCGGCAGCCTCACCTTCTCAGTAAAAGATGCATCGAGAACACAACCTTTTGACCGCTCCGACTGAAACAGTTGCCAACACCTTTTCGGGTATCGGCATTCCGCCAGTGGAACTCAAGATAGCTGCGCCACCCTTGCCTAGCACCAGCTTTCAGAAGCAAGCCTTTGTTCGCAACAGCGAAAGTTGCTGTCGGAGCCGTTCTTGTTCTAGTCCTGGGCGCGCTCTATGCTGAGAGGGGATGGGTTTTGCCGAAGGGATGGGATGAATGTTCCTCCAACGTACGCGTGCGAAGGTGCTCCGGTCAAACCGAACTCAAGCCGCCGCCGGCTTCGATCGCGCGCGCCGGAGCAGAACGCATTCTCAAGTGTCAGAGCCGCTCTACAGCTCTCGCAAGCGAAGAAGCAACGTTGCTTTTTGCCTAAGTAAGAATCGCCCGGGACCACGTACTCGCCCCACTGGTGGTGCGCAAACAAGCTAGCGAGCGCTGGTGAACATCTACAGACCTGGCGTTCATGCGATAAATTTGGACACTGCCGATCGTTATAGTTGCACCGGCAAAGATCGCTGCGAATACACAACGTTAGTAAACCTATCGCATTAGTCAAAAAAAAAATCAGAGCACACGTACTTTTACCATCCAAGCTCCAGACAGCAACTAATCTTTCACCGGAGCTCGCAACAGCGCACACATAATAGAACCAAGATTCGGGTAGATCTCCACTTTCCCGCCAGCAATAGCGAAGTGCTGTCAGACAAACCGAAGAAAGTATTTCTTCAAAATAGGCGATGCCAGTAAGCTATGATTTTCGTCAGCGCTTTTAGGAACATTACTGCTACTGGCTCAGCGAAGCAGAACACTTTCACCGAGGTTTCACATGAAGAGTTGCGGCGCCCGGCCCTCATTCGGCAACAGTTTCGGAACCATTGCAATTGCAGTAGTGTCACTAGGGTTGCTGGCAAACGGTCCCACTTATAGTGCGGACTCAGTTGAAACATGCCCACCACCGCCTCCGCAAGCGAAAGATTGGCTGGAGCTCAATCAAGCAGCAGAAAAAGCTTATTACAACAAAGAACTTCCGGCCGCAGCCAGACTGTTCGAGCAAGCACTCGTTGAAGCAGAAAAGGCGCACCTCGAAATCGAACGCGCAAGAACACTTAACAGCTTTGGCGTGCTCAAAAAAGACGAGAAGAAGTATCCGGAAGCAGAGAAATTACTCACGGAAGCGCTGGCGATCCGAGAGAAAGAGCTTGGCGCAAATCATCCTTGCGTCGGCGTCACACTGAATAATTTAGGTGAGCTGTACGAGGACGAGGACAAGCCTAAAGAGGCCGAGACAACTCTGCTGCGCGCGCTAACAATTGCCGAGGCGCAAGGCGCCGACAACGCTCATGCCGCCGTCGCTCTAAACAACCTGGGCGCTCTCTATTACTCGCAGCACAAAATGCCGGACGCTGAAAGTTATTTCCAGCGAGCCTTGACCGCTTACAAAAAAAGCCGTCCGGACGATCCGCAATTGAAAGAGATCATGGAGGTTTTGCTAAATCTTTATCAAATCAACCAGCGCTACTTTGACTTCCGCAGTCTTTACGTAGAATTCGCTCGCGGCAATGCGAATGCCAGTCCAGCTGGACTTCTCAAAGCAGCGAGAATAATGGCCCAACGCGGAGACGACTTTGCCAGAGCCGGGCTCAATGCCGACGCGGAAGCGATGTACAACCGTTCCCTGGCATTGTTCGAAGCGGCGGATCAAAAGACATCTCCAGACTATAAATTGACCATAGAACGCTACGTTGAATTTCTCACCCGACTAAAGCGCATTGAGGATGCGAAAAAACTGAAGAAACAAGAATGACCGCTCTTCAGATTCGCATAACAATTCAGACTCAGTGCGGCTCTGCGCGAAGTTAGCACAGTACGGCCAATCGACCGCAGTGGGGAAATTACGAACCGCGCACCACCAGCAAACCCCTGCTGCATTTGACCAAAGGAGAGCAAATCACGTGCACGGAATCGCCAGGAGCCAAGAACGCACGTCATGGTTGTTGCCACGAATTGTAACTTTCTTGTTGAAAGTCCATACCACTTTGCCGAAAGATTAGGCGTCTTTCAGTCCTCATCCTCCCCGGTGCAAAAGTAATCTCAGAGCCATCCTCCGCAGCGCTAGTAAGGCAACCTCGTTTAGCACCTTCTTGCTGCGGATATGACCAGGGGAGCTAAAGACGCCTGAAAGCAGCCGGCTTCGCAGAGCCTCGCACCGACCGTCGGTACAATCTCGAAGCCACAGATGCCTGCATTCGTTCGTGCAGGCACAGTCTTTGTAGGCCTTTCGTTGAAAGGAACAGCACATGTCCATCAAGACCCTCGGCAACGCATTCGTGAGTCAGCTTCAAGTCCTGCGCGACAACCCGTCCATCGCCACCAAGCCGGAGATCGTCGAGGCCCTCAACGGACTTGCCGCCGACGCCAATGAGTACCTTTCGCTGACCGAAGGCGAGATCGCCCGCGAGAAGGACGAAGAGACGCAACGCCGCAGCTCGCTGGAGGAGATCCTCGCGGAAACGATTTCCGACGACGCCGGAGTCACCGTCGTGGTGAGCGAGCCCGACAGCGGGGACGACAGCACCCAGGAAAAGGACCAGACGCTCCTGAGCATCCTCCTTTACGCCCACGCCGACAACCTGAGCAAGAAGACGAAGAAGGTCGTGGCGCTCGTCAAAAAGGCGCTTTCGAAGCCGGAGGAGTCCAACTTCGACTGGACCGACCTCAAGCTGAAGCTGGCGCGCGCTGCGTACCACGGACAAGAACTGGCTGGTAAGGTCAAGGAAAGCGCCGGCAGCCCGCTGGCGGCTTTCGAGACCCTGAAGTCCGACCCGCAGGTGCAGGAGGCGTTCCAGTCGCTCGGGCTGGACAAACTGTTCGGCTTCGCCCAGGGGCTGCTGCCGAACCTGGAGGAGATCAAGTCCCAGTTCCAGAAAGACGGACAGCAGGGACTGGTCGGTGCCGCCGCGGCCGCGACTTTCGAGAAGGTTCTGGCCACGGTCATTCCCAATGGCGGCGCCTACCTGCTGCGCAAGGGAAACGAAGTCGTCGGCTACTGGGACGCCAAGATCGCCCTGGCGGTGGCCGAATCGCTCCCGGCGCAATGCGACGCCTTCGTCGCGGCGGCCCAGTACCAACTGCTGCGCGAGCAGCTGGCCAGCAAGCTGTCGCTGCTCGAAGCCTCTGTCAACAATCCGACGCTGGTCGGGGTGGCGCAGGCGCTCGCCTCGCGTTTCGCCGGTCCGCTGGTCCAAAAGGCGGCGGCGACAGTGTTCAACAGCGTCGCCAACAAGATCAAAATCGGCGGAATGCCCGCCAGCGACCTGGTCAGCGCGCTCGAGCAGATGTTCGCCAGCGAGGTCAGCTCGAAGCCGCAAGCTCCGGCTGACGATCAGCCCCAGCCGAACGACGACAGCGGCACCTGCTGCCAGTCTCCCGACGGCGCCGGCGACGCCGACAACAACCAGCCGCCGCCGGCCTCGCCCGAAGATGCCGGCTCGCCACCCGCCCCTCCGACGGACCAGACCAGCAACTCCTGATCTGGTCGCTACTTAACTGCGGATTGATGCAAACGAAATCCGCAGTTAAGCCTTCTCCAGCTCCAACAACCAGACAAATGGTCCGACCTTCTCGAGAGTAACGACCTTTACCAGCCTGGTGACTGGCTGACACACCGGAAATAACCAGGGCGAGCAGGCCAGTAAGGTATTGGCCTACTCGTCCACTTTGACCTTTCTGACAGGTTCAGAAAGGTCTTTCCTCACTGTCGTCGCAATGGTGACACCAGGCGTCGGTTCTATCGTTCCTTCTCGAGAATTTACCAACAGATTTCTTGCTGCCGCAATCTACTTGGTTTTATAGTGATAGCACCACCCAAAGTGCAAGCCGCGCCAGATGGTTTAGGTGTTCATGCCGACGTCGAATCACCAAATAAATCACCCCGTCGACCGCATAGTGTTCCTGCCATCTACTAGTATCAAAACCTGCGCAAGGTTATGTTTGAGACCTATCTATCATCACAACGAACAAGCAAGACCGCAACCGCACCAGCGAAGCAGACAATCAAACGGACTCAGCAACTATCTTCAAAATGGCTATAACTGCCCGCAGAGAAACGCGCTCGACGCGCAGTGCATTGCCTGGGCCGGGCGTGAGCAAGTCGCGGGAATGGTGCATCAGATCAGAGCTGCTTTTTCTAAGCGCCCGAACCGGACGATACGCACAAAGCCGGAGTCTCGCTTGTTTCCTTGCGATCGTCCAGTAATGCTTCAAGCCGAGTTGCTGGAGAAACTTCCATTCTGCGAAGCGCACCACGAATATGCTGCTCGTGCGTACCGACATTGACACGAGACACAAGCCTCACGGTTTTCATGAACAAAATAGTGAGCCAAGCCAGATCGAATTCCCAAAAACGCATGCCGGTCTTGGCCGATCCCGGGCAGGCATGATGATTATTGTGCCAGCCCTCACCGGTAGCCAGCAAAGCTACCCACCAAACATTTGTGCTATCGTCGTCCGTTTGATAATTCCTATAACCTAGCTTCGGCAGGTGGCAGGCAACGTTCAACATGAGCGGTATCTGCAGCACGGCGAAGCCAGCCAATAAACTGGCCAAGGCAGGCACCCAGCCGAACGTCAGGAGGATCAAGAACCGGAGAGTCAAACCGATCGAAAAACACATAAAGTGGCTGCGCCGAAAGACACCACCCTGTTCGAGAAATCGATAGACCGGATCTTTGATCAAGTCTTTGGAATGAATATGGGGATCAATCGCCTCTGAGTAGCCGACCTTTCTAATCCAACCGGCGCGCGCATGCTCGATACCGTAGCGCGGAGAGTGAGGATCGAGCGGAGTATCGACGTAACGATGGTGCCCGCGATGCATCGTCGCCCACCAGATAGGCGAGCCTTCGAAAGCAAGATAACCAGCCAATATCCAGAAGTATTCGACCGCTTTCGGACAGGAAAAGGAGCGATGCGAAAGCAAGCGGTGATAGCCCACTGTTACACCAAGCGAATGCCAGATGTAGCAAACAAAAAAGATGACTAGGAATTCGACCATCTGTCCGCCCCGAAAACAAGGTTGCCGACCGGCGGAAATATACGCCGACAGTCCCAGCTAGACCGCGCATACTGCCCCCAGCAGCTAACGATACCTTGCCGATCCTACTACATGCAATTGAAATATCACCCATGTTCGGCTGGGCCTTCACCTCCGCCCAGCCAGTTCCGGCAGGAACAGCCATTTGCGCGAAGGTTGAGAGGATGAACAAATGTCAAGCAGGACTCTATCGACTCCGGTTGGCTGGGCATCGCCTCAATCCTTCTCACTATCCACTTGGGCTATGCCGGGATGCTGACGAGCGCCATGCGATTGTGCGGGTGGAAGGTCGGACCGCTCTTCGACCACCCGCTAAAGCGCTCCGCCCTGCAGGATTTCTGGAGCAGGAGATGGAACCTGGCCTTTGTCGAAATGGACAAGATCCTTTTCGTTCAGCCGCTGAGACGGCTCTTCGGTGCAAGCGGAGCGGTCTTTCTCATTTTCGTCATCGCCGGACTTTTGCACGACCTCGCCATCAGCTACCCGGCCGGCGGCGGATGGGGACTGACCACCCTTCGCTCTTTACGATATCGCCTCGTAGTTAAATGCTCATAAAATAAAGAAAGAAGAGAGCCAGAGCAAGCGTCCGGCTTGCCGAAGCTCTGCTTCCATCAACTGTCGCGACCAGCAATCAAACACGAAGCACCGGCTCGGGCACCGGCGCTTCGTGTTTGCGGTTCGATCAGCACTTCGTCTACCAGTAGCTTTGCTCGATATCTGATCCCCTGCTGGCAGCAAGATTTCGACGTCATGATGAAATCGAAAGACTTGCCGCCAAAGCAGGTAGATCAATCGTCGGCTACTTGCCGCTCGGCTGCTCCACCGCCGGCTGAGCCTTCGCCGCCGGTTTGCCGTCGAGAGACTTGCAGCTGAAGCTGTTGACGGCCGTCTCGGCAGTCTGGGTATCGAGGTAAGTGAAAGTCACCTCGTCACCCTCTTTCACCAGCGGCATCCGCAAGTACGTGTCCCGCGTCACCAGGTAGGTACGAGAGTCCCCCTGGATGATGAACATGTACGTGGGCGTACCACCGAGCTGGCTGGAAGGCAACACGGCGATGCGCTGGATGACGCCGCTGATCTCCTTGCTCTGCTTGCTGGTCTGCGAAATGGACTCGTTGCCACCACCAGCCTGGCCTGAGCGGGCCAGCTGCGTAGCGTAGAGTCGCATTGCAGTCTGCTTGTCGTTGGCGTAGATGACGTCGGCCGCGTCTTGCGAGTGAGCATGGACGATGCCGATGCCACCAAACGACTTGCCGATGCTTTGCGGCGAAGCGTAAATCGCCACATAAGTCAGCTCGCCATAGATGTTGTACAGCTGAACCGACTCCACCGGGTAGTGCTTGATATTGTCGCGGGCGTTGACCATGGTGTCATCAGCGCTCGCAGGCTCGTTGAAGCCCTTGATGCCGGGGTAGAACGTGCCCTTGTTCTCCCCGCTCTCGAAGACCAACGTGCCGACCACGGTGTGGTCGTTGCCGTTGGTCGAGGTCATCGGCACCACCCAGACGTTGTGCTCGTCTTTCGTGTACAGATTCTCGACATCGGCCGGCTGCATCGTGTTGGTCTTGTTGATGCCGAAGGCCACCTGCCAGAAATTCCACGAGCTGGTACGGCAGAACTCGCCGCCGTACATACCCCAGTCGGAAGCCCATTCCTTGACCAGGTCGTCGGCGACAACGCGATCGATCCATTTCGGCTTCTCAGCCAGCTCGTACTCGGTCAGAGTGGGAGTGGCCTTGGTGACGTCGACGGCGATCACCTTTTCGAGCTTGCGTCCGGCCACTTGTCCGAACGGCCGCTTGACGTAGCTGATCGTGTAATGAGGATGCCAGTCATCATCCACTTCGAAGATCGGCTCTTCAAGCATACCGCCGGTGTACCCGCGCTGGTAGACCCAGCGCAGCAAGTTCATCCCCCACTTCTGGTTGGTGAACACGCTGATCTGGAAGCCGATCTTCAACCAGGCGTCCTTGCCCGGATTCTCGGCATCGACCACCACGTAGCCGGGACTGGTGGCAGCACCGCCAAACAGCGGAGTCCAGAAGGTATCGCCGCTGTTGATCGGGCTTAGCGGCGCAATCCAGTAGCGATGCCCTTTGACATACTGCAGCACATACGTGTCGGAGTCGATGCCGTAGCGGCTGGCGATGCCGGATTCGGTCGAGAGCGCCGTCTGCCCCTTGAAGACCGCGATCGAGCGGGTGACGAGCACCATGCGATCCGGGTCGGTGGGCGGAATCTTCTCTTCCGGTCCGGCGATCCGGATGTTGGGAAGCTCGACGAAGCGCTGGGCGTTGCCCGGGCCCCAGGCGTTGTAGCCGTACTGGATGGACGGCACGCCCAAGAGAATCAGCGCCGCGAAAGCGGTAGCCGTCCAGGCTTTCTGGCTACCGCCGCCCACGACCAGACCGATCAGGAAGGCCGGCACCAGCGCGAACATGAGCACCGGCCAGTATCCGAAGAAGCTGCCCTGGAACGAGGGCTGCAAGTAGTACATCAGAAAGCGCACGGCAAGAAGCGCCACCACGAAAGCCGCGCCACCAGCGATGATGGCAAGGCTGTTGGCGGAAACATTCTGTTCACGGCGGTACTCACCGACACGACGATCGCCTGCCGAATAGGCAAGCGCAGCCGACACGATTGCGGCTACCAGCGCCCAGAGGAGGGCGAACGGCCAGAACTCGGTACTGAAGATCATGATTTTGCATCTCCTGAGGTTTGAGGTTTAAGTCAACTCACGGTCAACCGACCCGCAACCCAATCCGGCCGGCAGTTGTTTGGCAATGAGGGCACTGCTTCGCAACTGCTGGACAATTGGAACGAAGAGTCGGTACCAACTTCTAAACCAGGTCAAAGCGAGCTTACACGCCCGGTTCCATCGCAAGCTTGTCCAGCAACAGTTGCCTGCCCGAAGGAAACTTTGCTGGATGGTGCTTGCTTAGGTCTCTTACGTGCCTTGGGGTTGCTTGGTGAGGTTTAGAAGAACAACACAACCTAATAGAGATAGCCATCGACCGACAAGGACCACAGCCATCGCCCAAGTGCTACCCGCAACCGGCAGGAACGCTGAAGAATCGCGCCCATCAATAGCCGCCAGCCTTCATTAATGGCCAACTCAAGACTGAGCGGGATTATTCGCGAGCGTTTTTTTCGTATTAACCCCACTTCAAACGGCTGGTGAAGCTCGCGCCACCCACGCAAAACAATCGCTAGAGATCTGCTACCACTCGGCTGCGTCCGGACTCCTTGGCATAATAAAGCCGTTCGTCTGCGGCCTTGATCAGATCGAAAATTGACTGGCCGTCTGCCGGATAGCTTGCCAATCCTCCGCTGAAACTGCAGCGAAACTCCTGACCGCTATCGCTTTGAAAGGAGAGCTGCTTGAATTCATCCAGAAAGCGAGCGACGGCTCGTTGCATGGTCTGCTTGCTTTCGCGCCTGAAAGCGAGGATAAACTCTTCTCCACCCCAGCGGCCTCTAAGGTCGTCCACGCGAAATCGTCGCATCAGAAGCTGCCCGAGCATGGTTAGAACCTGGTCTCCGGCCAGGTGTCCGTAAGTGTCGTTGACATGCTTGAAATGATCGACATCCAACAAACAGATGGTAAAAATCAGTTGATTGCGTTGAGCATCGGCCAGCATCGCGTTCAACTGTTCGGCGAACGCGCGCCGCAACAAAAGACCGGTAATCGTATCTTTGTCAGAACGCTCCTTCATCAGACGCGAACGGTCGAGCCGAACCTTTACTCTGGCCAAAAGCTCTTCGTTAATCACCGGTTTCGGCAAGTAGTCATCAGCGCCAGCTTGAAAAGCCGATACTCTCGCTTGCACGCCGGTCTGGGCAGTAAGAAAGATGATCGGCAGATCTTGCCAGCGCGGGATGCCACGCACCATCTTACAGACATCAAAACCACTGATGTTAGGCATGTTGACGTCGAGCAACATTAACTCTGGCGGAAACTCCTGCATCACATCGAGCACTCTGGCCGGATCATTTACGGTGCGAATGAGAAGCCCCTCGTTACGCAAGGTCACGGACAAGAGCTCGCAAAAATCAGGATCGTCATCAATAATCAAGACACGCGGACGGCCGCCTTGACGGATGGCCACCAGATATTGCACAGCCGACTCGAGCGCCTGTGATTCAAGCGGTTTATCAAGATAAAGAGAAGCGCCGGCATGAACCGCCTCAACTCGATCTTGCAAATGCGAGGAGGCAGATATGAAGGCCAGCGGCAAACTCTCGTAGCCAGGCAGCCCGCGCAGCTCTCTGGCCAGCTTGAAGGATTCATCCGCCTTTCGCTCAGGAACATTCAGGAGAGCTGCGTCGAGCGATACCAGGCAAGCTCTCTCCAATGCCTCGGCAACGCTGGTGGCGCGCACGACTTCAACCATTCTCTGCCTTCCCAGATGCTCAACAACATCGAGAAACCGTTCGTCTTCATCAACGACGAGCACCTTGGCCATCGGAGCTTTGTAGTATACGGACGATTTTCCGTCTGGACCGGGAAGCTTCTCGAGCTCTTTTAGAAGCACCACTCCTGCTTGTTTTGCGAGGTCAAACTGCAGCTCGATCTCCGCCCACGCTCGCTCCTTCTGTCCTGGCTCGTCAAGCTCGTCTGCCATCATTGCATCGTAAGTCGTCTCGATTACTTTCATCGGCTCAGAGATCTGCCGGTAGCCGAGCGAACCGGCCGTTCCATTCATTTTGTGCGCGTGCATTCTGGCTCGCTTAACCGCTTCCAGCTCGCCACCGGTAGTACGTGCCTGGTCGATCGCCAGGCGCAAGTCCGCCAGCTTTGCAGTCAAGCCCATGACATACTTGGTTTGCACAACCAGAAACATGTTGCGAAAGTCTCGCATTTTTTCCGCTTCCGGTCCGACCGTGGTCACCTGATCGTCCGAGAGCACCGGCAGCTCCTGAGTTGCTTGTATTCGCCGCCGGCGATCTTCGCTGGCTGATACATGCAGCAGCTTCGCAAGCTCTGCCGGAAGCCGCTTCATTCCAAAGACAACGAAGTCCGGAGCTCCGGACTCCTTCATAAGCTCGGCAGCCAATTCAAGCGAGTCAGCCCGTAACACTTCGTGACCGTACTCTGCCAGCAGAGAGCCGACGGCTGCGCCGTTTGAGTGATCGTCATCGACAAAGAGAATTCTCATCGGCAGCTAACGCTAACAAATCCATCGCTGTTTCACAACTTTTCAACAATTAGCAGCCATTATAACCGCCGACTGAGACCATTTCTGGTCCCAGCCATCAATAGCCCCGGATTCACCTCTTTCGTTCTTTCATTTACTACCGTTTACTACAAACTATTCCTGGTGCCGGTTTTTGACCGGCTGACTGCCGAATGCGGACTGGCAGCGACGCCTGGAGATCAGACATTGGTATTGCGCGATGAGTATTGCCCGCAGTTTTGTACCCACTTTTGCCTTCGAGCAAGATGACACCGGGATACCCGGACTTGACTTCGATGACATTCGTTTTTGTTTTGAATCCCTGGTGCCAGCGCTCTCTGAATACCGAGCCTTGGAAGAGATTCTCGAATTCACCAGAATGGGACTCGGTATGGCCGGTGACAAAAACAACGACGGACGGCTCGAATATTCCGAACTTGAAGAATACTTCGTGTCGATGCGTGGTTTATGTCAAAAGGATCAGCAATTGCTGAGCGGCCTCAAGATTCTGATGAACACTTACCGAAGCCTGGCTGGAGCCAAAGGGCATGTCGACGAGGTCGATCTCTTCGAGCGATCCGATACCTTGCTTTCATTTATCGTAACTGAAATCCTCACCAGACCTAACCTGGCCACTGTTTCCACCGACAAGGTCGAACAACTTCTGAGCTATCAGCTGGTTCACGATTCCAACAAGGAGCGCAATTTCATTATTGAGAGGCTGAATAACGCTTTGATGGAGCTAAAGTCGGTCTATCGAATCGAACTGGACGAGCAGTTTCACGTTGCGCTGAGAAAGGTCAGTTAGCCATTAGCATATTTTACGAGCTCGATCTCCCGTCTGGAGGAAATCGTGCTACTCGAGCTCCGTGGGCCAGGAAGAGGCGGTCGGAATGCTGGGGGTGAATCCCATAGCACCGGTGTCGGGCGCTCGATCGGCGCCGTTTGAGATTGAACGCCGGCGCTCAAAATCGACTATGTATAGGCACGTTTTTCAATTACTCCCAGGCGATAGGCACGAGAGGCCAAACCCAAACGATTCACAAGCCAAATCACCGACCGGTTTGTTGCACTAGTTGTGGTGGCAGATAGCGCCGCAACAAAAATAGTTTGTTAACAGTTCGAGCCAGGGGGCAGCGACGGACAGTCACTCAATACCAAGCCGAGAGCTCTGCTAGCTAGCTGAGCCAGCGCAAATCTGGCGCAGTTTGAATTTCGTTGCAGAATTACAAATCTGGCTGAGGGATTAAATGGCTGGGACAGCGAAAGGACGAGAGCGGCTGGCGTTGGTGCTTTTGATGCTGCGCGAGCTTGCCTAAGGTAGCCGGCTGATTAACGTGGGAAAAATACGAACACGAACTATCGCCGAAATTGATACTGGAACGGCACCCAAATCACATGCGGACAAACGCAAATCAGCCGGCTGTAAGCGCAAGCTGAGCGTGAAGCCGCCTTCAAACCGGTCTACACAGAATGTAATAACCTGTTGGTTCAGACATACCAGTTCTCGGAAAGTACAAACATGTTTCGTATCTAACCCCGGATTTCCAGAGAACGCCCAGCCTCAACAAGCAGCAGTCTCACTTACAGCCAGCATTCAGCAGCACTTGCGTGCCGCTGGTTGTGCTTGTCTCAGCCTGCGTCGGGCCGAGCATGCTCCGGGGGAGGCGAAAGGAGGTCAGCCGACAAGAAAAGCTGTCTCGCGTCTCGAAAGTTCTCGTACCTTGCATCAGTGTCTGTTGTGGGCTCGAACATTCCGTTCGGGTCTCAAATTCAAGTTCGAACCAAGGAGTCTCACACATGAGTCTGCGAAACTGCATGGGACGTCTGTTGTCCGTGACCGCGCTGGCGGCCCTCACCATCGCTCTCTGTCTCACCACCGACGGCCTCGCCGCCGACAGCAAGGACAAGATCGACGTCGTGCAAGCCAAGCCGCTGCAGGACGTGCTGAAGGACGTGCGGCTGCAGCCGGTCAAGGGCGGCAAGCTGCGCGTGCCCACGATCACCTGGCCGGGCGACGTCGCCACCGTCTACGCCGACCAGGAAGGCGTCTTCAAGGCCGAAGGGCTGGACGTCGAGCTGTTCTGCGAGAACGACTTCGCCAAGCAGGTCCAGGGCGTCCTCGACGGAGACACCCCGGTGCTGCGCGGCACGATCGGTATGATCAACACGGCCGCCGAGTCCTTCTCGAAGGCCGGCACCGAGCTGGTCGTCGTCTATCAACTCACCTGGTCCGCCGGCGGTGACTGCCTGGTCGTTCGGCCCGGCATCAAGAACCTCTCGGACCTCAAGGGCAAGACGATCGCGCTGCAGGCCTACGGCCCGCACGTCGACTTTCTGACCACCACGCTCGCACGCGCCGGCCTCAAGCCGACCGACGTCAAGCTGAAGTGGATGAAGGAGCTGACGATTCCGACCTACGACACCAAGGGCCGCATCCTCGACCCCCGTTCGGCGTTCGCCGCTTCCCCCGAGATCGACGCCTGCTTCGTCATCTCTCCGGACGCCGCGGCTCTGACCTCGGGCGGAACCGGCACCGGTGGCGAAGGCTCGGTCAAGGGCGCCAAGGTCCTCTTCTCCAGCAAGAGCGCCAACCGCATCATCTCGGATGTGTACGCGGTCCGCAAGGACTGGTACGAGAAGAACCAGGCCGACGTGGAGAAGCTCGTGCACGCCTTGATGGTGGGCACCGAGCAGTTCCAGGCAGTGGTGGCCGACAAGGCCAGCAACCAGGTCAAGTACAACAAGCTGATGAAGCAGTCCGCCAAGTTGCTCTTCGGCTCGGACCAGGCGACCGCGGACGTCGAAGGCTCGCTGCCTGACTGCGAGTGGGTCGGCTTCCAGGGCAACGTCGGCTTCTTCACCGGCAACGGCACGACCCGCAACTTTGCGGTGCTCGTCAACGAAGTGCAGAGCGCCTTCCTCGACCTCGCGCTGATGACCAAGCGGGTCGATATCCAGAAGTCCGGCTGGGACTACACCAAGCTGGCCAAGGGGCTGAAGAACGTCGACCTGACCGCGGTTCCGAAGCCGGCGTTCGACGCGACCAAGGCCCAGCAGAAGATCGAAAACGAGATCGCCACCGAGCTCGACAAGTGGCAGGACGGCGCGCTTTACGCGTTCGAAATCTACTTCGAGCCCAACAAGATCGACTTCTCCGCCTCGACCTACCAGGACGCGTTCAAGAAGGCGGTCGAGCTTTCCCAGACCTTCGGCGGCACACTGGTGATCGTCGAAGGGCACAACAGCCCGGACGCGATCAACAAGGCCAAGGCCGACGGCAAGACCCCGACCGAGATTGCTCAGATCGAGCAGGCTGCCAAGAACCTCTCCTACCAGCGCTCGGTGGCGGTCCGCAAGGCCTACCTCGAGTACTGCAAGAAGGCGGGTCTCAACGTCGACGAATCGCAGTTCGTGGCCGTCGGCGTCGGCGCCAAGATCCCCAAGTTCGCGGTGCCCACGACCGTCGAAGAGTGGAAGTCCAACCGGCGGGTTGTCTTCCGCGTGAAGGCCGTCGAGACGGAGCTGGACTCGTTCAAGCCCGCCTCGAAGTAACCGTCGCTCGGAAACCTCAACCCAAACCATCATGGAAAGGAAAGTCCCCATGAAGAAGACTCTACTCAGCCTCGCACTGCTGGCATCGGCATCTCTGTTGCTCACCGGCTGCGGCGATTCGCGCAAGCCGACCGTCAACCCCTCCAACGTCCCGCGCGTCGACCCGCTGGCCGCTCAGGCACAGGGCAACGGCGGCGGCGT
>JAGVKB010000136.1 GCA_020050835.1 Candidatus Obscuribacterales bacterium | reverse complement strand
TTGGGGTGTGGGGATCAATGGAACGAAAAGTGGCGTTAGGGTGTTTGACATCCCCCTTCTTATTGCCTGTTGGGTGAACAAAAGACTCTTTTGTCTACCTTGCTGCTAGACTAGGAATCACACCAGGCGGCACTTTTTCTTGCGTCAGAAGTGTGACTTTCGGAATTATTTGGCAGGCAGTCGATCACACAACGCCAGACACTATCTGTGATTCTTTCGCCACACCCCTTAACCTTAACGGTCTCGCCTGAAACGCTTCTATGCCTTCAATAGGGCTTCAATATCGCCGACCAGGTCTTTTGGCTCTAAATTTGGGGCGTAGCGCTTGAACACTTTGCCGTCTCGACCAACCAAGAATTTAGTGAAATTCCACTTGATGTTCTTTGTTCCAAATATGCCTGGTGCTGCGGAGGTCAGGTATTTATACAGAGGGTGTGCATTATTTCCGTTGACGTCTATTTTTTCAAACATTTGAAACCCGACGCCATAATTCTTCTGGCAGAAGGCGCCTATCTCGCTGCTGTCGCCATGCTCTTGCTTGCCGAATTGGTTGCAGGGAAAGCCCACAACTCGCAACCCCTTGTCTGCGAATTGCTTGTGAAGTTTTTCAAGCCCCTGGTATTGTCCAGTAAATCCACACTGACTGGCAGTGTTAACAACAAGAAGGACCTCTCCTTTGTACTGCGCTAAATCAATCTCTTTTCCGTCTAACAACTTTGCTGTCAACTTGTATACATCCGTAGTAGGCAGTTTTTTTATTGCGTTTGCAGGTTGCCTCAATACAAATAGTACGGCAAGCATAACTCCGAGTATGACTGGAGCCAATGCCGCTGAATATTCTTCAAAACGCAGATGTGTGCTTATTGCCCCCAGCATTATCACTATAAGCAATCCGGCTCCAAGACGAGCGGCACGAGGAACGAATAGGAAGACAGCAGAGAACATCTCGCCAGCGCCGATTAGCAGCCTGAACCAATCAGGATATCCGAATCGGTGAAACTCATGCACCATCTGTTCGACTCCGGATAGTTTGGCAAAGCCTGCCATTGCGAATGTTGCAGCCAGTAACACCGTCAAGACCCAAGTGCCAATCAATTTTCGAGGATCCATTTTTTTATACCTCTGCTTGTTATGTGCGCCTTTGGAGTCTCTGTCGACATACAAAATGGGGGGAGCAATCAAGTCTATGCTACTTAGTTAAAAGTCGCCCAGACGTTACGTTGTCCACCGAGATTAAGCCGATGTCGCGAAGCAGTTGAGTTTGTGCTTTATTGAAATTGATCAACGCCTGCGCCTTATCTATGCGTGCCTGAGTGAGATCTCTTTGAGCAGTGAGTACATCGATATTGGTGCCTAGACCATTATCCAATCTCATTCTCGCCAACTTTAGCTCTTCAGCAGCCGAGATCACTCCATTAGTGGCTTCGTCAATAGCGGCGTTTGTAGTCATCGTCATGTTGTACGAATTTCTTACTTCATCGAGTACATTCAACAATTGTTTGTTGGCATCGATCATGGCTTGCCGCGCCTGCCAGCGAGAGGTTTCAGTGTTGGTGAGAGCCGTGGTGCCAAGACCGTCAAATTTCCACGTGACGGCGAAGTTGAGTAAATAAGTCGGATTCATCCGTCCAATGGTTGACTGTAGTCCAATAATATTGCCTCCTAAAGAAACTGTGGGCAGTAAGCTAGATGCAGAAATCATGATCGCTTTCTTGGCTGCTCGCCTGAGCTCGTCATACTGCTTAAGTTCCGGCCGGTTATCTATGGCTGTCTTGAGCAGATCGTTGATAGTAAGATCGGTAGAGACCAACCGGATCTTTCGAAGCGTCCTGTCGGCCGGCAACAGATCTTGTCCCATATTGCAGTTCAATATGTGAGCAAGTTGTATAGCCGATGAGCGACGAGCGCCTTGTTGCTCAATAAGACGTTGTCTGTCCTTCGAGAGTTGGGTTTTTGCCTGCAGAATATCCAGATTAGTTGCCAACCCATTGCTTTCGAGCGAAGTATTCTGCCTGACCTGCTCTTCAGATATTGCCACAGCCGCTGTACGAATCTGCAGAAGCGTCTCGTTGTAGATCAGGTCATAATAAGTGTTTGCAGCGGACAGTAACGTGTTGCTAATGTCTGCCTTCAATTGAGCTTTGCTGGCCTTGAATCGATGTTTTTGCGCTAAGGCGGTAAATAGCAGCTTGCCGCCCTGAATAGGCTTCCAACTGAGGCCACCATTGAGCACCGTTAGAGTAGTATCGATCACTGTCTTTGTGGTAGTCACCCCACCTGCGTTTGCCGAAGCGAATGCTTTGATCGGCAGAGCGGATGTGCTGTTCAATCCAACTTCATTAAAGCCTAACGATGCTGAGGGTAAGTAGCTGGTAAGGGTGTTCAAGTAAGACCATTTTTGAGATTGAACGTTAGTAAAAGACCGCAAAATATCCAGATTCATTCCTGAGACCGCAAGCAGAACATCACGGAGCGTTATTTGTTCTTGCAGATTTGAGTCGAGCCCAAAAGGGCTAAGGTATTGGCTAACGGAAACCAAAGCTTTGAGCGGAGGTTGTTCCATCTGAATGAAATGATTGGCCGTATTATCGACTTGATTTACTGCCTGGTCATTTACTGGTGGAACAACTTCAACTCGGGAAGAACCCATTTGCTGCGGCGCATTTTGTCTAGCGGTTTCTTCCTGGTACACCTGTTTTTTATCAAAGCGCTTAACCGTCTGCTTGAGCTGAGGCAAAGACACTTCCGCCAGGATCTGCTTTTCATTGCGGACTTGATTGCCACCACGAGGACTTGCGGAAGCTATTTGACTGGGAGCCTGTTTGGAATCAGCAGGAACCACTTCCTCCGGACTTGCACAGACAGGAACTGATATTGCCACCAGATATGGTGACAGCATCACAATCGTGCGCAGCTTGACCTTGTCGGTATTTGTCATAAAGTTACCTTTATTCACTACGTCCCTCAATGTACCTCCACCGAGACTTTGCTCTTCCGTCCAGAATCCAAAAGAAACAGCAGCCCCATACTGGCGCACAAAAGAACACCAACGAGCCATGAGATGTCCGCAAAGGAAAGAACGGAAGCCTGCCTGAGCACCTCGCTGTTTGCTAAGAGTCTGGCGCCTGATTCTGCATCGTGCGGAGACACGCCGTGGCTCTTGAAGATACTGGCAAAACCATTCATTGTCTCGACAGCCGCCTGATTGAATGGTGTGACTTTTTCAATAAGTACAGATCTATGGAACTCATCACGTCTGGCAAGCAATGTGGTGATAGCTGCAATGCCTATACTGCCACCAAGTTGGCGAGCCAGGTTGAAGAAGCCGGAGGCTTCTGCAATTTCTTCCGGCGGACAGTTACCGAGCGTGGCCATTGTCAGCGGCATGTACATAAAGACCATCGCTACGCCTCTAGCGAGAAGCGGCCAGAAGAAGTAATCAACATTTGTGCCCAGATTGATATTGGTTAATTGGAACATAACCCAGGCCATTAACATAGTGCCTATACCAACGAGCACGCGCGCGTCAAAATATTTAGAGAATATGCCTGACAGTGGCATCAGTATGGCTGAAGCTATTGAGCCCGGAAGTTGCAGGAGCCCAGCCTGCATGGCGGTGAAACCCAAGAGCGTCTGTACAAAGCTGGGTATGGTGAACATGCTGCCATACATGGTCATGCCCATGACCAGTGAGAAAAGAGATCCCCCCGCTATAGCTCGATGCCGCAAGACTCTCAGCTCAACTGCCGGCTTTTCCGTCGTTAACTCCTGCACTATAAACAGGATGAACCCAACAAAGGCTGCAATGGACAGCGTAACGATCGTTGGCGAAGAGAACCAATCATCGTGTTGTCCTTCCTCAAGAACATATTGGAATGATCCAACTGCCACAATAAGAAGGAATATTCCAAGCCAATCAACCTTAACTTTAGAGGTGTCACCGGGAACATCATCAGGCAAAGCATAAAGACACATCAAGGTCGCCAGAATCCCAAAGGGAATGTTGATGAAAAAGATCCAGCGCCAGTTGAAGGTATCAGTCAAATAGCCGCCTAATGTAGGACCGAGAATTGGTCCGACAATGATGCACAGACCAAAGAGTCCCTGGGCGTGGCCTTGCAGTTCCTTTGGGAATGACTCAAACAGTATGGACTGGGCCTTAGCGAGCAGTCCTCCACCAAATAACCCCTGCAACAGACGAGCCAAAACAAGCATCACTAGATTTGTTGATACGCCGCACAAAATTGATGCCAGCGTAAACCCGATCATAGAAACAACAAAGTACTTCTTCCTTCCAAAAGCCGTGCCAAGCCAGGCACTGAGTGGAATCATGATGCCGTTGGCAACCGAATAGGCTGTGATTACCCAGCCGACTTCACTCAATGTGGCTCCAAGGTTGCCTTGAATATGCGGCAGGGCAACGTTAACGATACTTGTATCGAGCACTTCAAGCAAGGCGCCTAACGACACTGCCACGGCAATCAGCCAGCGGACGATCTGTCCTTTTTCAGCGACCTTTTGTTCTAGTGCTTTTTGGTAGCCGCTCATCGGATTAGTGCTACTTGTTCACAAAAACTGTAACGAGGCAGGACATGCCCGGTCCAATTTTGCTCCGATAGTCTCCGAGACTTTGGTCATCAAAAACTATTTTGACGGGGATGCGCTGAACTATCTTAGTGAAGTTCCCACTGGCGTTCTCTGCCGGAAGCATGCTGAACTTGGCTCCTGATGCAGGGGAGAGACTGTTGACCGTCCCTTTGAATACGCGACCAGGAAAGGCATCAACTTTGATCTCAGCCTCTTGCCCTACGCGCATTCTGCCAACTTGCGTTTCCTTGTAGTTGGCCATGATCCAAGATTCGTCCTGTACTATGGATATCAGCGTCTGCCCAGGCTCAACACGCTGGCCGATCTCCACGGACTTCTTGGCGATGCGTCCATTAACAGGGGCGGAAAGCTTTGTGTAGGAAAGCTGAAGCTTGGCTTGGTTAAGGGCCGCTTGGTAGCGGCTAATACCAGACAACGCACCTTTATACTGATCCTCGTCCATTCTCTGCTGGGTCACCATCGCTTGAGCTGATGTAAATGTTCCCTTGGATTTCTGCAAGCGCCCGATAGCCTCTTCTACCTTAGATTGCGCTTGTAGTTCTTGTTTTTGAGATTGCCTGAGACTTTCTTCTGCCTGCTCACGCTGAGCGATTTGCATCTGGAGGGTTTGCTGCGCTTTGTCATATTGCTGCTTTGTGACAGCACGACTTTCGTAGACGGTCTTGTAGCGCTGGAAGTCAGTGCGAGCAAATTCCTCTTGTGCCACAAGTTCCTTCAATCTTGCTCTGGACTGCCGCACTTGATCGCCGGCCTGCAAAACTGCTGCTCTTGCTGTCGCAATCTCAGCTTGGACAGCATTGATGTCGCCATTCGCTTGAGCCGTTTCTCCCTGAGCGGACAGCGAGCTTTGCCCTATCTTGGATTTTGCAGCAGCTGCCTGGTGCTGGGCTTGTGCAAAAGAGGCCGCGGCTTCGTCTACTTCTGCCTGCTGGTCTTCTGGATCGAGTTTAACAAGGATCTGTCCCATTTTAATCCGTTGATGCTCGTCGATAAGGACATTACTGACGGTGCCGGATATTCTTGAACTAATGTAGGTAATATGTCCTTCCACGTAGGCATCGTCTGTCTCTTCGCGCCCATGAGCATATTGCCACCACACGGCCCCGAGAATCACCAGAGCTATCGTGAGTACGCCTGCAGTCAAGGCTACTTTGTTTATTTTCCTCGGCGCAGGCGATGGTGCGACTTCGGAAATACTTTCAGTAGTTTGTTCTTGGACGGTACGCATTGTATTTGTTCCTGTGTCCTCGTTTGGATTCATGGTGTTATGGCAGCCATCAAGGGTTTGGGATTAGTTTTTAGTCTGATCAGTTGTTCGTCCGGTGAGGAATCCGTGCAACAACAAATCAATGACGCTATCCGTATCCTGGGCAAGAGAAGTCTTGCTGCCGGTGAAATAGTGAGTGAAGAGCTTGCCGTACAGCTGCTGGCTAATAAAGTCCGTTATCTTCGATGGCTCTATATTTCTTGCCTCGCCGTCTCTAATGAGGGACGCGAACATCTCGTTCCACTGACCGACACTTCGATCTCGGTGCTCGAAATACGTAGGTTTTTGCCTATCTTTGAACTCAGAACGCTCCTGGATGATCAGTTCTAAGAGTTCACTATTGTCGTCAAAGAATTGAAAGTAAGCCGTAATAGCAGCTTTCAGCCGCTCAAGAGGATCGGTCAATTGGGCCGACGCTGTGTGGATCGAGTCCTGGAGTCTCCTCATCGCCCGATCTGCGCAAGCAAGGAACAATGCTTGTTTGGTTGGAAAAGTTCTGTATATGGTTCCTTTGCCTATGCCAAGAGAGGCGGCAATCACCTGGACGTCAGTTGCCCTGAAGCCATTCTGGGCAAATGCCCTGGTAGCCTCAGCCAGGATTTCCTCGTCGCGGGCTGGAAGGACAGAAATCTGCTGGGACTGTGTGTTTAGCGACTTTGTGGTCATTACATCACCTTTTGTCAAGATTGGACGGACGCGTCCGTCCAATCACCAGAATAGCAAAGGTCCCACTTCCACACATTAACCCCGCGTCACGTCGGTTGTGTGGTGGTCCTCGAAAAAACAAGAGTTTAGTGGTGATGCAAAGGATTGGACGGACGCGTCCGTCTGGCGGTAGTATATGCGAAGCATAGCGTCTGGGTGTTCAGTGAATGCTCATCGTGAAGTGCCTGCTGCAAGAACCACTGGCCTAGTAGATTTGCGGGAATTTCCATATCGTGTTTGAAAAAATTCTGATTGTTGATGACAATGAGTCTCTGCGGAAGATTATCATTTTTCATCTGCGAAAGCTCGGTTGGGAAGCCACTTCTGTAAGCAGTGGCAGAGAGGCCATAGAAAGCATTCAGTGCGTGCACTACGACCTGATCTTGCTAGACATTAATATGCTGGATATGGACGGATACGAAACCGCGATCGGCATCCGTTCGTTAGAGCAGCAATTGGGACGAGAGCCAGTCACAATCATTGCCCACACTGCCGGCGATCTTGACAGAGACAAGTGTTTGACTTCAGGCATGAATGATGGCATGGAAAAACAAGCACTGCTAGATGATTTAAGATGTTTGGTAGAGAAATGGTTAGAGCAATCGGCACAAAGACCATGAAGACCCACATAGTTTCGGACCACAGCAATTGTGTGTGAATTTCCGAAAAGTGGCGCTAAACTGCTTGGCAGCTTGCTGATCACCAGATCCGGCTGGCGGGTGTGTTTCATTTGAGTTCTTTCTGCATTTCCTCAGCCTCTGTAATCGATTCGCTCAGGTGCGCATCCCACCGCCCGTCACGCTTTACTACAGCTTTAATACGCTGTAGCTCTCGTTTGGCTCGTTCACCCTTCGTCTGTCCAAGCATTGCCACATTGTTGAAGAACAGCACATCATAGATACCATCACCCCACCAATCGGGTTGACGGTATCCCCAAAGAGCGAGTTGAGCAAGGTCTTCCGGCGAATTGTTCTTGCCGAGAATCTCTTGGAAGCGCGCGTTATAGTGAGCCCTGAACCGCTTGGTGAACTCAACTCCAGTGGCACATCGCCGCTGGTCAGCTTGCAGTCTATGAGAAAGCTGAGTGAATTGCGCCTGTTTCTGCCGGAGCAAACGGCTTCGGCTAGTTTCTGCACCCATCAAGTCTGGCTGTCCAAGGAAGATCGCTAAAACGATGAAGAGTACTGATATAACACGGCGTTTTGTTAGCATTTGATGGTGTCACCCTTCATTGTTTGGCTTTATTCCGCCGAGGCGGCTCCTGGTATCCAGCGATATAAGGTAGCAATCGAAACACCCAAATCACGGGCAACATCCCTTGGTGGCATGCCGTTAGCAAGAAGTTTCTTTGCCGATTTTATTTTGCTATCAGTCATTGTTCGTCTGCGCCCACCAATGCGTCCCAGCTTCCGTGCGGAGACAAGACCCGCTTTGGTGCGCTCAAGAGTGAGCTCTCTCTCCATTTGTGCCAGGCTTGCCATCACATGAAAGAAAAATCGGCCGGCAGTGGTAGTGGTATCAATCCCATCGGTAAGGCTTCGAAAGTTGATTTTCTCTGCGTCCAGTTGTGCCACTAGATCAACCAATCCTTTGACTGTTCGTCCCAAGCGATCAAGTTTCCAAACGACGAGCGTGTCGCCTTCACGCACATGAGACAGTGCCTCGTCTAATCCTGGCCGATCCTTGCGTGTTCCACTCACTTTATCTGTGAACACGCGCTTACAGCTTGCCTTCTTCAAAGCATCCAACTGTAGTTGAAGGTTTTGGTCGTCAGTTGAAACTCGCGCATAACCGATCAGCATTTTATTATTCTCAGGAATTCTTGAAACTCATCTCTATTGTGCGATATTAGTGTAATTATTTCAAGAATGGTTTACGAGAATTTATAAGCCGCCAGAATAACCCAGTCAAACGTTTATTGGCTTGCCTCTCAGAAACCTGCGTTTGTGAGAAGCACCATGCCCGTCAATTTTCTGACTGACCAACAAAGAAATTCATACGGGCGGTTTGCTGGCGAGCCTGCCGCGGCTGAATTGACGAAGTATTTTCACCTTGACGAGGCGGATTATGAATTGATCAATGTGAGGCGTGGTCCGCACAATCGACTGGGCTACGCATTGCAATTGGCCACAGTCCGATATTTGGGTACTTTTCTGTCCAACCCCTTGGATGTTCCAGCAGGCGTGACCGCATACATTGGCGCACAGTTAGGCATCGATCCTGGCTGTTTGCCAGAGTACATGGAGCGGCGCGAGACGAGGATGGAGCATTCGCAAGATATAAAAATTCGACTAGCTTATCGTGCCTTCGATCAACAGCCTGAGCAATGGCGCTTGATTCGCTGGCTCTATGAACGGGCATGGTTCACTGCCGAGCGTGCAACTGTTCTGTTCGATCTGGTCACCGCCAGATTGGTGGCACAGAAAATTCTATTACCCGGTGTCTCAACTCTTGAGCGTCTCGTTGCGAGCATTTGCGACCGAGCCTCTGAGCGACTTTGGAGCAGCCTGGCCGGGTTGCAATCGCCAGCAGAGAAACGAAAACTTGAATCACTTTTGTCGATAGAGCCGGGTGGTCGCCAATCTCGTTTAGACAGATTGCGCCGAAGCCCTGTCACAGTCAGCGCACCATCAGTAGTGTCGGCGCTGGAGAGGCTGGAAGAAATCCGTAAACTCGGTGCAGGAAAACACGATTTATCCCATCTTCCAGCTGGCAGGATTAAGTTGCTCGCGCGCTTTGCCGCCAACTCAAAAGCATCAATAATTGAGCGGATGCCGGAGGAAAGGCGGATGGCTACACTGTTGGCATTTGCGCATAGCCTTGAAGAAACAGCACAAGACGATGCAGTTGATGTGACGGAACTACTGATTGCCAATCTGCTCAGAAAGTCAGCTCACGTTGGCGCGAAGGATCGGGTGAAGTCGTTAAAGAAACTTGATGCAGCAGCGCTACGTCTCTGTAGTGTTTGCGAGATTATCTTAGATCCAGAGCTGCCCGACAACGATCTGCGTAACGAGATCTACTCAGTGCTGTCGGTGGAAGAGATTGAAGCGGCTCTAAAAGCAGTATGGTCAATTGCCCGGCGGACTGACGACAATTTCTACCAAGAGCTATTTGAGCGTTGGCGAACTGTGCGAAGATTTCTTCCCACGTTGCTTGATTCTCTCGACTTTCAAACAACTGACACAGGCAAGCCAGTGCACGAAGCTTTGCACTTTCTCAAATCAATAGAAGGGCTGAAAAAGCCAGACATGAGTCTAGCTCCAACATCAGTGATTACCAAAGGTTGGAGATTTACTTCATTTGATGAGGAAGGTCTGCTCGACCGCCGTGCTTACACATTTTGCGTTCTTGAGAAACTGCGTGATGCTCTTCGAAGTCGAGACATCTACCTAGATCACAGCGTCAGATGGGCAGATCCGAGAGCCAAATTGCTACAATCGGAACAATGGACTTCGTCGAAATCTCAAGTATGCAGGAGTCTGAACAGAAAGCCGTCTCCAATTGAGGAGGTCAGTCGGCTCAGCAAGGATCTGCACAAATCGTATCTGCGAGTCACCAAGAATCTGCCACGCAACAATGCGATCCGCATTGAGAGACAAGGTGACAAAGATGCTTTGATACTGACACCCCTGGAGAGCCTAGGTGAGTCTGATAGATTGCTCCAGCTCCGCGATACCACAAGCTCAATGATGCCCCTGGTTGATCTCACGGATATGCTAATGGAGATAAGCTCGAAAACAGGCTTTGCTCAGGAATTTTGCCACTTGAGTGAAGCCGACTCAAGAGTAGACGATCTCGATATCAGCATCTGCGCGGTTCTGGTTTCAGAGGCGTGCAATATCGGCCTTGAACCGATGATCAATGCTCGCATACCAGCTCTTAGCAGGGACAGGCTATCCTACATCAAGCAGAATTATCTTAGAATCGACACGATAACCAGAGCCAATGCTCGTTTGGTAGAAGCTCAAACCAAAATTCCGCTGGCACGGGAATGGGGCGGTGGCGATGTTGCATCGGCAGACGGACTGCGTTTTGTGGTACCGGTAAAGACGATCAATGCAGGACCGAATCCAAAATATTTCGGTATTGGCCGTGGCGTCACTTACTACAACTTTTCCAGCGACCAGTTTACAGGATTTCATGGCATCGTTATTCCAGGAACAATCAGAGACTCCCTATATGTGCTTGATGGCTTGTTGGAGCAGCAAACGACGCTGCGACCAACGGAGATAATGACAGACACGGCAGGCTACACTGATACCATCTTCGCGCTGTTCTGGCTCTTGGGATATCAGTTCAGCCCGCGGCTGGCGGATATTGGGGAGACCAGATTTTGGCGTATTGATGCGGATGCTGACTACGGAGCGCTCAATTCTTTGTCGCGGCATCGGGTCAACACGGACTTAATTGCGGAAAATTGGGACGATCTATTGCGCGTTGCTGGATCGCTGCAATCAGGCATGGTTGGTGCCTCTGAGTTCATGCGGACACTTCGTTCGAGTCAGCGTCAATCTACGCTTTCGCGTGCCTTTTCCGAACTCGGCAAGATCGTCAAAACCATTTATCTACTCTCCTATATTGATGATGATGCTTACCGCCGCCGCATTCTCACCCAGCTCAATCGACAGGAGGGAAGGCATGCCGTAGCACGGACAATTTTCTATGGGCAACGCGGAGAGTTGAGGCAGCGCTATAGAGAAGGTCAGGAAGATCAGCTTGGTGCCTTGGGGTTAGTTGTGAATGCAACCATTCTTTGGAACACAATGTATTTGGACAGGATATTGGACCACATGCGCGAAATGGGACAGACTCTTAATCCGGAAGACGTGATCCGGCTGTCTCCGCTCCAACACGAACACGTAAATGTTCTCGGACGCTATCACTTCAATTTGCCGGAGTCACTCAAACAAGGGCACTACCGGGCACTGAGGAACGCTAGTGATGTCAATATTTTGATAATCCCCGAAACCCATATCCAGTCGACCCCACGAGCTTAGCGCCACTTTTCGTTCCATTGATCCCCGGACCCC
>JAGVKB010000079.1 GCA_020050835.1 Candidatus Obscuribacterales bacterium | reverse complement strand
GGTGGAGCCTGGCTCAGCGATAGAAAGGCTTTGAAAGATTCGGTTTGCCGCATTGTCGGCTTGTTTGCCGCCGACATATGCCGCCAGTGAATCGACTGCTCCTTGCGTCAACGCATGAGTAAAAACCTTACCGAGATCGAGCTGTTCGCCCACCTGTTGCTGTCGCAGTATTTCGGAGCTTCCACCGGCCGATACACCATAACCGGCTCCGAGCAGAACGGTGGATATAAGCGGGCTTTGTTCGAGATTGCGGTTTGTCAGTCGGCTCGCACCTCTTACCAATCCGTGTGATAAACCAAATGCCATTACATCGGTGCCGAGTGCGGCTGGATTGAGAAGTTGGGAGCCGACAGTTTCGATTGTGCGAGCAGCGTCGAATCTGCCGTGCAATTGATCGACCCAGGTAGAACGTGTCAAGCTGACATTGAGTGCTCTTGTCGCGATTCCCATCGAGACGGCCTTAAGCGGCAGGTCGTACTTCTTCGGGATCAGCTTCATGACCGGATCGAGCTCTCCAGCACGACTGAAAATCAATTTTGTGCCTGCTCCTTTGAGCGAGCCGAGCAGGATGTCTGTCAATTGCTCCGGAGCTTTCTGGCCGGTTTTGCATTCATCCAGAGCGGTCGCAGCGACGGTCCAGAAGACACCGCTGCGACCGCGGGCGAACAGCGCTGTTGTTTTCAGTCCTTCCGTCACATACGGCTCAATTTGACTGTGTAGATGAGACAGCTGATCTGCTTTCGTTCTGGCAGCGTTGATCTCCTGCGCCAGCTTCGCTTCTGCTTCTGCATCTTTTGAGAGATTAGGATTCTTATGCAGAGTTGCGGATGCCTTTCGGCATTCATCCTGCAAGATAAACCTGGCCGATGCTTCCAGCGGACTCAACCAGTCCACCGCCGCGCTCAATATGCTCTTACCGCCGGCAGACTTGCTTAGGCTGGTGGTCTCGTAAGACAAAAGCTTAAGCTCGACGTCAAGACCGGCCGCCGGACTGGCAGCAGAATTTCTTTCAGATTGAGTTAGTTCGAAGGGAGATGCCATCGGCTCGACACCCGATTACAGTTGCCAATTTGACTCTCCCTGCTCGAGACTATAAGACCGGATCGCCTGGTAATCAATGGGGGTATTCCCCTGCTCGGCTCGGTCCGGCAGAGACAGAGAAAAACAGATGAAAATCTCTCTGCTTACTGCTTTTTTAGTTGAGATCAGTGTAAGGGGTGCCTCTGCTAGACCATAATTAACAGCCTGGCTTGATGTCAGGATGCCGGTTTCGCCGATTTCCGGGTTGGCAAGATGGCACGTGTATTCTTCATTTATAAACGGGTTCGGCCTGGACATAGCGTCTAAAATCATAAGGCTGCCAGCGGCATCGCCGACTGTTTGGTCGGCTCGCAATCGGGGCGGCTTGAGAGGACCAGGTGCCACGACCGCAACAAACTCGCATTGTGATGCTAGCTTTACTTCTCGGCTTCCTCTCGTTTGGAAGCCTGGAGCAAGCTCTGGCACAAGCCGATTCCGGGGCGCCGTTATCGACGGGCGGGGTTAGCCCGCACTTTGACTGGGCTGATAGCAAGACTGCAGCCGGAGACCGGCGCCAGACTCTCTTGCGCGGAGCCGTTCAGGTTCAAACTACGCCGGCTCCAACAGTGGCCGGACAGCAAAGTGCAACCGCTCAAGTAAGCTCTCAACCGGTCGCTCCCGGTTCCGGTGATTTGGTCGGTACGCCGACGAAAGCCACAGCGCATGGCATTATCTCGCCACCGACAGCGGCTGGAAGCCAGTCGGTCGACCGGCTTTTTACCTTCACCGCGCCGGAACAAGAAGCCGACCGGGCTGTCAAGGTGAAATCGCCGTTTCAAGCCAACCTCCATAAGCTGACTTATAAGGGTAAAGGCTTGCTCAACAATATCCTTGACTATCGAGCTTTCGGTCCTTCGACTGAAGCGGCCGATCTGATCCTGGGCGAGCACAAGCAATCTTCCAGCCTCGACGCAAAGCTTTATTACACGCAACGCGAGCAGGACGAAAGGCAGATCAAAACCTCGGCTTGCATATTGCAGTTGGCTATGGGTTTAGGTTTGCGTGATACGGCGCGCGGAAAGAAGTTGACTGCCAATAGTTTGAGCTCCCTGAGGGAATTAGTAGGCGATAGCCGGAGTGCCGAGATATTAGCAGCGTTGCAACAGCAGTCCAGCCGTTTGACTCAAGCCAACACGTTGGCCGGGCAAGAGCTGTTGGATCTAAATGAAAAGGACGAAAGGGTAAAACGCATAGTCCAGTCAGCAGTTAGCACCGATCCGGTAGTTCAAGAAGTAAAGGACGGACTGCACAAGTACAACAGCCATAGTAAATTTGTCGAGCGCGCAACCGGCGTTTTGCAGACTGCGCTCAATATCGCTTCGTTCAGTCCCACGATTGTGGCACCAGTGGCAGGCACTTCGACTTTCGTTTTGATGATGGCGACCGGTGGTCCGGAGCAAGATAAGCTCCTGCGCGAACTTTATTTTTCGAAGCGCATGGAAAGCCGTCTCAAGCTCATTAACGAGAAGGCTCAAATGGCCATGAATAACTATCAGCTGGCTGTCCTGATGGATAACGCGCTGCTTTACAACGTCACCAAATCGATGGTGCGGCAGATGAGCGGAGAAGAGACAATGAGCGCGGTGCTTGGTGGTGACGCCGTCGCGCATGGACCCGGCTCAAGCAACACTCCAAGCAAAGGTGATTCCGAGTCCGCTCCGGCAATCTCCAGCGGCGAAAATCGCCAGCAGAAGGCCAGCCGAGAACCAGGCGCGCTCTAGACTTAATTGGCGCATCTCGGTCCAGGCACGGACACCGCTCTGCCTGCCGGGCGCTTGCAACCGCTAGTAGTGGCATGAGACAGACTGGCATGAGCGAGCTCAGACCGGCCTTCCCTGGGTGAACAGCGGCCCGGCGGACTGCTCTTGGCGCTTGGACTTGCGTGTGATAATTGGATTGCCGCAAGAGTCGAAAAAGGTGGACAATCTTTCACGGACTTCTCCCTGGCTGTTGTAGCTGAGAACGTCGAGGCAAGTTTGGCGTCCGGCCGGGTCGAATGCGGACATCTCTCGCCTGGCTAACTTTCTGGTGTCCGGGTCGAACTCTTGAACCTCTTGGGAGAATACTCCGCCGTCGAAGTGGTGTAGCGTCTTGGCATAGCGAGCAGTGTTGCCTGATACATCGAAATAGAAGTGTTCGGTCATTGCCCGCTTGCCTTCACCCAGCCAGTGGATCTGCTCTCTGTGCATCAACAATCCCGTCTCGGTGTCGATGTGCTGGTTGATGGTGGAGGCCGGCGAGCCATATACGTCATAGTCGGTCTGTCCCTGAAAGCAGATCATCGAGCCGCGCGTCTCGCGCTCTATTATCCTTACAAGCAACCCGTTTTGACGGAAGATCGTGACGACCTGGCTGGATCGCTTCTGGTCCATGAAAATGACATCCGAGCTGATCAAATTGCCATCCGGCATGCTGGACAGCTCGTTGACTCGCTGGCGCAGCCCCGAGTCCGGACAGAGGAAAGTTTCCGAGCGGCTTGAACCGGCACGCTTTATCACTCTTACGAGTCGATTCTCCTTGTCGTAAATCTTCTCAAGTACACCACCGCCGGTATCATGGGAGACTGAATGGTATGTGAGCACGCCGCCTTTATCTATGCGTGTTTCCAGGCGGAGTTGCTGGCTTTGCTCCGCGCAGTCCGCCCAGGGCTGGACTCTGGCAGTGATGAAATCTGTTAGGCGAGACATAGTGTGGGTTTCCTGACAAATGAGCGCACTTAACGGCATAGAAGCCGGGCAAGAACAAGCAGCTTTCGCCGCGCAAGGTGATTTCGACTAGTAAGAGAGCAATAGTAAATCTAGTGTGAGAAAAGCATAATGTAGGCGGATGCTCTTGTCAAGCCGATTTCGTGTACCTCTAGTGAGTTATCGATTGCGGTGAACCGTACTAGCAGCGGCGGTTTTACGCAGTTCAGCCGGACATCTCGCAGACTGGCAGATCAGCCGCCAGCGGTTTTCCAGCGACTCAATCTCCTCTTTTCTGCGCAGGCGCTCGAGCTCTTCCTGCTCGGGTGACTTGTTTGCCCAGAAGGTAGTTGAAAGATAATTCTGTGCGCCGCCAAGCTGGCAGTCGCCGGCTTGGGCAGAACGATGGTTATTGTTTGTCATTGACTCTCCCTGGGCAGCTGCGCGCATCTCCGCTTCCAACTCTAGTACAGCGATTCCGAAGTAACGATCGGTAGGGGCTGGGCCATGCATCGCCCGGGCTGGGCATGACCCGCCCCCTGCGGTGGCGCGTCATTTCCGAGGCGAGAAACCAGTTGAGGCTTGGCGCTGGCAGTCCGAATGGGCAGCTCTGAACTAGAGCCTAGATGCCATTGCCGGTGGTGCAGATTCCAGCAGCGCATTAACAATCAAGGTCACTCTCGTGACGCGAGATTATCTGGATTGTGAATAGCAGCGGTAGAAAATAGTACGAGAACAAAAAGACACTGAAAGTGAGAAAAGAGTAATACCGTCTCGGTTTGTTGTCAAGTTTAATTTCTAGCCCAGCGCCAGACCGCCGGTCGAAGTCTCTTTGTACTTCTGGTTCATGTCCAGCCCGGTCTCTTTCATCACTTGCAAGGCGCGGTCCAGGCTTACCAGATGTTGCCCGTCCGATGCCAGCGACAGCGCTGCGGCATTGAGCGCTTTGACAGCACCCATGGCGTTTCGTTCGATGCAGGGTACCTGCACCAGCCCCATAATTGGATCGCAAGTCATTCCCAAATGATGCTCGATGCCGATTTCGGCAGCCTGTTCAATCTGCTCCGGCGTGCCGTTCAGCATCTGGGTAGCACCGGCTGCAGCCATCGCGCAGGAGGTGCCGACTTCACCCTGGCAGCCGACCTCCGCTCCCGAGATTGAAGCGTGTACTTTTACCAGCGCTCCTACAACTGAGGCTGTGATTAGCCCGTTCACGAGCGCCTCCTGGCTCAATCCCTGCGTCTCGCGCAGAAAACGCCAGACAGCCGGAATGATCCCGGATGAACCGTTGGTGGGTGCAGTAACGACACGACCGCCGGCGGCGTTCTCTTCGTTGACCGCCATTGCAAAAACAGAGGGCCTTAAATCATTGCCGGCCCAGGCCGGAGACTTTCCGGACAGCATCTGTTGATAGAGGCTCTTGGCTCTCCGTCTGACATTTAGTCCGCCCGGGAGAATGCCGTCAGTTGTCAGGCCGCGCTCGATTGAGCTCTCCATCGTTTCCAGCACGGCGGTCAGTCCTGCTTTCAAATCAGTCTCGCTCTGGCCTCTGGCGCTCTCATTGGCAACGACAATTTGCCAGGGCTCCAGCTTAGCTTTCGCGCATTGCTCGATAAACTCGGCGGCCGAATTGTACGGGTAAGGCACTGCAACGCTTGCATCGCGATCTCTGGCGGCTTGCCGCAAGCCGGTCTTTTGATCCAGCCTTTCGACGAAACCGCCGCCGACCGACAGGATAATCTCCTCGCACAAGAGATGCTCTGATTGCCAGAGCCGGAAGCGCATCGTGTTTGGATGCGGTAAGCCATTGCCGTCTAGCAACCAACTCTGCCAACAGATGTCTTCTTCCGGCTGAAAGCTGGCTGGATAGCCATCGAGCTCTATCTGCGGTGTAAGCAGGAGCGCGGGCATGACCGACCAGACTTCTTGCGGCGCCGATGTTTTGGGATGGTGCCCGGCTAATCCGGCGCAGATAGCACCATCTGTGCGGTGTCCCTTGCCGGTTGCCGAGAGGCTGCCATAAAGCTCTACTTGGAATCGCAGCGCTCCACCGGCTCTTGCCGCGCCGGATGACAACACCTGTTTGCGAAACTCCAGGGCCGCAACCATCGGGCCGACGGTGTGAGAACTTGACGGCCCGACACCGATCTTAAACATGTCCAAAGGACTGATATGGTCTGCGCGCAGCGGGTTCATAACGCTCAAAGGGATGGCTGATGCAGGAGCAAGCATGAAGTACGCTCACAATTCGGATATTACTACCAATCGACGCCGGCATGAGTGTATTACATTTAAGAGGATTCGCCGAGGTGATTTCTGATATAAATCATGAGCTGGCAAGTGGGGAGAAGAAGTAATGCTGACGCTGACCAAGCCTGAAATCGATCAATATGCAATTTTGAAGTCCGAGCCGGTTCCGGCTCTTTTGGAGGCGCTCGAGCGCGAAACGAACGCATCGGTGCCGATGGCAATCATGCTGTGCGGAGCGCTTGAAGGCCGATTGCTCAAATTGTTGGTTCAGTTAGCTGGCAGCAAGCGAGTTCTGGAGATCGGGATGTTTACTGGTTACTCCGCTCTCTCGATGGCGGAAGCGCTGCCGCCGGATGGCGAGCTTGTCACCTGCGAAATCGATCCAAAAACGATTGCGGTGGCTAAAAAGTATTTTGCTCAAAGCGAGCATGGCAAGAAGATTACCGTTATGGAAGGGCCGGCGCTCGAGTCTGTCAAGCAGCTGAGCGGTTCGTTCGATTTTGTGTTCATTGATGCCGACAAGGTCAACTACCCTCATTACTATGAAGCGGTTCTGCCGCTCGTTAGAGCTGGTGGCTTGATAGTCCTGGACAATGTTTTGTACGGCGGCGAAGTGCTCAATCCCCTGACAGAGAACCCGACGGCGATTGCTAAGCTTAACGACAAAATAGCCGGCGATCAGCGGGTAACGTGTGTCATGCTGCCGATTCGAGACGGCATTTCAGTCGTTCGCAAGCGCTGAAGTGGATTCGACCTTCAGCAGTAACAACTAGAGGATAAAGAGAAAGTACAGTCATGCTAGAGATGAAACAGATGCTCCGAACCAAAGTAATTGAGGCGCTCCGTGAGGAGAACGTCGGTAAGCAAGTGAGACTTTGCGGCTGGGTCAGAACTCGCCGCGATTCGAAAGGAGGCTTCTCCTTCTTGGAGATCAACGACGGTTCGACCATGAAGAATGTTCAGGTCTTGGCAGAGTCGACCTTGCCCAATTACGAAAGCGAGATTCTGAAAACAACGATCGGCAGTTCGGTGGAGATCGTGGGCAATGTCGTTCAGTCGCCCGGCAAAGGGCAGACGACTGAAGTAAAGGCGGAGTCTGTTCGCATCTTTGGTTATGCTGACTCGGCTCAATATCCGCTGCAAAAGAAGGGAACTTCCTTTGAATTTTTGCGGACTGTCGCCCATCTTCGCCCGCGCACCAATACGTTCGGGGCGGTGGCGCGCGTGCGCAACGAAATTTGCCGGTCGATTCACAACTTCTTTCAAGCGAGAGGCTTTATCTACGTCCACACTCCGGTAATCACCGCCAGCGACTGCGAGGGTGCCGGTCAAATGTTCCGCGTCACCACGCTTGATTTGGGCAACCCACCCACGAAGGAAGGCAACGCGGCCGAGATTGATTTTGAGCAGGATTTTTTCGGCCGACCGACTAATCTGACGGTTAGCGGCCAACTCGAAGGCGAATGCTATGCCACTGCTTTGAGCAACATTTATACCTTCGGGCCGACCTTCCGGGCGGAAAACTCTAACACCTCCCGGCACCTGGCGGAATTCTGGATGATTGAGCCAGAGATGGCCTTTTGCGATCTCGAAGGCAACATGGATCTAGCCGAAGAGTTCTTGAAGACCATCTTCTCGGATGTTTTGAGCAATTGCTCCGCCGATATGGAATTCTTCAACGAGCGCATCGACAATACAGTGATTGAGACACTCAAGGGCATCGTCGACAGTGAGTTTGTCAGATTGCCATATACCGAAGCTGTGAAAATTCTGGAGGGCTGCGGCGAAACTTTCGAGTTTCCAGTGTCCTGGGGAATTGACTTGCAATCAGAGCATGAGCGTTACTTGACCGAGAAGAAGTTCCGCAAACCGGTGATTTTGACTGACTATCCAAGCAAGATCAAAGCATTCTACATGCGTTTGAACGACGACGGCAATACCGTTCGGGCCATGGATGTGCTGGTTCCCAAAATTGGTGAGATCATCGGCGGCAGCCAGCGTGAAGAACGCCTGGAAATCATCGAGCAGCGCATGCGTGAGCAAGGGCTGAGCCCGGAAGAATACTGGTGGTACCTGGATCTCCGCCGGTTTGGCACGGTTCCGCACGCCGGCTTCGGACTGGGATTGGAGCGCACCGTTCAGTTTGTAACCGGCATGGCTAATATCCGAGATGTAATACCATTCCCGCGCACTCCCGGCAATGCTGACTTTTAGGCGAGGGCCGGCAAATGGCTTGGGGCAGAGTGGTTTACAGTTGTCTGCAAAAGCGAGCTTTCGGGCTAAAATTGTAGAAGGTGGCGTTATTCGGGCTGATTTGAAAGTGCCAAAGCACTTGAAGCTACGCGCAGTCTTAGTGTTGTCCCTGCTGATTTACCAGCCGGGCACAGCCTGCCACGCAGCGTCTGCCGACAAGCATTTTCAAAATGCAATTGAGCTCAGATTCCGGGGCGAGAGCGAGGGAGCGATCGATCAGTATCGCAAGGGTCTTTCCCTCAGGAGTGATGATGCTGATGCTCATATGCAATTGGGCATCTTGCTTCTGGACGAGAAAGGTGATCTCGATGGTGCCATCTCCGAGTTCGTCACCGCGCTGGGCGTTGACCCCAACTTCAAGGTCTGTCAGTCACGCCTGGATGACGCAATTGAGCGTCGCAACAGTAGCGCGGCCGATCTCGTCGCTCGCGGCAATCGATTCTATGCTTCCGGTGAGTTGAAGCGCGCACTGGCCGGTTATCGAGTTGCGCTTAAGGTGGATGCAAAAGATGCCACCGCGCACAACTCTTTAGCCTGGACGCTCTATCGCATGGGCAAGCTTGACGAAGGGCTCTTTGAAGTGCGGGAAGCGTTGCGCCTAAAACCGAATGATCCCGAGTTCGTCAATACGCTTGCCTCTATCTTGTTTGATCAAGGCGATGTTTCCGGCGCGGCCGGAAATTTCCAGAAAGCGATCTCGCTGGTTAAGACGCCAAATCCAGCGGACTTGTATGGACTGGCCGCCGTCTCTGTCACCAGAGGCGATACCAGCGCCGCGGCCAAGTACTTTAGTGAGGCGCTCAAGCTAGATCCGAAATATGATGATGCCGCTTATCTGCGTGACCGGATTGGGCTGTCGGTCAAGACGTTGTCGAATCACGACCGACTGCTCTCGCTTACTTCAAAACCGTGATCGCTCCGACCCTTCGTGCCTAGTACCGACAGGCCTAAATTCACGTACGTCCGTAGGTTAAGGGCCACGCCCAGCCCGCGGGAGATGCATGGCATCTCCCCGCCGCGTTTTTTATTGCCAGTCGGTACTTAGCTCGCATCGCTCGGCTCTGATTGCAGCGCCTTCTCTCGCCGCTAACTCTTACAAGTAGAGCTGAGTCTTTACGATCGGGAAATTGTACGTTCTCGTGAAGGTAATTGTGCCCGTCTTGCTGAATTCTGCGCCGAAGAACAAGATCGGCGCCGGTATGCGCACCTGAGCGGTGGTGGTCACCTTGACGTAGGGGCTCGTATTGGCCGGCGGGCTGCCGGCATAATCCTCGTATTCAAAGCTGCTGGAATCAACGGTTGGAACGGTGATGTAGTAGCCGTCTGTCGTGTGGGCTTTGATCGCCGCTTGCGCCAGCTTAAGAGCGGAGGCGGAGTTGCTCGCTTGGGCCGCGGCGCGTGCGGCGTCTCTGCAGGCCGCATCATTGAGCGATGTCGCCAGTGATACGATGCCGATATTGGCGCAAAGCACCGAAACCACTACGATCAAAAAGGAAATCATGGAAAGCTCGATCACCAGGTGACCTAGAACGCTGCGCCGGCTTCGGTTCGTTGTCCGTCCTTTCATCCTTTACCTCTTACTTGACCAGCTGAACAAGCTGGCGCGCGATGTTTTCGAAGGTGAATCGCAAGTCTTCTACTTTCGTTACCAGGAAGAACTTACCGCCATTTCCGGCTATTGCAGAGATGCCGCCGCTAGTTGCGTCTGGATTCGTGTCGTTGAGAATTGCTGTTTCACCGGGGATGATTGCAGCGTTCTGCGCCAAGCCGATACTGTAGATTGGAATTCCTTCCGTCTTGGCTTTTGAAGCTGCTTTGCGTGCGTTCGTCCAGGGGTCTGAATCGAGCGGACCACCAGCCGTTGGTTGACCATCTGTGAAGACCACGATTGCCTTCTTTGAGCCTGCTCTGCTGTTGTTCTTCAACTGGGCTACCGCCGTGTTGACCGCGTCGCCGATGTTGGTGCTGCTGATCGCCACTGTCGTCGGCAAAGCTTGAGAGCAGGTGCTGTAATTGGTTTGACCGTCGGTCGAGTTGAGCGCAATCATCGGGGTCGGGAAACTGCCGTTGCCGCCAGCCCCATAAGTAGAATCGACGTTGTTTGTATTGTATGTGTCGGTGGCCGATGTACCGGCATCGGTCGTAAAAGTCACGATCGAGAAATGCGCGTCCGTATTGGTGTTCATAATCGTCAAAAAGTCCTGGCCAGCAAACTGAGCATCGCTGAGTGGGTGGACATTGGCTGCTGCAAGTTTGAGATATGCCGCCTTGTAACCGGCTTTGGCAGTGATTGTCACCGGAACACCGGTGTTGGCCTTGCTGTTAGTGAAAACGGTATCATCCTCGAGATTGCCGCGCGCCGCTTCGACAACGGTAGCCAGGTCCGGAAAGGCAAAGCCGTCTGCGGTGGTGACGCCGGCGAAAATGTCTTTGCCGTCCAGATTTACGACCAGGTCTGTGTAAGTGCGAGCCGTGCCGGTGCCAGCTGTGCCTGGGGGATAATTGCCCGGCGGAGAACCGGCATTGGTGGCTCCTCGCAGACCAGCTGAAGCCAGGGAGCGCTCGCTGAAGGTGAGCGGATAGGTGCTCTGTCCGTTGTTTGACGCTGTCAGTTGCTGCGGTGGCAGCGCATTGACCGATGAGCCTGTCGCGGGCGGGCCAAGGATATCGAAAATCTTTCCTTGCGCAAGCGCTCCGGCTGGAGCCCCGGCGGAGGTAGAGACCACCGTGTAAATCACTTTGCCGTTGCCGGCATCCCACTGTCTTTTGACGAAGGTTACCGGTGTCTGATCGTCGATTGATGCAGACACGTCAAAGCACAGCACGACGTCGAGATTCGGCACGCCACCCCAGGAGGTCGTTCTGACCGGCGTCGAGTTGATTCCGAGAAACTTTCCAAAGGCCGGCACCAGTCCGAAAGTGCCGTCTACTTTGATGATCTTTCCGCGCGAGTCGCCGAGTGGAACGACTGCATTGTTGTTGTGCGGATCGAGGAATTCGAAGAAAAGAAGCGCCTGATCGGCGGACGGAACATCGTTGGTGCTTGCGGCTTGGCTGGCTGCCGAAAGGGCAGTGCCGATCACAAGATTCTCACGGAAGGTGGTTAGTGCGGTGTTGATCGCCGTCGTGTGTGCCAGTGTCGGGTTGAGGTTGTCCGAGCTGGCCAAGGTTGCTGCCGCCGAAAGACTGGCCGCATCGCAGGCTGCCCGGAGCTGCTCTCTGGCAAGTTCGATTCTGTGAATCTCAAATCCGAAAAGTCCCAGAACCAAAACCAGGAAGACGGACAGGACCAGACCAAGAACGACCATCGCTTGTCCGGTCTGGCGGCGAGCCTGTTTCCTGAGCTTGGGTTGGGGCTGATGGAGCATTAGTTGGTGAATCCCTCCGTCGGAGTTCATTATTGGGTAAGACCTTGCGGATACTCGCAAAATTCTTGGGCGGCGCAGGACATGGTGATCGGCGCTGATAAGCCCGGTACGCTCCCAAGCAGATCTCCTTGATAATAGAGCAATGGATCGATCGTTCCTGTCACCACTACCTCGGTGCTGTATGTGTTGGAGTCGGTGTCAGGAGTGGTTTTGAGCGGATCAGCCGAGCGAGTGGTCGAGGCTGAGTTGATGTTGGTGACGACGATTTTCGTCACCACTGTGCTGACTTTGACTCCGGTGAAGTGGCTGACCACATCTGAAACTTTGCTGGTGGCGGCTTCAGTCGCCGAGGGATTGCTGCCGTTTAATGCGGTCTTGAAAGTCTTGCAGCGGGAGGCCGCGTGCGCCGCATCGTGAGCGGCGGCAAGGATGAAGGTTGTGCGCAGGCTGACAATCGCCAGGTTGATCATCGGCAATGTAATCAAAATGAACAAGACCCACATGGTTAGCGGAAACTCAGCCATCATTGTGCCTGATTTAGTACGTGTTCTTTTCATTTCTCATTCACCCAATTTTACTGGCGGCGCCTTTTCCGGGTCTTCTTGAAGGTTTTTCAAGATCTGCTCGTATACCGCCCGATTGTTCTGATTGTCCTTTTTACTGATCTCTTGCAGGCAGATCGCCCCTGCTCTGTAGTTGTCGCCGAGCGCTACATAAGTGTGAACCATGCCGGTGCGTGCGATGTCCAGCTTCTCGTCCTTTTCGAGCGCGGCGTTATAACACTGCAAAGCCCAATCGTAATTGCCGGTGTAAAAGTAAGCATCACCCAATGAGGAGAGATCATGGGCGGCTCCCGGTGCCATTTTGAGCACGATGTCGAACTGAACAGCCGCTTGTACCGCCAGCCCTGACCGTAAGTAAGCGTGGGCCAGGTATCTTCTGGCTTCGATGTTGCCTGGGCTCATTTTGAGGCAGGCGATGAATGTAGCGGTCGCTGCCTCGTTGTCCCCTACAACCAGCTGCTGATAGCCTACAACCAGCTTGTTGTAGAGCTCTTGAGTGAAAGCCCCACCGGCTGGCGCGAAAAACAGCAAGGCTGCGGCGAGCATGCCTGCTTGCATTCTTATTCGTGCTGGTATCAAACGAGCTACCCGAATCAAAACTGGTCCCACCAAAAGACGCCCCCCGGCTTGGTACATTATTGTTTAAATCAACAATGTATGTCCAGACGGTGTAAACGAGCGACGGGGGGATAATACGAACGCCGAGACGGCGTTAACCATCAGCTTTTTGAATGTTGGGATCGCAGTGTTGGAATAATATAATTCCGCAGACTGAAGTAAGTGTAAACGCCACTAGAAGCAGAATTGCGGCGTTGAAGTTGCCGGTTGATTGGGCCAGCATGCCGGTTATCGCCGGAGCAGCGATGCCGGCGGCGGCGAAGAAACAGTCCATCAGACCGAGGCTGGTCGCCGCGCGATCCCGTGCCAGGTCGGAGTTTAGTGCGTAGAAGGCGGCATTCGGCATCAGTCCAAGCCCGATACCCAGCGACAGCAAAGTCAACGCGACCGGCAGCGAATGTACGAATACTACCGGCAAGAAGCAAAGTCCGGAGAGCAATTGGCAAACCCAAATCAAGTGAGAGCGTGCGATACGGGTGCTGCCTGTCTTCATCCACAGCCAATCGGACAAGTATCCGGCCAATACAACTAGAACTGCCCCGGTCAGCCAGGGCGCGATCAAGAAAAGTCCAATCTCCTTGAGCTGAACGTTATAAGTCGTTTCGAGATATCCAGGCAGCCAGGTGACTGCAAAGAAAAGCATGTAGCCGAAGGCGAAAAAGGCATAGTTATTGGACATGAGGGCCGGATTGAACAGCATGAATTTCCAGGTGGTCTTGCCTGAAGCCATCTCGCTTTTGCGCCGCTGGTCTTCGCTGAGCTCTCTGTTGACCACGGCGCCCTCTCGAATCAGACTGAGCTCCTGTTGGCTGACATGCTGGGAGTTCTCAGGATAGTCCCGGAAAAGCCAGAGCCAGATAAAGGCCCAGCCAATTCCCAGGGAGCCGAGGATTACAAACATCATCTTCCAGCCGGTGTAGACGATCAGATGGGAGATGAGCGGAGCGCCGATGACGGAGGCGAGCGGAACCGCCGCCAGACCAATCGCCGTGGCTCGCGCCCGTTCGGACATCGGTAGCCAGTCGGTTACGGTTCGACTGAGCGCCGGGAAACTTGGTCCTTCAGCTATTCCGAGCAATGTCCGGAAACTAAAGAGCATCCAGAAGCTGCTCGCAACTCCCATCAGCGCTGTCATGCCCGACCAGACGATGGCGGACAGAGCCCACATGCGGCGAGCTCCGAACCTGTCGACCAGAATGCCGCCGCCTAGAGTCATGACCATATAGCCGATGCCGAAAGCCGAGGCGATAAAACCGAATTGGGCGTCATTGAAGCCGAATTCTCTTTTGAGCGGCCCGATTGCGTAAGAAAGAGCCGTCCGGTCCAGGTAATTAATGATGGTTATGACGAAAGCCAGGGCCATGACGGTCCACCGGAATTGCGAGCTGCGCTTGCCAATGGTCGTCTTGACCGGGATTGCTTCAGTCATCTGCGAGCTCTGCTCCACGATAGTCCAGTCCTTGCTTGACAAGCAGACTTGCCTCTCGCGAAGCAAAATCTAAAAACTCACTGCGGCAGTGGCAATCATCGATCAGACCGGCGCGAATTTCAAGTTTGAACTTTTTGAGGGCGGATTACGTCTATACATGTAACGGCCTCTCGAGCGCTGGCAGAAGAAGAGAGGCGACCAGTACCCAGCACCCAGTACCCAGTACATAGATACGCAATTAGAGCCTTCAGGAGTAGATTCGACATGACTATAAAGAACAAAGCAATCGTTGCCGTTGTGCTGTCCGCCATTATCTCCGGCCTTTTACCGGCATTTGCGCAGCTTGAGATACCAGATACTGACGTGGCGCTCGATGGCGATCTAGTTCAGACGGAAGACTCCAACCTGGTGGCCTCGCTGCCGCCGATGCCGGGTGGACCCGGCGCTGTCGGGCGTGGTATGGGCAGAGCAGGCTCCCCTTTGGCCGCGCTTCAAGGCGAACTTGCGCTCACTGACGAGCAGTATGAAAAGCTGTTCAGTATCAAGAAGCAATTTTTGAATGACGCCGGACCAAAGATGCTCGCCTTGAAATCGAGTGAGCGAGACTTGCGCGATCTTCTCAGTCAGCCGTCCCTGGACAAACAAAAGGTGAAAGATCTACAGAGCAGGGTAAACGATCAAAAGGCAGAACTGGCCAATCTCAAGCTCGACAAAAAGCTCTCCGGCCTCGACGTCTTGACTAACGAGCAGCGCAAGGAGATCCGCCTGCAGATGCTCAAAGGGTGCATGGGGGCAAAAGAGGGCGGAGCTCGCAAGCATCATCATAGGGGGTAAGCGCCTGAATGTAAGCCGGCACGCGACAGGCGCTCTGACGCTGCTAGCGGACCAAGTGGAAAGTCAGGTTGCCTGGAGCTGGCGACCTGACTTTTGTCATTTAGGGTCTTCTAGTTTAGATAGAGGGTCGTTCTTACGATTGGGAAGGTGTATGTTCGATTGAAGGTCATTGTGCCGTCCTTACCAAATTTCGCCCCGAAAAACAAAATTGGTGCCGGCACTCTTACGGTCGAAGAGGTGGTGACCTGCACATATGGACTGGTGTTGTCTGGCGGGCTGCCCGAGTAGTCTTCATAGACGAAGTCGGAAGTATCGATGGTCGGCTGGGATACAAAATAACCGTCTGTACTATGAGCCTTGAGCGCAGCTTGTGCCATGCTGATCGCCGTGGTGCGGTTGCTCGCTTGCGCGGCTGCTCGAGCTGCATCGCGGCAAGCCGAGTCGTTCATTGATGAGGCCAGTGACATGATTCCTACATTAGCGCACAGCACCGCCACAACCGCCAACAACATTATTATCATTGAAAGCTCTACCAGGACATGTCCGAGCCTCCGCCGCAGCTTTCCTCCAGCAGCCGTTTTTCGACTGATGCGGAAGTTGTTTGGTAGTGGCAAACAGCCGGCTGTTGACACGTACATGGTCTTCTTACCTCATTTCACCAGTTGCACGAGTTGTCGTGCGATGTTTTCGAAGGTAAGGCGCAAATCTTCTACTCTGGTCACCAGGAAGAACTTTCCACCATTGCCGGCGATCGCCGCGATGCCGCCCGTGCTCTGGTTTGGGTTGGTGTCGTTTAGAATTGCGGTTTCGCCGGGAATAATCGCCGGAGTTTGCGCCAGACCAATAGTGTAAATGGCAATTCCGGCGTTCTTGGCGTTGACTGCGGCTTTACGGGCATTGGTCCAGGGGTCGTCGTTCAACGGTCCGCCGGAGGTCGGTTGACCGTCGGTGAAAACCACTATCGCCTTCTTGGCTCCCGATCGGGACCTCGTTTTCAGCTGATTGACTGCCGTATTGACGGCGTCACCGATATTGGTGCCACTGACCGGAACTGTCGGTGCCATTGCTGCTACTACCTCGTCAAACTTTGTCACTCCCTTGGTGGCATCGAGCGTGATCAACGGCACCGGACAGTTGATTTGGCCTGCTTTGGTATAAGAACTATCGACATTGTACTCAGTGTCGTAGGAAGTAGCTGAAGTCCCGGCGGTGTTGCTGAATCCGACTAGAGAAAAGTGAGCGTCCGTATTGGTATTCATGATGGTGAAGAAGACTTCCGATGCGTCTTTGGCGTCTTGAAGCGGATGTTCATTGGCGCTAGCCAACTTGAAGTAGGTGGCTTGATAGCCTGCTCTCGGCTGGATGTTGACCGGCAGGCCGGTGCCGGCCTTGCTGTTGCTGAAGACGGTGTTGTTCTCGAGATTGCCGCGGGCCGCTTCAACTAGCGTAGCTGTGTCTGGAAAGCTGTATCCATCCGAGGTCGTCAAGCCGGCGAACTGGTTCTTTCCGTCGATATTTACTACTAAGTCGGTAAATGTTCGCGAATTGCCTATGCCGGCCTTGCCGGGAGGACAGTTGCCCGGTGGTGAGCCGGCATTGGTGGTGCCTCGCAGTCCGACTGCAGAGCCGGAGGCCCCGCTCACTTCACTGAAGTAAAGGTCGTACGTGCTCTGGCTGCTGTTGGTGGATGACAGGTGTTGCGGGAAGATGCCGTCCACTGAGGAGCCGGTCGGGGGCGGTCCGAGAATGTCGAATATTTTGCCCTGCGCCAGCGTTCCGGCCGGCGAGCCAGACGCAGTCGATGCTGTGTTGTAGACTATTCTGCCGGTCGTTGGGTTCCATCGTCTGCGCACGAAAGTGACCGGCGTTTGATCGTCGATTGAGGCCGAGACATCGAAGCAGAGAGCGACATCGAGCATCGGCACTCCGCCGGATGAAGTGGTTCTGACCGGCACCGATGTCAGCCCGAGAAACTTGCCAAAGGCCGGCTCCAGGCCGAAGATGCCGTTTACTCTGATGATCTTGCCTTTGGGGTCTCCCAGGCTCACCGGCGAGTTGTCGTTGTGCGGATCGAGAAATTCTAGAAAGATGAGTGCTTGATTGGCGGTCGGTACATCGTCGCCGGTGGCTGCAATTACTGTTTCGCTCAACCTGGTGCCGACTACTGCGTTTTGTTGAAAGGTCGTCAAGGCAGTTTCGATCGCCTTGGTCTGGGCTTCGGCCGGATCGAGAATGTCCGAGCTGGCTAGAGTGGCAGCCGCTGCCAGGCTTGCTGCATCGCAAGCCACTCTCAGTTGTTGGCGAGCGATCTCCATTCGGTTGACTTCGAATCCGAATAAGCCGATCGGAAGCAGCAAGAACACGGAGATAACCAGACCGAGGACTATCATGGTTTGACCGGACTTCGTCCGGAGAGCGTTTCTAAACATGATTTATGTTCTCCTTGCCCTTCGACATTCAGGCTGAGTCCCCGCCAAGCGGCTAACTTATTGATTCAATCCTTGCGGATATTCAGAGAGCTGCTCAGCAGCGCAGGATATAGTGATCGGGCCCGTCAGACCAGGGAGCTGTCCGAACAGGGCGTTGTTGAAAGTGAATAGTGGATTGACCTGCCCGGTCACGACCACTTCGATTGAGTAGGTATTACTGTCAGTATCAGCCGGCTGGGTCAAAGGTGCAGTCCGGCGAGCAGTGGTTCCGTCGGCGATGTTCGTCGTCACTATCCGTGTGACAGTGGAGGTGGCCTTTACCTCACTAAATCTTTGGAGGCTGCTGGTCACCGTATCGAGAGCGAGACTTTCTGCCGACGGCGTGCTTTCATCGATCGACACTTTGAATGTTTTGGCGCGGGCGGCGGCGTGTGCTGCTTCATGAGCGGCTGCGACCAGGAAGGTGGAGCGCAGGCTGATTGTAGCCAAGTCTACCATCGGCATAGTGATTGCGATGAACAGCACCCAGATGGCCAGTGGGAGCTCGGCCATGGTTGAACCTCTTTGCTTTACTAGTCTACGCATTTCTTTCACTCGGTACGAAATTCCGGAGCCTTCTGGCTTTCAGTTATGTCTCGCAACAGCTCTACGTATTGTTTGTGTGCCGAGGCAGCCTTGGTCTGTTGCAGCGCTTGGTGGCAAATTGATGTAGCGTGAGTGGTGTCACCGAGCGCCACATAAGTGTGCACCAATCCGGTGCGAGCCTGGTCCAGGGCAGCGTCCATGCTCAAGGCTCGGTGGTAGCTCTTCAAGGCCTTGTGATATTGACCGGAGTAGAAGTAAGCGTCCCCCAGTAGAGCTAAGTCCGAAGATGTCTCTGGCGAAAGCTTGCCGACTGCTTCGAACTGAGTTGCCGCTTGGACAGCCAGTCCGGACTGCAACAAGGCATAGGCCAAGTACCGCCGGGCATACACACTATTGGGGTCGACCCGGAGGGCGGCGCTGAGCGTTTCGATCGCCTGTTCGTTGTTACCATGGCAAATCTGTTGATAGCCGGTGCGAATCAAGGAGTTGCTGTCGACTGCTCCGGCTTGGGCCGGTAGACCCAACAGCAAGACCAGCATCGCTGCAAGTGCAAAGGCGCGGTTGCTTCGGTATTTCAGAGTTCGGTCGAAACTGCGCATGTCGTTTTGCCTGGGTTCAATCTGGGTCTGAAACTGCTTGCGGCCGTCAATCGGCTCTCACTCTTGAATACCCGCTAGCCCGGTCTCTATAACGGTTTTGGGTCTCTCCTTAGCGAAGGATAATATGAGTAAATTCTCCTTTGGGGGCGCCAGGCTTAGGTTTAGTTAATCGAAGGCGGTGGCAGTCTCTCGTCCGAACTCGGCAGGACTCAGTGGGCGCATGGTTTTCAAGTGGTATTTAGCGATTCAAGCTCGACTCTCATCTGAGACAATTTCCAGTTAGTCTGCTGACTGTGAGGTTTAGACGATTCCAGAAAGGGTATTCGATGATTTCCACGGTTGAGGAGTTGCTAGCCAACGAGCAGACGATTGTCGACCGTCTCGAAGCGTTAGTCGACCGGCTCGACCGTCTGCCCGCCGACCTGGACGCGATTGCCTTTGTGCATCAGCTTGCTTCAGCCGTCGCTGCCAGGCAGCATGGTTCGCTCAGTCTGAAAGAAGTTTCCGTGCCGGGTTCGCAGCGCCCGATCAAGCTGCTTTTGCATCCGGCTGTCTTCTCTCCGGAACACTGGGGGAAAACGTTTGCCGAAGGGCTGTTGAAGGACCCGGAGCGATTCGCCGGCTCGCGTGTGGTCGAACTGGGCTGCGGCTCCGGCTGGATCAGCCTGCTGTTGCTCCTGAGAACCAGGGTGAAGGAGATAGTCGGGCTGGATATCAATCGGGTGGCAGTGGTTTTGTCCCGGTTCAATGCCTGGCTGAACGGTTCCGAGCCCGATGGAACACTGATCCTCAGCCAGTTTGGCATTGCTATCACCAAGGCGTTTTCAGCATCCGTCTCCGACTTGCTGTCTAAACCGCTGTCAGACGAGGCTCAGTTCGAGCATGTTATCGGTTGCATTCCGCAAGTGCTCCATCCGAACCCCGAAGCCGGCGAGCGCAAGCCGGAGCGGTTGTCTGACCGGGACCTATACGATCTCAGTAATTATTGCTTTCAGCAAGGAATCTTGGAGGACCGCTTTGGTCTGCCGCTCATTGCCAGAACGCTCGAGCAGGCGCAATTGTGCTTGAAACCGGGCGGTAAGGTAACCCTAGTCCTCGGTGGCCGGCCCGGACCGGTAGCGATTGAATCCATGTTTCGGCGGCGGGGCTTCGAGCCAGCGCTGCTTTGGAGCCGCCGTATTCGCCAGGCTGACGACACAGATCTGGCATCGCTGGTCGCTCTGGAGAGGCAGCATGGAATTGAGTTCAATTTTTTCATGTCGCGTGATTCTGGTTTACCGATATCGGCATCAACTGCCGTTAATTTGCTGGCAAGAGGTGAATTCATCTATCACGATCTGCTGGTCTATCAGGCGTCGACTCGCTGGGAGATGCCGACTTTTGGATTGATCAAGCATCTGCATCTGTTGCAATTGGACACTTTGCGGCAAGAGCTGGACCTCTCAAGGGTGAACGAAGAGCAGATCAGTTTCCTGGAGCGCCTGTCGAGCGATCTGCTCCGGACCCGCACGCTTTCCTATCCGCACGAACGCGGTGACCTCGAATTGCGGGAGCGGTTGTCTCGCTTCCTCAAGGTTTATTGTCACTGGTTTGTCGAGCCGGAGCGGTTGTTTGCCGCTCCCGAACGGGCTCAATTGCTAAAGATGATACTGTCGATGGTGACGACCGCAGGCAGCAAGGTGCTTGTTTCGCATTGCTTGTTGCCTGTCTATCATGATGTTCTGTCTGGCCACGGGTTGGAAATCATCGTCGGCAACGATGATCTGTCCGAACTGATGCAACTGGACGACTTGTTGTCACCAGCGCTGGTGCTAATCTCTCCCCGCCAGCTCGATAATCCCTCACCGACACTCTTGAGCGCTCTGTCGGCTCAAGCAGGCAAGCACGGCGATCGTTGGTATCTGATCGATGACTCCGCTCACTTTGACATAGGTTCGCAGTTGAACTCCAACGCTTTCGTCCGCCTGGCCTCTCAACAAAGGTTGCCCGCCAACCTGGTTTTGCTCTACGGGCTGATTCGAAACACTGTCTTTCCCGATCTCGAGCTGTCCTTTCTGCTGAATGCGCCGGAAAAGTGGTCGCCAGGATTGGAGGTAGGCGCCGAGCTCACCTATTCGCGCATTGCCAGACCGACCCAGCTTTATTATGAGTGGCTGTTCGATGGGCTTTTGGACTTCGCATTTCCAGAAGAGGAGGTGAGCGCTCCAATTTCAGGACCGGCTGAAACTCCTGAATTGTCAGCGACCTTTATGCTTACTGCCAGCGATCCGGTTTTTGACGCCAAACCGGTTTCTTTGCTGGAGCCCGACTTGATCCGCTTGGACTACGGAGAGTTTGAGTATCCACTTCCCGACCTGCTCGTCAAAGGATTGATCAAGGGTTTTCTCGAGGCGCCGATGGACGGTTTGCCGGCCCTCATGGCCGCTCGGATCTCTGCCTATCTGCAGTCGACGCGAGCGGTCGAAGTAAGCCCAGAGCGCCTGGTGCTTGGTCAGGGCGTCTTTCCTCTGTTGGGTGCAGTGGTCCGGCTGCTCAAGGAGATGCTCGGACGGAAGCCAAAAGTGGCCTTACCGGACGGCTCGTACGGACCGTGCTATCCGCTGGTGCTCGAGCATGGCGGGCTGGTCGAGCGAATTCCGACTGAGCCTTCCGGCGGATTTCTAATGAGCCTGGAAGATTTAAGGCGCATGGACAGCCAGCCGGATCTACTCTGGTTGACCCAACCCAACAATCCAAGCGGACTTTTTTACGCGCCGGAGACGGTGCGGGCGCTCGGGCAGTATTGCCAACAAAGCGGTATTTACATATTGGCCGATGAGGTCTTCTTCCTACTTAGCGATTCCAAGCAAGGCGATTGGACCGATCCTGCGCTCAGCTTCGCTTCGTCCTCGGCGGCATCGCATCTCTTCTTGACCGACGGTTTGTCGAAAGCGTTTGCCGCCGGCGGATTGCGCTGTGGATTTCTCCTGGCACCTGATGCCGGCTTGGCGCGGCGCTTGCAGAGTTTCGTGCAGCTGCCGCCTAAGTCAACGCTGCGCACCTGGGACGCTATTTATTCTGCCTTTCTCGAACAGCCTGCTCATCAATTGATGGATATCGACCGTGAGAAGGAGAGCGTTAGTTCTTACTTGTTGGCAGCTCGCAGGCAGCTGAGCGAACAGCGCGAAAGGCTGATGAATCTCCTTAGAAGATATGAACTGGATGACGGACAGTCGACCGGAGAGCGCGGTGGCTTGTTCGTTCTGGCAAAGCTTGCGGAGCGGGCCGACGACCTTTTGCGGCGGGAGAATTTACTGGTCAATCCGCCTGCATGGGGGCGCACTTCCGGTTGGGTAAGGCTTTGCTTCAGTTTGACTCCGGAGCGATTTGAGGTGGCTTTGAGGCGGCTCGAGCGCTACTTATCCGGAGCTTGATCTGGCGATGAAATGAATGTTTAGCCGGCCGACAGCGGGGAGATTGAGCCGGTCGAAATTGGTTGAAACTTGCTGACCGGGGGTAAATTCAGCTAGGGATTGGGCTTCCCGGGGAGCGCTAGCGGATGAAGATACTCTATGTGGAAAGCGACCAGAAATGGTCTGTGCCAGTAATTGAATGGTTGTCTTCTCAGTCTTACACAGTTGAGGCGGTGGGTAACGGATGGGACGCTCGCGAGCGCCTGTCGCTTAAGGAGTACGACCTGGTGATCATGGACTGGGATCTCCCGGGCATCAGTGGTTTGGAGCTTTGCAAGAGATTTCGCGCGGCTGGCCGGCATTCGCCGGTCCTCGTAACGGCCGGCAGTAAATTAGTGGGCGAACAGGAGGAGATTCTTGGCTCCGGGGCCGATGATTATCTGGCCAAGCCGTTCGAATTGCAGGAGCTGTCGAACCGGATCAAGTCGATCTTCAAGCGGGCTGCAAATAGAGAAAAAGCAGGCGGTACCGCCTGCGGGTCGATCGGGCTTGTGCTGGCAGATCGTTATGAAATTGTCTCAGAATTAGGCAAAGGAGGCATGGGAAATGTCTTTCTGGCCAAACACACGACATTGGATCGCCTTTATGCCGTGAAGGTTTTAAATGCTCAGCAGTTATCCGATCCAATCAGCATCAAGCGCTTCGAGCGAGAGGCGAAAGCCGCCAGTCTGCTTTCGCATGGCAATCTGGTATCAGTCTATGATTTCGGCGTCACGGCATCCGGACAGCCTTTCCTGGTAATGGATTATCTGCAAGGAAGCGGCTTGGACAGAGTGTTGGCCGATCAAGGTGTTTTATCTGGAAAGCGTTTCGTCGATATATTTTCGCAGATCTGCGACGGTCTGACGCACGCTCACGGTAAGGGGATTATTCACCGGGACTTGAAGCCAAGCAATATCATGTTGCTCAAAGACGACAATTCGCAAGATGTGGTGAAAGTGTTTGACTTTGGAATCGTCAAAATCGTCGCGCCGGAAGGCGCAGTCGAGAAGCTAACCAGACCGGGAGAGTTTTTCGGCAGCCCGCTGTATATGAGTCCGGAGCAGTCGCAAGCGCTCGAGTTGGACGGTCGATCCGATATTTATTCAATCGGCTGCATCATGTACGAGGCGCTAACCGGCCTCAAGCCTTTTGAGGGGCAAACGGTACTGCATACAGTTTTGATGCATCTCAACGACAAGCCAAAACCGCTGGCAACGGTGAACCCGCATCTTGCTCTGCCACCGGCTTACGAGGCAGTCGTTTTCAAAGCGATGGAGAAGAACCCGGCGGACAGGCACGCCACCATGGCCGAGCTGAAGGCCGATCTACAAAAACTCGCCTGACTGCTCTGGCCGGCAAACCGAAAAAGAACGGTCGGATCAATGAAAGCGGTATCCGGTCCTAGACCGGGAATGCCAGCTTGACTTTCGGAAAGTCGTTTTCGGTCTTGGCGATTACGTTGAAATAATTGGTGAAGACGTTGAGCGCGATGTTGGCTACTATCTCGGCAATCTCCGCATCGCTTACTTCGGCGGCGCGCAGCTGCTCGACGTAAGCGTCCGTGATGTCTGCCCGCCGCACAACTACCGCTCTGACGAAGGTCAAAATCGCGTCCGACTTGGGATCGCTCGCCTTTTCGGTTCTCGCCTTTTCGATTTCAGCATCCGGCATGCCGATCGACTTGGCGATCGCAACGTGGGCCGACAGGCAATATTCGCACATGTTTACTTCGGCGCAGGTGATGGCGATCTGCTCGCGCAATTCCGGACTCAGCACGCCTTTTGCCAGAGCATCGCTGAAGCTGAGATAGCCTTCGACGGCAGCCGGTGAATTGGCCATCAACGAAAAGATGTTCGGTACGCGGCCCATCTTTTGCTTAACAGCTTCGAGCACCGCTTTGGCGTGGCCGGTCGCTGCGTCTGGATTAACTGCTTGCAGTCGTGTCATCTTTTCATGCTCCGGAGTGAAACTACTTTCCTGTCCGCGCTAGTCAATAGGTATACCTTGCGGATGCGGTTGATATCTTACCGCATATGGCTAACGATCGAACTCCTGTTCGAGAGCATCTTTCTCGGTTGTGTAAACAACTGAATCCGGACTGATTAGCTGCTCCTTTTGCTTGAAGCTTTCGGCCTCCTCTAACTTCGTTTGAAGCTCCGCCGGAGGATTCACGAGCGTTTCGGCAAATTGACTTGCTCTTTCATTGCGCATCTGAATGCGCGAGTTGAAAACTTGCTGGACGAGCCATCTGACTGCCGGCAACGCTACGAACAATGTGCCGTAGAGGACCAGCGCATAGATGAGCGGAGCCAGCGATTGCAGCCCGGTGGCAAGCGGATTGTTGAGCTGAAAGTAGAGCCACCACGCGCCCAGGAAGTTAACCGCGGCCAATATACCTACCGGCACCAGTGCATCGGGCGCAGTGTTGCTGAACTTCCAGGGAAATTCGTAGAGAAATGGTTGCGTCTCGCTGGCGGTGCCGACAAAACGAAAGCTCGTTGCTCGGTCCTCGTCATGCTTCGCTGCCAGCTGTCCGCCGGCGGAGACTTGCAGGGAAGGAAAGACATAGACGATATTGCCGCTGTCGGTCACCTCCGGCCGTCCGTCGAAGCGGACTAAGACCGGCAGAACGCCATTTTCATTGCGGGGATTTACCCCCGTATATGGTGCAAGTTGTTCGGCCGTCACGACACCCTTCTGTCGCTTGATCACCTCAGCAATCGAGCGCCAGCGCCTGTCTTCCAGGTGAGCGTTGGGATCGCCGTCACCAAACAGAAAAGAAAAGCAGTTGAGAAAGAAATTGCTTTTCGGGCGTTGGCGGTAAGCCGATTCGTCAAGCCGATAGCGGTCGGGCTGCGTAGTCATTGAGCCCCACCAGAAGATGTCTCGCAAAATCAGATAATCAAAGAAGCCGAAATGAAAAGACGGACCGCGGTCGTCATCGTCGTTGCCGCCGCGCTGGAGTGTCGACATTACAATGAAGAACAGGATGACAATCGTGATCAACGAGACCACCAGCATCACGCCGAAGGAGATTCTCAGGATATAGAAGCCGACTTTGAACAGGCTCGAGGCTACCTGCCCGAGAATGCGCTTAAAACCTTTGGCGAGATAGGCGCTCTGGAAACCAGGCCTAAAACAGTAGGCGATATCGCCGGTGGTGGCTACCTGAAGGTCGCCTCCGGTTTCGGATGCAATCGTGTTCAACTGCTTTGTGGTAATCGTCAGCGGAAGTCCGGTCTTGGTTGCGACATCAGCGGCCGTTACGCGCCTGCCGAGCGCGCTGATAGCCACCAAAACTTGATCTTTCTCCTTGACATTCATGAGAGCATTATAACCTGAACGAATCTCATTAGAATCCGTTCAGGTTGTCATTAGTATCTTTGAAAGCTGCTTAGTGTTGGTTTGCAGCTGCCAGTAAAAGAGCAAACTGTGTTGAGACTGTCTGGTAAGCGTTGCTGATTGCGCCAGCCAAGCTGGCGCGGGGCATTGAAAATACCATGGCTGTAATTGCGGCGACGAAGGCAATCGTGCTTCCGTACTCGGTCAGCGCCTGTCCCGAGGCTCTTCTTTGGCGCCGTTTTCTTGTGATACTCATGACCGATGTCCCTCTTGCAGATTCGGGGCGCATCATCAGGTCCTGAGAGAGAGGCTTTGCCTGCGTGTAATAAACAACTTCCCCTGCCGCTCTCGAAATCAAAATGCGCTCTAGTAACAATCAGATCATGCCCAGCCCCCTGACTGAGATCACGTTCTTGACCGGCTTGCGAAATTAGAAGTGCCTAATGGAAAGCGCTCTCAGGGTGAAAAATCAGAGAATTCTCATATTTTGTCGGGAGATTGGGCGGAGCAAGCAAACCAGCGTTGCCACCACGGGCGGCGCAAGCGCTCGAGCTCGGCCGCTGCTTCGCTTAGCTGCCGCTGGAGATCTCCTACTTCCTGCTCCGCCATTGTGGTGCGGGCGGCATCGGCCTGATAGCCGGGCAGAAGGGCGACTTGTTGCCGGTAGAGATCTACCTGCGACTCGAGATAACCTACCCGGTAAGTGGCTGCTCGCAATTGTTGTCCAGCCAAATCGAGCTTGAGCCAGAGCGTCCTTACGCTGATGTTTTCGTCGATTTCCGCCGCGACTGCCAGCCGGTGGCTCCCGCTCTCGACTTCTGCCGTGGTGGCAGCCTGATCGTCTGGACCCATTCCGAGCTTCTGGAGCCAGGTTTGAACACAATCGAGATCGACTATCCAATTGCGGTTTGGTCCTTGACGTCTGCCGCAAATCTTGCGCTCTTTAATCAGCCGCTTGACCGAGCGCTGATCGAATCCCAGCAGCGTGGCTGCTTGAGCCAGTGTCAATCCGTCGACTCCCGGCGCACCGCTGTCGCTTAAATCGTCTTCGCCCTGCTCTTCCTCCAGCAGATCCGGTGCAGAACTGCCGTGTGCAAAGACGTGATCCAGACCTTCCGATGCTACCCGTTCTACATCAACAAGCGGATCGATGCTTTTCATTGCCGTTCTCCCCAGACTGCCAGTCAGAAAGAATTATGTCGGCAGGCAGATCGATTGTCTAGCCGCGATATCCGGCGGATATCGCCTGGGTGCGCGCTGTTCAGTGCCTGGTCGCGGCGGACAATGAAGGATAAATCCAGGGCGCATCGTACCCGGATACGGCTGGTTGTTTGCCGTTCAACCAGTTGGGCGCAGTCAACACCAGCGCTACCAGCGCAATCGCGGTGCTCAACCTTTTGAAGTCCTGCTGGCTCATGGCGATCTCTCCGGGCAGTCGGAAGAGCTGTCTCATGGCAACTGCGAGCAGCCTTCAATCCCTCCATACCCGGAAGGACCATTCCTAAACCTCACGGACTTTCATCGAGGTCGATTGAGGCCGAATTGATGCAATAGCGCAGATTGGTCGGTTGCAGTCCGTCCTCGAAGACATGTCCGAGATGGGCACCACAAGTCTTGCAGAGCACCTCTATTCGGTGCATGCCGTGGCTGTAATCATCGTGCGTCTCAATATTGGACTGATCCGACGGTGCCCAGAAGCTCGGCCACCCACAGCCTGCGTCGAATTTCGTCGACGAGCTGAACAATTTGCTGCCGCAACAAATGCATTTGTACTCGCCGTCTTGCCAGCAATTCCAGTACTTCCCGCTGAACGCTCTTTCAGTGCCTTTCTTTCTGGCGACCTGAAATTGTTCTGGTGTCAACTGCTTTTGCCATTCTGCATCAGTCTTTTCAAACTTGTCTGTCATCGCCGCCACGCCTCCTGTTTGCGCGACTACGATACCATGACAGTGATCCTGATTCGAAATGCCGGGTCGATTCACTCTTGATCGGCAGAGAGCACACGACCAGTCACCCAGGACCACCAGGAGCGGATTCGGCGCGGCTTGAAGTAATCGGTCTTCAGTCTGGTTCGGCGAAATGTATCCAATTCGAATCGCACGCTTTTCAGCTCGCGGCGGAAGTACTCGGCTTCATCTGCCACGGCTAGAGCTCTGTCGGCCTGCGCTTGCAAATCCGGAAGAAATTTGAGCTGAGCCTCCACGGTGGCAAGTCGAGATTTGTCCGTGACCTGCTCGCTCAACAGTTTGATAATCGTCTCTTGCGCATTGACCAGGAGTTTGCGCAACTCTTCATTTTCTCCTTGCCGTTCGTTGGCGTTGGCAGCGGTCTGATCTCCTCTGACAACCTTTGCGAAGCCTTCCAGAATGCCGGCAAGATCGCCGCGCGAAAGATGTTGCCCTTCAATTTTCACTCCGAGCTGAGTGATCTGTTGAATCTGTTTCAGAAGGCTCTGATCGAGCTCTTCCGATTCTTCATCCACAGACCCTACGCAATAGCCTTCAGCATTCACTTCTTTGATATCCGGCGTGCATCTAATCGGAGTTGGACCGGCCACGCCTCCGGGCGATGCGGAAAAGACCTTTTCCAGCTCCTGAATTGTCTGGTGGATTGCCGGCTGTGGTTCCGCACTCCTCATCTTGTACTCCTGCAGCTCGATTTGGGGGTTTCGCGAGAGTTCGTTCCGGCGAAGTAAAACTCTTATCAGGAACGAACCACTATATATGGTGCCTAGTAAAAAAACGAACGTAGCATCGTTTATATCAGACGACGAGTTTGCGCTCGGCGCTCTTTTAAGCAATGTTGCTGAATTGACCAAACCACTTCAGCGCGGCAACGCACGGGCGTTTTCGGCGCTGTTACTTGCCGAGCGCAGATAAAGCATTGATCATCGCGATTATTGCGCATGCCAGTGATTCTCCAGCGATCGCGCCGGAGGCCACTGGTATCATGAATAGTGTGGCATTGCGATGCGATCGCTTGGACCAGAGCGATGCGATCAATGCGCCGATAAAAAACGAAAAAGAATTCTGGAACGGGACCACCCAAGATAAGCCGAGTCCCATCGCCGATGGTGTGAATTGTCTCAGCTTCGGCGCAAAATGGTCGAGTAGTGCTAGCAATATGCCGACAGTTCCGCCGATCAAAATGCCCCAGCGAGCCGAAATCGGAACATACTGTATGCCCTGAGAAAGCGCTTCTGCTACTGCTCTCCACATATTTGCCGCCGGTGGGTTGAACGCCTCGAGCGTAGCCTTGTTTGGCACCATCAAATACCAGGCCGGCACGACGGCGACTGTTCCAAAGAAAACCCCGATAAACTGTGCGATGAACTGCTGCCTGGCATTTGCGCCAAGCAGGTAGCCGCTTTTCAGATCGGTTAGCAGATCGGCCGCCGAGCTGACCGTGTTGGCGGTGACGGAAGCCGCCATTAGATTGGTCGTTATATTCGACGGTGCCAGCGCCGCATAGGTAAGTTGAGTTATCTTTCCCATCGCGCCGATCGGAGTGGTGTCCGTCTCGCCGGTCGTGCGGCAGGCGACCAGCGCCAAGAGAAAGCTCATGATGATTGACAATAAACCAAGCGGTATCGAGATGGAGAAAGCGACATATTCAAGTGCAATCATCGCGATAGTTAAAGGCACCATTCCGGCGATAAACCAGGAGAGCGGCACCTCAATCTTGCTGATATCTGAGCTGGCTGGCTTCGACTGGTTGCCGCCTCTGAGCGATGAAAATGAGCGGGCGATCACCTTCCATTGCACCGCAAAAGCGGTCAGCCCGGATGTAACCATCATGGCTGTGCCTGTCCAGAGGGCCCAGCGAATCAATTTGGCGGGAGCTTCAATCTGTCCGGCGTTGATCATGGCCGGCCCAACCAGAAAGTAGAGGATTGCCGAGCCAATGAGCATCGAAATCGAGACGCGCATTCCAACTATCATCCCGGCTCCAATCAACAGCACGGAAGGCTCAAATCCAAATCCCGGCAGCGCGCTGCCTTGCACCCCCTGTAGCTTCATTTCGAATGGAAGCAGCTCCGGCAGCTTCAATCCGAGCTTTTGCTGCCAGGCGAAATTGCCCTTGCCGAGCAGTCCGACCACTGCTCCACCGGCCAGCGCCGCCACCAGTGCGTATGCTTGCTGTACGGCCTCTACGCAGGCGCCATGAAGGCTCCTGAGCGTCTCGGCGGCCGCAATGCCGCTCGGAAACGGTAGCTGCTCGACATTGATCATCTGACGTTTCATCGGCACAGCCAGAAATACCCCGAGCAATGCTGTCACCAGCGTCCAAATCAAGACGGTTTGCCAATTCATGTGCTGGCCGGTAATCAAAAGGAGTGCACCAAAGGCGGTGCCAAGCGTGGCGCCGGTTGAGTATCCGGCTGCCGATGCCGTCGATTGCATGCAGTTGTTTTCCAGAATCGTCATGTCGGAAGACTTCGGAAGCACGAGTCGAACGACTTTCCAAATTACGTAAGACATAACGCAAGCGGTGATCGCCACACCGAACGACCAGCCTACTTTTAAGGTGGTGTACAGGTTTGATACCGACATCAATGAGCCCAGCACGCCGCCGATCAATATCGCTCGCATAGTCAGCTGCGGCATTTTGTCGCCTTGATAGACGTTTTTCAGCCAGTGCTCTTCGGCTGCCGCTATCTTGTCGGAGGCGCTCGCGCCGTTGTCGATTGTCGACTCAGTCATTGTGTCACCGGTGCTTGCAACCATAAGGCTAATGTCCTTTGAAAGGTCTCCTGCAATTTTCTCGTTACCGGTCCGGGAAAGCCGTCGGCAATCTTGCGTCCGTCCACCATTGTGACCGGCAGAATCTCTTCGGGCGTGCCGGTCAAGAAAAGCTCTTGAAGCGTAGCCAGGTCCTGGACCGTGAGCTTGCCCTCTTGAGTGGCGATCTCGGCTTGCTGGCACAAGCTCAGCACTTGCTGTTTGGTAATGCCCGGCAAGATGTTTGGTGCTGCCGGTGACACTATCACCTTACCGTCGCGCACCCCAAAGACACTGGTGTGGCTGCCTTCCGTCACACGATTTTGCGTATCTATCAAGATAGCCTCGTAACAACCGGCCTCGGTTGCCGCCTGTGCCGCCAGGCAGTTTGCCATAAGACTGGTCGTCTTCAGCTCGTTGCGCGCCCAGCGCTGGTCCGGATAGGTAATCGCTGCCACGCCGGTTTCCCGGGATGTCCGTAATGAGTCGGGAAACTCGTCGACATAGATGAGTACATTAGGCATGCAGGCAGCCGGAAAATGATGAGTACGTCGGGCTTCCCCGCGCGTGATTTGGAGGTAAAGCAGACCCTCTGCGATTCCGCTGTTCTGCAAAGTGTTGAGCGCTCGGGCGGCGACGGTCGCTCCGTCGACTCCGGCGATACCGATGCCAGCCAGGCTGGATTCCAGCCTGCTCAAATGCTCCTGCCATCGCCAGGGACGCCCGCTGTAGACTCGCACCACCTCATAAATCGCATCGCCAAACAAAAATGCTCTGTCGAGAGCTGGAACCCGGACCTCATCCAGAGGCATCTCCTGTCCGTTCCAATTTGCCCATGCAATTGTCATTGCAGAATGACCTGATATTTAACTGGCAATTTAGTGGCAGTCCAGCAATTGAGCGACAGCCTACCCGTTGCATATAGTATCAGAGTGCAACTAATACCTGATTGTTGACAAAGGCGCCGGCAGTTGCCGGCAGCTGAGGCGAGCGCTGCTGTCGCTCGGCCTCTGAAGTCGATTTATACTTCGCTGGGCTCACGGTTTCGCTGAACTATGCGTGCGGTGTGCTGAGCATGCAGAAAGCCTCATTTTCCAAGCCGCGCAGGGCGGTAGCCTGGGCAACGCGCGAAATGGCAAGTTGAAATGCCGCCGTGCGCAGGCAGCAATTGCTCGAGCGAGCGATCTTCTTGATTTGATTATACGAATCGAGCATCATCTCCTGCAACTCCGTATTGACACGGTCGAGACGCCAGCGAAATTGCTGCACGTTTTGTACCCACTCAAAGTAAGAGACGATCACGCCGCCAGCATTGGCCAGAATGTCAGGCAGAACGACTATTCCTCTTTTGATGAAGATTTCGTCTGCGTTGGGATCGGTCGGACCGTTGGCTCCTTCGACAACAAACTTGGCGCGAACATCGTTGGCATTCTCTGCGGTCAGTACATTGCCGAGCGCCGCTGGAACCAGCACATCGCATTCTACGGTCAAGAGCTGGTCGGCCGGCAACTCGTCGGCACCGCTAAAGCCTTTGATCATTGCATGCTCGGCCACAAAGCGCACCAGCGAGTCAATGTCAATGCCGTTTTGATTTTGAATTGCACCGCTCAAATCGGAGATGGCGACAATCTTTCCGCCTTCGGATGCGAGGAAGCGCGCGACCCACATGCCCACATTTCCGAAGCCTTGAATTGCAAACTTCCGACCGGCGATCTCTAGGTTGTGATCGCGCAGCAAAGAGCTGGTGGCATAGACCAGACCGCGCCCGGTCGCCGCCTCCCGTCCTTCACTGCCGCCCAATTCAATCGGCTTGCCGGTCACGACGCTGGGCGTCCAGCCGTGGTACTTGCTGTATTGGTCAACAATCCAGGCCATCGTTTGGGCGTTCGTCCCCATGTCGGGAGCGGGGATGTCTATACCGGGTCCGATAATATCGTGGATCTGATCCACGAAGGCGCGCGTAATCCGTTGTAGCTCGCCATAGCTCAGCTTGTTGGGATCGCAGTTGACTCCGCCTTTCGCTCCGCCGTAAGGGATGTTGGCTACGGCTGTTTTCCAGGTCATCAAAGAGGCCAGCGAATTGACATCGTCCGGGTCTACTTGTGGGTGGTATCTCAGCCCGCCCTTCATCGGACCGCGCGAATTGTCGTGTTGAACGCGGAAGCCGGTAAATGTTGCCAGCTCTCCCTTGTCCAGCTCAATCACACATTCGACTTTTACCTCGCGGCGTGGCAGCACCAGCACCTTTTCCAGCCGCTCCCCCATCCCCAGCCCTTTTGAGGCTCGCTTGAAATAGTATTGAGTCGCTTCCCTCGCATGCATAGTTACGCCCTCGTGCCTGCTGCTGCTGTCAGAAAACCGGTTTGCGCCGCCGTTAACGCCGGTGCCTCGACGCGGAAAGACCGCTTATCTTATAGGTTACCAATCTGGCAACGCTTCTAAACCCAGCGACAGCCTGATCTGGCAGACAAATTGGCAAATGCCGAGCCTAATACGCTCGCACCGCAAGCGAGCTGCTTGTCTCAAGCCAGCTTTCGATCAATGAAATGCGGGTAGCCAGCTGGCTCGCCATCTGGTCTACCGCGCCGAGCACGAATTCGAGGCGCTCGGACGGTGGCATCGCTGGCACTCGCACGACTTTGACGCCACGGCCGGCATAACATTGCTCGATTACCTTGCTGATCTTGTGAGTGAACTCAAGATTCTCGCGGCGAACTTCAGTGGCATCGAAAAACGGCAGCTCTTCAATCAAAAGAGCCAGTGAATATCGGGTTGCATCGAAAGTCGAAAACGGTTTAGGAATCTCCAGCTGATCGTAAATGTAATATGCTTCGCCGTCGAAAAGCCCGCGATCGAAAAAGACCGGTCCCGATAGGTCGCTTACCGCTGCTTCAGCGGCTAGCTGGCGTCTGAGCACCTCTTCTTGAAAGGACGACCGGTCGACCCAGGGCAGGAATTCACCTTCTTTGATAATCTGTGTGGCCTGCTCGTGCACCACCGGATAACCGCGTGATGCAAGCATTGAAACAATCGTCGTCTTGCCGACTGATGGACCGCCTGTGATTACGATTCGCATGGATTACACTGGAGCTTGCTACTTCATCAATCTAAGGAATTTAGCGGTCGGGCGCAAGCCCAGTGTCTGGGATAAACCCCCATTACCGGCGAAATTCTTTTTAAGATCTAACAGGCAGTCTTTGGAGATTTACTCTCGACTTAGTTTGGCTGTAGCACAGGAAGAATACGATTACGTGATCCGTAAGTTTGCAGTTGTAACTGGGTTTGAGTTCGATTCTTGATATGAGCCCTGATTGTAGTTTGGCTGTTGGTTCATACTGTTGTTAGTGGGGTAGACACAATTGTTGGATATACTTGTCCGATATCTGTGGGGGGTAATGTGAGGTTTAGGCATGAAGGTCTTTGATCTGCTTGTAGTTGCTTTGTTGACTGCTCAGATGGTGTCTTGGTGGCAACCGATCGTGGCTGCCACTACTGCGCGAACTACCAAGGTCAGCCGAGTACTTGGAGATGATTTGATGGCGTTTATCAATGATTCCGGCCAAATTACTGTCAAAGACAAGGGTGGACGCGACCAGAGCTCAAGAAATGTTTTAAGCGGTACTGTGGTGAACAAAGTCGTGGACAAATCCGGGCGCGCCTACATCAAATGTTTTTTCACCGATGGTGACAAGCTGCCAGATTTCTCGGGCAACATGAAGGATGCTCCGACCAAGCTGAAGTTAAAAAACAACCAAATCGTAAGCGGTAAGGTGCGGAGCTGCGACGCCGGTGGAATTACTCTTTCTGAGTGGGCAGAAGAGTCGGTTCCGCATACGATGACCAGCACCCGCTGGTCTTGGGCAGAGGTGGAAAAAGTCAGTTCTCCGCACTGGGCTTACATTTATGCTGTCTGTCCTGAGCGAATTGCTGGCTCTCCCTGGCCAATGAACGTGAAGGTCATCTTTGCTGGTTGTGGCGATATCTACAAAAGTGCCGATGTGAAAGTTGAGCTTACCAATGAGAAAGGTGAGTCAGCCGAACTGATCACCCGCTTGGTCGACCCTGAAATAGTCGCACAGGTGAACCGAAAGACTTTGGTAACGGGCCAGTTTGTCTGGACTGACCCAAGTTTGAAACGGGAGAATGCGTTTTTCACATCTACTAAAGCTTGTGATTCTGCCGATTCCATAAAAGCAAATTTTGTAGTACCGGCAGGAACTATTTCGGCCGAAGATCTGGCAACACTAGGCGAATTTACGCCTCAGAAGAAAAGGGAAAGTAGCGTAAAGATTGGAGTCAAGCCGGAGGACTTGAAGCCGCCGGGCGATCCCAAAGATGCAGAAATAAAGAAACCACCGACACCGTTGAAGGGTTCCCCAAAAGACCCAAATGATGTAGAGCGGAAGAAGCCGAAGCCTCAGGTGGTTGTACTGCCAAAGGACTCTATTGGTGTTCCGGGTTACGTACCATTTGTGCACGATGAGGTCAAGACTCATACATTTCTCTCCGGGAGCGGTCTCTTGGGAACTGGGTACCTTTCCTCGTTCCCTTGGGGCGAAAAGGATGTTGAGGAAGGGAAGAAGCCGAAACCTCCGTTGCAGGACTCGCTGCTTCCAAAGAACTCTTACGTGCCGAAAACCGGAACACCTCCCGAGGATAAGGTGCCGACGGGGGGATTTGTGCACAATGATGGATGCCCACCGCCCTATTACGGACCCGACGATACTGGGGAAGGGAAGAAGCCGAAACCTCCGTTGCAGGACTCGCAGCTTCCAAAGAACTCTTACGTGCCAAAAATCGGAACACCTCCCGAGGATAAGGTGCCGACGGGGGGATTTGTGCACAATGATGGATGCCCACCGCCTTATTACGGACCCGACGATACTGAGGAAGGGAAGAAGCCGAAACCTCCGTTGCAGGACTCGCTGCTTCCTAAGAACTCTTACGTACCAAAAACCGGAACACCAGACGACCCAACTCCACCGATCGAGCCCCTTGATCCGAATCAGCCTAATGCCGGCAAATTTGACGTAACGTCAGTAATACTGGAGGTGCCAATAAGCTATCTGGTGGACGGCACAGAACCGGTAATCGGCGGATGGACCACCGCCTCACTCAGGAAAGGAGAATTGATTGAGGGAAAAGTTGAGAAAGAAAAGAGTGATCCACGAAAGACTGAATTGTTATCTTCGGCAACTCCAGGCTCAGAATACTCATTCAAGCCTCTCAACAAGTATGCCTGTGCCATTGATGATGGGAACAGTGTAGTTTCTCAAGTATATTATTTCACTAATGGGTCAGTGGCTGGTTTTACAAATAAGTTCAGCGGCGTAACACACTGGTACACGCCTGATGGAACACCACCGGCGCCAGAAGTGCTGAGTAATCCGCCTAAATCGCCTGTCGCGAACCCGGCTTTACCACTGGAACTTGCCCAGAAAGCGGGATTATGCGATGTTTCCATCCGTTCCAATAATAATCCCAACTACTGTGAGGTAGTGATTAGCAACGTAGCCCAAGGAGCGTTTACGGTCCAGATTGCTGAGAAAGTATGTTTCCTCTCGTCCGATTCGAGCGCAGCCCAGAATCTCATGGAAGCAACTGATCCAGTAACTACTGTAGCTGCGGGAAAGACTGAGGTGCTGCCGATCGAAACATATTGCATTTCAACTAAATCGATCAAGCCGCCCCCGGCTGCTGGTCTTAAATATACGGTTGGAAAGTATCCGGATCCACAAGTCTACAAAATGCTTGTGGGCATTGCACAACAAGCACAGCGTTTAAACAAGGAAGGACGTTTTGACAATGTGCCAGTTGCGCCCGCTAGACGTGCCAACAAGATAGCGCAGACCGCTATTTGGATGCATTTGGGCAAACAATCAGGACGCAAATCGGAGTGTATTACTCCGGACAGTCTGAAAGATGATCTGCTTGACTCAGGAAAGGACTCTCAGAAGAAACTCACGGCTGAACAAATGCAGAAAGTACGGCAGTTTGCACAGCTAATACTTTCGGCCGCAGAATTGACTCTGGCCGAGACTAACAAGTCCCTTGCCAAGTAACGTCAAGTAGGTAGCCAATCTATCAGTTCTGATTCTGGTTTCGGTTTTGCTGTTGGCTCAGGTTTGACTGTCAGTGTTGAGCCAGGCTGGCGGTGTGATGTCGGGCCATCAATTCACGAATCTTCGGCAAAGCTTCGCGCGCGGTCAGTTCGCCTTGCGCGATCGCCCGGTCTGCCGAACGGACATCGGTAGACAACAAGGACATGCCGGAAACGTCGGGACGAATCACGACGTCGGCTGCTTTCAATCTCTCCTTGTCCATGCTGTCTAGAACCATGCTCAGGGAGCGGTTGGGGACGCTGGCGAACTCCTTGAACTTCTTCTTCGGCAACGGCTTCATCTCTTCATCTACGCTGACTGCGATGATGATGTCGGCATTGGTATCGCGCGCCTCGAAGGTTGGGATGTTAGCCAGGACGCCGCCGTCGACCAGCAGTGTGTCGTCCATTACCACCGGCCGGCGAAGGAATGGAATAGCAGAGCTCGCTTGAATCGCCCGGCCGAAGTCGCCGCTCTTGATGACCACCGGCTTACCGGTAAGCAGATCGGAAGCGACCGCCCAGAATGGCAGTTTCAGGCTTTCAATCTGGCGAGCCTCCGGTGGCACAGACTTGTTGATGAATTTTGCGAAACGGTTGCCGCGATAAAGTCCGTCATAAGGGTGGACGCCTAAGGCGTGTACTAACAGGAAGAACGGTTCAATTGCCACTCGGACCGGAATCGGAACCGTGTCGAAGGCATGCATGAGCGTCTTGTTGTGCAACATGAGCGAGATCTTGTCGGTTGATACTCCCGCCGCGTAGAGACCGCCGACGATCGCCCCCATGCTGGTTCCCACGATGTGATCGATCGGTATCTTCTCCTGCTCGAGCACCCGGAGTACGCCGATGTGTGCTGCTCCGCGGGCACCGCCGCCGCCGCCCAGGGCCACAGTCACTTTCGGGTGTCCGGACTTGCTGCTGGTGTCCTCAGCCAGCGCTTGCCGCGGGCTAATCAACAGCGTCAGTAGCAGAATTAAACCCAGCTTTTTCATTTTTTCGCCTTCGCTCTGATCGCCTGTGCTTTGTCCAACTCCTCCCGGCCACCTTTGGTATCATCGCTCTTGCCGAGCGCAATGCCGAGGCTTTCGTGCGCATCGGCGTAGGAATCATCGATGGCGATCGCCTGGCGATACTTTTCAATCGCCCCTTTCAAGTCGCCGTTCTTCTCCAATACCATTCCCAGCCCGCGCACCGGTGCGGCTGCTTGGGGAGCATAAATCAAAGCTGCTTCAAATTCCGACTTTGCTTCGGCCGCATCGCCGGCTTTTACTAAGGCTTCGCCGAGTGCGGTGTGAGCATCGGGTGAATTGAGTTGAAGTTTCACCGCCTCGCGAAACTCCGAAACTGCACCTTTCGCGTCATTCTTGCGCAGCATCGCTTGAGCCAATAGCATATGCGAGCGAGAGGTTGGTGCATCCTTGATCAACTCTTGATACTCGCGAATCGCTCCATCCATGTCTCCTTCACCTTCAAGGCGCTTTGCCATGTCTTCGTGCAGCTCTTTGCTGCAGCTCGAGAGGATCCCTGTTAGTGCGATCAAAGTTGCAATTGTTGAAATGCTCCTCATCTTTCCCCCATCACTTCTAGCCATAAGCCCTTGGACGAAATCCTATCATCCACGACGCATCAGGTAAGCTCTTGGTTCTGTCAGTCTGAAGCTTAATTCACTTTGCAAATTATTAGATAAACATTTGGCAAGTTCAATCTCAACGGCCGCCGCACCGTATCACTTTCAATCCAGGACGGCTCACTGTGCGGCCCTTCCAAGGCTCAGCCGGCGCGGTCTGGGAGAGCCCGAGGCAGTGTGTAATGAAGATAATTACTGTCTTCCCCAGTAAGAAAGCGCTGTTGTCATCCTCGTGCTATAAAGTTACTTGTTCCGGAGGAGTGCACTCACCTCCGTCCGGTGGGGTCGTCAGGGGGTAGTTCATTTGGAAACTGCAATGTCGCCGGCTGTAACCACAGCACTTGCATTTGTGGGTTGGTTGGCTTTCTTTTACTGTTATCACGGCTTGGGCATTACGCTCGGCTATCATCGCCTGCTTACACATAAGTCTCTGCAAGTTCCCCGCTGGTTCATGTATCTGATCGTCTCGGGCGGATATCTCTGCTTGATGAACGGTCCGATTGTCTGGGTAGGTGTGCACCGCCTTCACCACCAGAAGTCCGACTTGCCGGGTGATCCGCATTCTCCGCGGGATGGCTTCTACCATGCTCTGGTCGGCTGGATGTCTAAGATGGAAGGGGTGCAATCGACCGAAGAGTTGCAAAATCAGTGCCGCGATCTCATGAAAGATCCGCTCTTCCGGATGTTGGGGGTAGAGCACGAAAGCAAGCCGGCGATGATCTGCCTGGCGATCTGCATTATCTGGCGGATCGGTCTGACGCTGGCATTTGGCTGGCCTTGTTTGATCGCTAATATGATCGCCACGCTGGTTGTCTTCTGGAGCCCGCAGCTCGTCAATACCGTCTGCCATATGCCCAGCGAGGGCTATCGCACCTTCGAAACAAAGGATCAAAGCCGCAATGTCTGGTGGGTAGGCCTCATGGCTCTGGGCGAAGGCTGGCACAACAATCATCACGCGATGCCGACGTCTGCGCGTCATGGCATGCAATGGTTTGAATTCGATCTCACCTGGTATTTCACGCTTCTCTTTGAAAAGCTCGGTCTGGCTAAGAATGTCATTCGTCCCAGTGAGAAGTTGCTGGATAGCAAAAAGAACGAGCCGGTCTCGGTCTAGTACGTTCACTCAGTCAAATGATGGCAGAAAAGAGAATGCTTGAGCACCGGTTGCTCAAGCATTCTCTTTAGAACGGCTCCAATCGGTGATCAGCTCTTGGTTTTCCAGACCGGATCCTGGAAACTTTCATTGGTCGGTTCGAACCAACGAGTCATCGTCATTTTCTGCTGCGTGTAGAACTGAATCGCTTCTTTACCTTGAATATGCAGGTCTCCGTAGAACGAACTGTTCCAGCCAGTAAAGGGGAACCAGGCCATTGAGGCCGGCACGCCGACGTTTACTCCGATCATGCCGGCATTGAAGTTGCGCTTAAACTCTCTGGCAGTTCTGCCGCTGCTCGTGAAGATCACGGCACCATTGCCATATGGGCAGTCCTTGCCGAGTTGAATCGCTTCTTCAATCGTTTTGACTCGCACCACCGATAATACCGGACCGAAGATCTCGTCCTTGACGATTGACATGGTCGGCCGGGCGCGATCGAAGATTGTCGGTCCGAGGAAAAATCCTTTCGGTGCATCTTCTACCTGTATCTTGCGGCCGTCGAGCACCAGCTCGGCGCCTTCGCTTTCGCCTTTGCCGATCAAGGCTTTGACGCGTTGGAGATGATCGGCGGTGATGAGCGGACCCATGTCCGGATTCTGCTCGGTGTCTGTTCGCCCTACCTTCATTGCCCCGGCGCTTTCCACCAGGGCGGGAACCAGCATCTCTCCGGCTTCTCCGACCGGCACAGCCAGGCTGCCAGCCATGCAGCGCTCGCCGGCACAACCGAAGGCGGATGCTTGCAAGGCCTGCACCGTTTGTTTCATATCGGCATCCGGCATGATGATGATGTGATTCTTGGCGCCGCCGGCAGATTGTACTCGTTTGCCGTTGGCCGTGCCCTTTTCATAAATGTAACGAGCAACAGGAGTGGAGCCGACGAACGAGATTGCTTTGACCAAAGGATGCGTAAGCAGCGCATCGACGCTCTCTTTGCCGCCATGCACGACGTTGAGCACTCCCTTGGGCAGACCGGCTTCCATCAACAATTCGGCGATCAAGATGCTCGAAAGCGGAACCTTCTCTGACGGCTTGAGCACGAAAGTGTTGCCACAGGTAATGGCGATCGGATACATCCACAGGGGAACCATCGCCGGAAAATTGAATGGCGTAATCCCGGCACAGACTCCCAGCGGATGCCGAATTGTTTCGCAATCGACGTTGCGCGCGATGTTTTCAATCGCTTCGCCCATGATTAAACTCGGAATGCCGCAGGCAAACTCCACGACCTCGATGCCTCTCATGACGGAGGCTCTCGCTTCCGGCAGCGTTTTGCCGTGTTCGCGGCTGACAGTGCGCGCTATCTCTTCATAGTGAGCTTCCAGCGCATTCTTGAACTTAAACATGATTTTGGCGCGCTCGACCACCGGCGTGTCTCGCCATTCGAGAAAGGCGCTCTGCGCCGATTGCACGGCGGCATCGACATCATCTCCTCCGCAGAGCGGAACGCGCGCGATTACCTCACCGGTGGAAGGATTTGTGATGTCACCGAATTCCTTTGCTTTTGCCTCAATCCACTCTCCACCGACTAACAGCTTGCAAGTGGTCGCTACTTTGCTTTGCGTCACGGGCATTACCTGTTCCTCCGTGGAATGTCGCAATGCGAGCATTCCCTATATAGATAACTGTGATGGCGTAAGGATATCTCCTGGAGCGCCGATTGACAACCGTTGGCAGCTTTTGGACCCTTGCCGAGTGTATATATCTTTTTAAGAAAGCGTTGCGGGCGGGTGGACCTCAAGTTGCAATCTGCCGTAAATGTCCGCCGTTCAATTTGATGCTTGCCACTGCCGGCAGTGTCAGCTGTTACGGGCGTTGCCGGCGGCAATCTCACAAAACGGCGAGCGCAACCACCGGTGGTTCCAGAGCGTCCGGCTGCCAAGCCGAGGCAGCCGATTTGGGGGACAATCGGTCCAATCCAAGCCGATTTACCAGCCGCCCCCGTTGGCATTGGCTGCTGCCCGGTCGGCGGCATATTGGGCGCGGTT
>JAGVKB010000058.1 GCA_020050835.1 Candidatus Obscuribacterales bacterium | reverse complement strand
TCAGCTGGCTTGCCGTCTTGCCTTTTCCTGTCTTCTTCCTTGCTTTCTTGCTTTGCTCCGCCAGGCTGCTTCTCTGGTTCAGCTGGCTTGCCGTCTTGCTGTTTCTTGTCTTTTTTACTTTCTTTCAAGGCTTCAGCAGGCTGTTTAGCAGGTTCAGCGAGCGTACCCCCAGTCAAATCGACTGGCTTCGCAGATTGCTTACCATCTGTGGATGGTTGCAATCCGGATTCAGCCGGATTACCTCCTCGCCTTTCTGGAGATGTCCCTAATTTCCATTCACCCTGCTCGTTCTTCTGATACTTCTTGTCACCAGCAAAAAATGTTGGATTGCCGTTACCATCTTGAACTTTGTACCCTTGTACCTTGTGTCCATCGATCGTTTCTGTAGAAGACCGACCTGCACTACCAACTCCCTTCATGTAGTTGATTTCTGCGTTCTTCGCTGCCGCAGTATTATTTACAGCCCCATTTCCAGGCTTCTGATAAAGTTCGGACCGCTGCGAAAGATTAGGCTGGGAACTGTCTGATGAATTGCTGCGCTGTTCGACTCTTTCAGCATTGCGTTCATTATCTCGATTCTGCGTAAGCAGTGAACGCACGTCTAGCGCGCCGCCATCTCCACCAGCACCGTCATTTGCGCCAGCTGGCTCTCTCTCGGCACCTTTTCCGCCGGTAAGTTCGCCCATTTGTGCTCGACTCCGATGAGCCAATGCAGCACGAGTTCAATTGTGAAAGCCTACCTGCAACCTAAGAACCGTCGTTGCCCAGCCCGGGCAAGTATCCTCAATAGTATTGCTGCTCGACCTTAGTAAGTATTGGGGGGGTCCTCATTCGACGGCACCAGCCCTGGGTCGCCTTATGAGCTAAAACAGATGGTACTTATCATTTCTTCACTTGTCAATATACTTCTTCATAAAATCTCGGCGACTCAAAGTAGATCTCGATTGATCAGGTCTCAAGTTTACGCACCGACTCTCTGCAGATAAGCAGCGCTATATTGAGTCCAATTACTTGCGATATCGGTTTCCGCGAGTTCATGCACTGCTTTCAGTGGCAGATCAATGTTCAAGGTTTTCCGAGAGCCGTCCGGGCGAAATTCGTGTCGAATCGCCTTATCATCGAATATTTGATAGGAAACGATCGTCAACCATCTGGTTCCGTGTTCAACCTCGAGCCGGAAATCAGTACAGGTTTTTCCAACCGATGATTTGACGTATCGGCAGTGTTCAGCCAAATCAACTACCGTGGTTTCGGTCGATAATGATTCATTACGGCGCGGAAAAACGGTACGGCTTGAGGCACTTGCAACCGACAAGTCCTTCGGTACGTTTCCACGTTTATCTTGCCTTGACGTGTCACTCAATGGCTGTGATACCGCAATCGGTATCACAGGTTGATCGCTCAGATTGTGTCTAAAACATTTGATCTCTTCAGCAGTAGGGATATCCAACTTGAGACCGCGAGACAGCCTTGCAACGGGCACCCCATGCCTATCAATTACAGTCGACAACTTGTTCAGTTGTGCCAGCAACCTCCACAAGGACACGTCCTTCAAAAACGGATGCGTCATTGCTACAGACTTGAGCGTGTCACCCAGGCGAACCACATAACATTGTCTGGCGGTATCGACCACAGTTTCAGCGGCAGGCTCGACTGATTGCATCATTGTCACGAGGAGCACGTCAGTCAAATCAGAGCTTCCCTTCTGATCCACTGTTAGTTGATTAATACCGTCCATGCTATCGTCAAGCCCCGGCGCAGCATCAACGACTGTGGTGCCGGCAGCTTGTTCCCGAAAGGAGTTGTTGTCCGGCTCGCCTTGAGATGACATTCCTACTTCCGGGAGATTCTTTCCACTCCAATCGCCAAAGAGATTTTGCAACTCTTGCTCCGGCGATGCTACATCCGCAGCATACTCGAATTTGGTCAAGAATCCGTTGAGCGGAATCGCGCGGTAATCCTTGATCTCCTTGGGCGCAGGCAAGTAGATAATCAGTTTCGGTCTGAGATCCAGAACTTTCCTACCGTTTTGCAATTTGGTCGCAATGATCTTCTTGTTGATGTCATAAAGAAGCGGAGCCAACTTTCGATCGCGGAGCATTTTTTCCGATATGGATTCGAGCGTATCGCCTTTTTTGACTAAGTACTTCAGCCGTCGATCGGAATCCTTGCCGGATCGATCTTCATCATCGGTCTTTGCAGACTTCGAATCGTTTGTACTGTCGGATTCCGTGCCTATCGCAAATCCGCTGATAATAGGGACATCAGTGATTGAGACAGACTTTTCATCCTTTTTTTGCCGGTGCCATCTTCATCAGCATCCAATTCGCCATCGAGACCATTATCCAACTTTCCGGTCGCTTCAGGACGCCTGCTCGGCTCAGGCTCACCTTCCCTTTGACCAGCTATGGTCGTATGAGTATCGTGCATTCCTGGCAGGCCATCGGAAGTCTTAGCACCATTTCCGATGGTACTACCAGTGATTCCCTTTCCTTCCCCTACCACTGTAGCGTCCGACCTGGAGCCTGACAGCGCATCGGAAGCTTTCCCGGCTTCGACGCGCTGATTCCCGTAAGCTCCGGTCCCCTCGATAAATTTTGCAACTTCACTCTTTGCAGCAATGCCTGAATCAACGCTACGCGCGACTCCGTCGGATCTCTGCAGGTTGGCCAAGTTGAGGCCGTCTTTGATTGCTTCAAGCTTTCCGCCCGGAAGATTCAGATTCTGCTCGAGCCCTTTCAAAAGTTCCATCTTCTGCCCTGAAAACGTCAGTGTCAAAGGTTCCTTACCTATCTCCTTGATGCCGCGTTGAAGATCCGGCATTGCCTCGTCTCGCAAGAAGTCCCTCAGCCGTGTGCCAGAGGCGGAGAACTCTCTTGCGCCAGCGCTTTCTTGCCGTTTGTCAGTCGTACTCAAGGGCGGTGGTGCGACCAACTCCGCCCGCCTCTCCTGGAGCGAAGGCTGATTCGTAGAGTCAGTCTTTCTGTCACTACTCAAAGGTGGTGGCGGTTGATCCACAATTCGCTCAGCTCGATTAGACGGCGCATACAGCTGCTCAGCTTGCCTTGGCGATAGCGGAGATACAGTAAGCTCAGGCGCTCGAAAGACAGGCACCGGATCGGCAGGTCTTGCAGTTTGAATCTGCTCGGGATTGACACGCAAAACCGATGGCAGGTCCGGCGCGCTCCTTAACGGCAGCGGCGACTCCGAGATTCTGGCAGGCAGAGTCGGATCTTGAGCAGGTCTTTGTGATAGCTGCGATTCAGGCAGGCGACTGACTGTCGAAACTTCCGGCGAACGCAGGTCTTGAAAAGCTAGCGGTCTGCCTGAAGGATTAACCGGAACTTCCGGCTCGGCTGGGCGAGGTCCAATTGATGGTGGCAGAGGTCCGATTGATGGTGGCAGGTCAGTTAGCCTTTCAGATCTTAGCGGCGGATTGGAATAAATTTCACCTGGATGCAATAGCTGCCTGGGGTCCAATGGGGGGTTCGCTGGATTTTCGACTACTTCAGCTAAGCGCCGGGCAACCCTGTTTTCAAAACTCTCCACAGGAGCAATTCCGCCTTCAGGGCGGGGAGGGTTATTGAACTGCTGGTGCACTTGCGGCAGAGGGTTGCCATCCTGCAGCTGATTTAAATTCTCAACTACTCTTCTGACCTCTCCGGATCGGGATTCCTCTGGTCTCGGACTGCCACCACCACCGGCAGGGACTTGATTTGCCAGTTGAGCGATCGCGGCTAATTGTTCAGGAGTGCGCCCTTGCGATAGCGGGATCTGTCCAGACGAGAGAAACTGCTCTTTCTCCTTATCACGATTGTCAACCTGGTGCGAATTCGAGAAAGCTGGTCCGCCGCTCTGACCAAGATTGTACAGATTGTGATTTCTGATCTTGTCCTCAGCCAATTCAGAAGGAGTGTGCTGTCCGGACAAGCGCGCTAGTTGAGCTGGTGCTTGCTCTTGTCCGGTGCCACCATGCACCTCAGGCTCAGGTTTACTGGGCGGTTCGATGTTGCGAACAACATTGCCGACCGACTGGATTGTAGGGGGCGGCGGATCATTTCTGGCATCGCCCAACGGTGAACTTGGTGGTTTCTTCTTGTCGAGATCCCGAATCTCGCCTTCTGGTCTTGCAGCCTGGCTAATTGACTGTGACAGCAAGCCGCCTAGAAGACCGGTCTGATTTTCGCTGGGAGCCGAGCCTCCGGTGGGTTTCTTTACCTTTACCTCGTTGCTGGGAGCACCTTGGCCATTGAAAGGCTGAGAGGGCGTTTCAGTCAATGGTCGCGCGCTCGCACTTTCAATAGACCCTGGTATTGCGCCAGCAATCTTCTTGTCCTTTTCCTTTGGCTCATTGGGAAGGTTTGGCTGAGCCGCTATTGACTGTGAAATTAAGTTGCCGAGCGTCGTTGGTGATCCGCTCTGACTGTCGCTTGGATTTGCGCCGTTGGAGCTTCCGTTTGCCTTCTCCTTTCGCTCGCTTTCGGCTCTCCGTTGAGCTGGAATTGACTGCGCCATCAGATTGCCTAGCGACGATGGCGATCCGTTCTGGCTGTCAGTCGGGTTGGCACAATTGAGCTTCACTTCCAGATTGTCGTTCTGCCCGATGTTTGAGCCTTGCGGACGACGAACTATTCCAGACAGAGAATCAGCGATGATTTGGGTCGAAGAGCGCTGGTCTGTAGCAGCGTCGCTTCTATTGTCGCCGTCCTTACCGGCGGCAGCGATTTGCCGCTGCCCTAATTGAGCGATCGAGCCGGCCGGCAAAACAGCCGTTGGTTCACCACTGCGATCGGACTGAGCTCTGCGGGACGGCTTGCTGCCGGCGCTTTCGCCGCCGAGTGAACTGGGAACCCATTGACCGGATGTGCGGTCCAGCTCGAATTTACCAACGCCGGTAACGACTGAATCGCGACCGTCGCGTCCAATCACTCGGCGTCCGTTGATTGTCTCGCCGCCATGCACAAAAGTCATTGGGCTCCCTGAGTCTCCAACGCCAGCGGTACTACGCGCCACCGCATTGACTTCGGCAGCTAACGGCTTGGCTGCTCCGCTTCTAAACGCTCCCAAGCCGGCTTCGCTGATTAGACGATTGCTTGTTTCGGGAGTTGGAAGAGGTGGGGGGACTCTGTCCGTCGCTCCAGATTCTCTGCCACGAACGGGAGGCACAGAATTGATTTCAACACGCAAAATCGAGTTTATTTGCCCCTCGGACCCGTGCGTTCCCGAGGGATCTTCAATCAGATCGTTGGCCATCTCCCTATCATTTCTCCTGGTAAAAACTACCTCGGGAGGGCCACCAGGAAGGGAGGGACAAATGGCCTTTGTCTGACAGCAGTTACCGGCCGCAGACCCGATAAATATTTAGCTTTTTAGTCACTAACCCGCGATGCACATGAACCGTCCGCCTAGAAGCGGAAATCGGCTGGTCACTCCGAAGAGGACTATGGCAATCTTATGGTCGCCCGAGCGGGATGTCAATAAGCGAATTCGTGTATAAAATCCAGCCAGCCAATCCGGAGTAAGGCAAAACGGTTTTTCAATCGGAAATGCTCTGACCGGAGAGAAACCTTTCGCAATAGCGGGACCAATTGTTGGTCACGTCATTTTCGGCCAGCTCTCGCACCGATGATGGTGGCAGATCGATCCGGATAGTCCGCTTCTTGCCGTCGACTGTAAACTCGTGTCGGAGAGCGAGATCCGAATACACTTCATATGTAATGACCGGATGCCAGCGACCTTCGTGCTGAATCTCCAAGCGCGACGAAAATCCCAAGTCCGCACCGGGCTTTCCATCCGAGATAACAAGGCGGACCGCATCCGACAATTCCTTGGTCAGGACAGCCGCATCACTGGGAGCTTCAACCGGCATTGAAGTCGTCTTCGAGACTTCCGGCGGACCGGCCGGCTCGGCTTGCTTCTCCTCTTTCTTACCTGAAAGCTTTAGCCATGGCGCCGGAGCTTTATCTACCGGTTTGCTCTTCGGCAGCAATCCAGCCGCCTCCAGCACTACTTTAGTCACATCTTCATCGGCATCGTATGGCTCGAAATTAAGATTGCCGCCGCTCGCATCTCGGCTCTTGGCCGAATCATTAGCAGGGGACTTCGCATCGCTTGGTTTTGTGGCCGGCTTAACCACCGGCTTCTTGATCTGATACTTCTCTCGGTAGTCCTCAATTTCCTGGACATTTGGAACAACAATCGAGCTTCCGCGCTTGAGCGCAGCGGTCGGACTGCCTTTGGAATCAGTAGTTGTGGGCAGGCCGTTAACTTCAGCCACCAGCTTCCAGAGCGCGACATCTCCTAGCACCGGATGCCGCATTGCAATAGATTTAAGAGTATCGCCGAGCCTGACTACATACTTTGCCCGGCCATCCTTCTGTTCCGGCTTGGATTCCACCGCTCCCAGCATCTTCTCGACATTTGCCCGGCGGCTCTGGGCAACGGCGAGAGTTTCGGCGGTATGTTCGTCCGGCAGCTGCCCTGGAGCTTCTCCTTCCAAATTCAGATCGGCCGATTCCTTCAAACTGGGTTCACGCGACCCATCACCGGCCCAATTGGCTCCCAGGACAGCCTTCAATTCATCTTCAACGGAGGCGAATTCTTGATTTTGCACGTATTCGAACTTCTGGCTGAAGACAAATGGGCGCTCACGATAGTCCTTCACATCGGCCGGTGACGGCAACCAGAGCACGAGTTTTGGTTGGAGATCGAGCAGCTTCTTACCATTTACCTTTCTGACCGGGATCACATTAGAATTCAGCTCGTAGATCAATCCAGACAAGCCGGAGTCGCTCAGCATTCGCGAGGCGATTGACTCGAGAGTGTCCTTCTCCCTGACCGTGTACTTCTGCCGGCGGTCGTCGAGTTTTTTCTTGGCTTGCTCTTCGAGCTGCTTCTGTTTATCTTGTTCTTCTTTTTCCCGACGCTCCTTCTCCTCCAGCTCCTTGAGCGCAAGCAAGGCCAGCTCCCGCTGGCGGCGCTGTTCGTCGTCAAGTAGCTTCTCCTCGTCGGTCTCTGCTTTCAGCTTGATCTGGCGCAGAGCTTCCAGCTTCTCTTCTTCGCTGCGAGTGTCAAGCGGCGTTTGCTGATTGATCTGAGTTAGCAGGTCATTTTGGGCTTGGATGTCCGCTTGAGTTTGCAGCCCCTTCGCCTGCGCAACTGCTGCATCCACTGCACGTTGAGCCTGCACAGAGGAGTCCCTCACTTGCCCATCAGCCTTGATCAGATCACCACCTCTGGTATCACGCCCATCCAAGGCAGCAGTGCGCTGTAGTGTAGCAATTGCGCCTTGATTTACCATTTTCTCAAGCACGGACTTAAACGCCTCTTCTTGACCAGGCGGAAGCTTGGCCAGAAAGCGACCTTGATCGAGCGCGCCCGCTTTATCTTGCGCCATCAAAGTAGCTTGCAGATTGCCGCTCAGGATATCTTTCAGGGTTAGCGCGCCTTTGCCTGGCTCCAGACCGAACTCCTTGTTGAAGTCTTTGACGATCGCGCCAAGTTCGCGCAGAGCCGCCATCGACATTGGACGTACTTCGCCGTCTTTACCTACCATCATCTGTTTAGAAGTCAAGAAATCAGCCAATCGATCTGCCGCACTGCGATGCAAATGCTCAGCATTGAGGCCGGTCACAGTGCGTTCCCGTCCGGATTCAAGAATGTCCCTCAACTTCGCGAGGACCGGGTCATCGAGTTTGGAGAATTTGCTGATGCGGTCGCCATCCGCACCCTGCGTGAGCAAGCTCTTCAGCTGCTCCATCTCCTTCGGGCTCAGCCCTTTCAAGAAGTCTTGCAGACGAGCGGCAGATTTGTCATCGAGCCCGAGCGTCTTGCCATCGAATGGCTTGCCGGTCTCGAAGTCCTTCAGCAGTCCAAGCACGCTATTGCGCGTATTCTTATCACCGAAATCTAAGTGGCCGCCCTTGAGTAGATTTGCTAAATCACCGGAGCCGCCTTCTTTGCCTGGTACCAGGGACTCCTTCAGCTTACCCAGGATGGGATCGCTCAAGAACTTTCCGAGCTTATCGCCATCCGGTCCTTGCGCGAGCAGATTCCTCAGCTGCTCGAACTCCTTGGGATTCAAACCCTTCAAGAAATCCTGCAAGCGAGAAAGCCCCTTATCGTCCAATCCCAGCGCCTTGCCATCCAGCGGCTTGCCGGATTCGAAGTCCTTCAGCAGTCCGAGCAGCTGCAATCGGCTGTTACGGTCGGAGAGATCAAACGGACCGAATCTGGCGACACCATCTCCGCCTTTGAGCGGTTGGTCTCCGGGCTTACCAGTCCCGTCGCCGAGTTTGCCCGGTCCGATCTGTCCATCTGCGCCAGGCGGTCTAATACCTGTACCACCTTGCTCTCCCGGGCGACCAGGCTGCCCGCCAAGATCACCCTTAGATGGACCGGCCGGACCGATACCATCCTTATCGCCCGGGCGTCCAGCCGGTCCGATTCCTTCTTTATCGCCGGGACGGCCGCCTGTTAAGCCCAGACCGATGCCACCACCATCCGGCACCTGAGCGCCTTTGCGCCCCGGAAATCCACCTTGCTGATCGATCTGTTGTTGCAGGTCACCTTTGCCGCCTGGCCCATGACCACCAGCTTCTAGTCCGCGCGTCGGACCGCCCGGCCCGGCTGGGCCACCGCCGGGAGTGCCAATAACGCCTTCCGGTCCACCTGGTCCACTCCTGCCTGGCTGCCCGGTAGGCTGCGCCTCGCTCCCTGGTCTACCAACCATGGGTACCGGTGGTGTTTGAGCAACCTCCTCTTTCGGCCGCGGCGGCGGCTGAACAACTGCCTGCTCGACTGGGCGCTGTGGCTGAGCAACCGTTGGAGCTACATCCCGTTGATTTTGAGGTTGATTGTTCTGGGCTACCGGGGTCTCTGGTCTTGCCGTAACTTGATCCTTAAACTGGCGAAGCACCTGGTCCCCACCGTTAGTATCTTGCTTGGCCATTTTCGCAACATCGGAGACAAATTGCGTTGCTTCCTGCTTGCTCAGTCCGCTGCTACGCAGGTCTTGAACCATCTTTTTCTGCTCTTCTGCAGGAGCGTTCTTAAAGCTCTGATAGAAATCATTTGCGCTAGGAATCTTGCTTTGAGTGCTGTCATTCGTTTGTTGAGCCGGTTTGGGTACGTTGTCCGCGACGACATTTGAAGCTTCGGCCTTTGGTTGTCCTTTTATAGCTTCAGGCGTCCCAGCCGGCCCACCTTCAACTTTCTTAGAGCTGTAATTATTGACATTCATCGACTCAGTCGCGCTGCCACCACCGGGACTCCAGGTCGTTCTGGCTCCACTGTCGACATTGGTTACGGACACAGAACCATCTGGATTGGTTTTGATGATTGGAACCTTGGTCTGCATGTCGACCTGTCGATTGAACTCTTCGAGTCGATTACTTGCTTCCTGCTTGCTGCCCGGTGGGATGTAATTGTCTCCAGCCTGTTTTTGAAGCGCTTCCGGAGAGCCACCACCCTGCTGGCTATCACCACCGATCTGACCTCCAGTCATATCGAAGATGTTGTTAGGGCGATTGGTAGTACCAGAAGAACCGCCAGTGGTTGTGCCGGTGTTATCAGTGGGTCGATTGGCTTGTCCTTGGCCCTGAGCCTGTGGACGATAGACATCTAGTGCGCCGGCATCAACACCGGCAGGGAGGTTGGAGCCAGGTTTCACCGCATGAGATTCAGTACCCTTGCCTGAACTCTCGGAGCCGGTTTTTTTATCATCTACATCATACGAAGAGCCATCACCCATACTAATTCACTCTCCGTACTAAATCACAGACACATCAGCTGCTAAGACCAGCTGTTCAAAATTCATCGTTTCGATCCAATAAAAGGGCTTGTAACTTCCATATCATGCTGAATTGATTCTCGAGCAGACGACGGAGGATTCAAATTAAGTGCCTTTTGGTACGCAGCTCTCGACTCATGGCTCTTCCCAATCTTCGCCAACACAGTTCCAAGGTTTGCCCAACTTTGCCAAATTTCCTTTATGGAAAGTGCCTTTTTGTATGCGGAGGCAGCATTAGCATAATCACCTTTACCCTTGTAGGCAGACCCCAGATTGTTGAAGTACTCGGCATCAAAGCAATACACAGCAATAGCGCGCTTATACTTGATGATTGCCTGGTCAAATGAACCATTTCTCTTGAGCGCATTGCCTTCGTTGAATTGTTCGTTAGCCTTAAGCCAAGCCTGGTAATCCCCCTTTCCTGGGAAATCAGAAGACCTTGAATATTTGGTATCAGCAATAGCCGGGCAGACAAGACTGGTAGCCTGACTGTATAGCACAAGGAAACAGAGAATTAGAACTCGATTTAGTAATCGTTGCAACTTGAAACGCCCTCCACACGAAGGATTGTCGAATCATAAGTCCGCCAAAACACCTTGTCAATAGAATCTATTTGCAAATCCTGTCCCTGTCTCACTAGTCTTGACCCTCATTGTACGTACCCGAAAATGCTGATTTTTAGACTTTAACGGAACAAATTTGAAGGTGTACAGCGAATTCTCCCCCCTTTTCAGTTGTACATAACTACAATCGGTAGCGAAGAATTACGAGGAGCTTAGCAAAGAACATTTCGCCAGCGCCAGCATAGCGATATAGTTGTTCGCAAAGTTTCTTGGAAGAACTACTGAGCATCGTTTTAAATGGGCAGAATACAACCAGACGTTCTCATACTTTGCGTTTTAGGTAGAGGAAGAAAGATCATGCGAGATTTAGTCTGCAAGGGAATACAAGTACTTTCCCTATCGGTAGTCTCAATCCTTTTCGCCATCGGTATTGTGAATGCAGAAGACTTGAAGAAAGCGTCAAGCTACATGCCAGTTGTGATACAGGAAGAGCTTCAGGCAATTGTTACTCGCATGTCGGCCGAAAAACCCAAAGTGATGGACAGACAGCTTGCATTGCTCTCCGAGAGGTATGACCTCAGCAGCAAAACTGCCAAGGACATCACGATGTCTCGTGGCAAGCCGATTCAAGAAGGCGTAAGAGTTAAGCTCCCGAGCGGACTTTCCTGGGAACAGCTATCCGCTCTCTCACCTGAAGAGATTAGGGAAAAACGGCTATATCCGAGCGGATTCATGCCATTACCTCATCCCAACCATCCAGAAGGAGGCATGCTCTTTCCGAAGTTTCACATTAATGAAGTGAACAAGCAAGAGCAACGTGACCTAACTCGATTCGATTTGGACTATGACTTGCCTGATCAGTTTCTTCCGGAGTTCCCCGCACCCGTTTATCTCACAACGCGTCCAGATCTTGGAGATGTTTCGCAAGGGAAGTTGGTATCCATAGACAACTACTTTGACCTCTTCAACGGGATTCTCAATCCAAAACAGCTCGAAGGATTGCGCTTGCTGGTTACTCCATTTCCACAGCAGCAATTCAACCAAACTGACGATCGCAGAACTATCAAGGCAAGCAGAGGGGTTACTTGCTTTGATTGTCACGCCAACGGACACTCCAATGCTTCGACTCACTTAGTGGGTGATATCCGCCCGCAAGAGTTTCGTCACAGGTTAGATACGCCGTCATTGCGCGGTGTCAATATACAGCGGCTGTTCGGCTCGCAACGGGCGCTCAAATCAGTTGAAGACTTTACCGAATTCGAACAACGAGCAGCCTACTTCGACGGGGATCATGTTATTGCCGCAAAGAAGGGAGTTAATGTACTTGACCGCGGGAGTCAGGTTCACTTCATGGCGGAATTTCAGGAGTTGCTGGACTTTCCACCGGCTCCAAAATTGAATATTTATGGACGACTAGATCCGAAGAAGGCCAGTGAGTCAGAGTTGCGCGGACAAGAAGTATTCTTCGGGAAGGGACAATGTTCTGTTTGTCATGCTGCACCATACTATACAGACAATCTGATGCACAATTTAAGGACAGAACGCTTCTTCAAAACTGTCATGATAAACGGCATGATGGCTACAGGAGACGGCAGCATTAAGACCTTTCCGCTTCGAGGCATAAAAGATTCTCCTCCATACCTTCATGATGGCAGACTGCTGACTCTAGAAGATACGGTGGAATTCTTCAATCTTGTGCTCGAGACAAAACTCACCAAGGCAGAGAAACTAGACTTAGTAGCATTTCTTAGAACGCTGTAGAAAATAATCAACATAGCTAATTCTCAACAGTCACAAGCAGTCTAATTTCAGTGCTATTCACATAAAAATACCTTCACCATCCTTGGTGTCACATATTCGCGAATCTCATCCATTCTAATCGGTCCGCTTTCGCTGCAAACAGTCATTATGGCCCCGACACACCACCTCTGCCTGTCTAAATAACAACTGTATGCCGTCAAGTAATTCTGTAAGTACTTTCTGCTGATTCCCTTGAACGTGCTACGGATAAAAGATACCGCTGAACGAACTGTAGATACATTTTCAGCTTTGTTACTTGTCGCAGTTGCTGCCTGCAAAGGAGAATCAAAAGTTCGGTTTGTGCCGCCAGCAAGTGTCCGTAGAAAGAAGCCTCCAGGCAATCGAACTATCTCTCCATCCAACTCCAAAATCGTCAGAGCAGAAGACAACTCACCCACGGACAGCTTGGCCTGCCCATACAAATAGTCGAAATGAAGAGGCCGATCGGACAAGAGCCCAAGCACTAGCGTTTCTTTTCTAGCATTCAACGCCGAGTCACTTGCCACGTAAGTCCCTTCAGACAATTCAGTGCTGCTCGCTCGGGATTTGGACGCACCACCGGGCGGAGCATCCAAGCTGGGAAGCTCTAAATTGTCACCCGTCGTAGCGACAGCCGGCTTATCGATTTCCAGTTGCTCAGCTCTTGGATGACCTCTAGTCGGTGTCTCACGAGAGCGTTTAGATACCACCTCTAAAAACAGTCCGGATGGAAGCTCTAGTCCGTCTTCACAGATTTTTCTTTCTAAGACAGCGGTAAGTTTCCTCAAAATGTTTAGACCTGAAGAATAGGCAATGCCAACAAGTCTGTGAAACTTGAAGGCATTAAAGATAACTCCGCGTTCCATTAGCCAAATCGCAGCTAGCCAAGGTCTTGCGAGCCTAATCCTGTCAAAAAATGTTCCAGCAGTTTTCCAACATTTCCTCTTGCAGGTGCGACATTGGACCACACGCCCAATCGGATTCTGTCCAAATGGTTCATTCAGACATTTTCTACATTCGAACTTCCGTTGCCCGGAGAGCCGTCGATACAACTCCTCCAGACACGCCGTCTCGCTATCAAATCTGGCATTGAATTCGTTCCAAACATGAGTCAAATACGCCTCACAGTTACGAGACGATTCAGTGGAATCGCGCGAGGTGAATTGATCTTCAACCATGACTCTAGCTCCAGCACTCAGATAGTAAAACGGATAGAGTCAGCAAAAAGTTCAATCCACTTTTACCGCACAAACGGACCAGAAATCAAAATCCGATTAACTAGATAGCTTTGATGCCGAAGCTAGATTTAAACCGATATCGGTTTAAATCTAGACACCAGATGTAGAACCAAGGGAAAAGCCCAGAGCGCAGTGGCAGTCATGCTACTTCCCAAGAGCTGCTAATTGACTATCAATTAATTTCTCAAGTTTTGGATCGTGCAAATCTCGAGCTTTCTTATAGGCCTCTCTTGCTTCCGCCTCTCGCCTTTGATTGACTAGAGCAGCTCCCAGATTGAACCAGGCATAGGCATCCTTTGGGTTAATCTTAACGGCTGTACGAAATGCTTGTTCGGACTGAGCATTGTCGCCTTTATAAACTAGGAACATACCCAGTTTTACATATGCATCTGAATTCGAGGGATAAACGGAGATTGACTCTCGAACCTTAGAGATAGCCCGATCGAACTCAGCTTCATCGGCGAGATGTTGGCCCTCTGCTAATAATCTTTCAGCACGATCCTTAGCAGAGCTCTGGCGAGCAGCAGCGTAACTTGCTTCCCTTTGCTTTGCCTCCGCTGCAGCAATAGCTGCCGCTCTTTGTTCTTCCAGCTTGATTGCAGCGATGGTCGAGTTACACTCAATCTTCATACCAGGCTGGCACGCAGGATTTCTCATACATTTGGTAAGCCACTCTTTGGCATTTGAGTAAAAGTCAGGACCGATCTTATAAAACGAGATCCCTTCCAGATAGGACCACTGTGCATTCCCTGGTTCATGACTGTTCAATCGTGCCGCTAATGCATTCACGTTTCTCCACTCAGTTCCTTCCGTTGCGAAGTCCCCTCGCCGATGAAGCTGCTTAATATGTAGCTGTCTCGCTTCAATCTCCTTTTTATTACAATCCCAAGCATTGAGCTGGGGAGCATAAGGTGCAAGTCCACCCGATCGTAAACCGTCAGCTAGCCTTGCATAGCCGGCAGCAATCGCACCGAAATCATTCGACCGCTGGGCCTGCTGAATTTGATTTTGCAGGCTCCGCAGGTAATTCTCGGGCGTGACCCTGGTAGAAGCTGACTGCTGCTCTGCACGCTGCCAGCGATCAAGAAGACGCTGCTGAAATTGAGTCTCTTTCTGCTCCATACCCGGCTGCCAAGTTTGTCGAGGCGCTCCAGAGTCACCAGACCAAGAAGAGCGCGATCGAATTCGCAATTCATCGGCAAGACAGGAGTGCGATAACTGCCATCCACATTCAACTACTAACAACGCCACCACGAGTCCAACCATGAGACGTTGCATATACGAGCACCCCCAACCGTTCAAAACCGATCCGCTTGAAAATGAATCAAGAAACGTGCAACGAGCCTGTTCAAGTAAGGAATCTACCATATTCGTTTTGGGAAGAGTCGCTAGCCCGAAGCTTACCGACGATTTAATGTTTAGACTGTCCAATTCCACATTGCGCGGTATAGACACGCAACGGGCTGGAACGATACTAAGAAGGCAGCAAGGATACTACCCATAACAACTGCACCCCTTTATCGAGACTGACTGATCTCCATCAGCTAGTCAGTTTCCAGCCTGTACCTTCTTTGGGGAGAGAGAAGGCCAAATGGGACTGGATACTAAAATTACCAAAAACCAAGAGGGCTCCATCGACGCCCTAAGCGTTGCGGCAGCAGCAGCGCTCAAGGCCGGAGAGGCTCTTGTGTCGTCTGCAGAGCTAATCGCCACTGCACTTAGTACCGCAGCATCGGCCGCAACTGTAGCCGGCGCTGCGACAATTGCTCATGTAACGGAACAAGCGAGAGCCACTGAGCCACCTAAAAACAATCTACATAAGGCGGGCGAAGCAAGAGTTCAAGAGCACGCCATTGGAAAAATGGTCGAAGAAGTTTTACAAGAGAGACAGTTGCCTGGGCGATCGGAACAATCACGTCAACCGGCACAAGAACCGAGCAAAGGATTGCAAGGAGATTCGATAGCACAAACTATAATCCGAAAATCAAACCTACTTAACAACTTTGATCGTGACTCCAACACTGGTGCTCCGGAAAGAATCTATAAGCGAACAGACAAACCGGAAAACGCCACCATTAGAACAGCTGAACCGGCGACACCGCTCCAGCCACCTTTAGATGAAAGCAAGGCAAACTCGGTTGCGAAAGTTAACGCCAGAGAATCGTCAGCAAAGTCACCGCAAACTCAAACAGAATCAAGACAGCAAGAGGTTGTTACTTGCAAACAAACAGAAGTTGCTAATTCAAGGCAAACACAAGCAGCAATTTCCAGAACTCAGGAGACAACAAATACCAGATCACCTGAGCCGTTAACTGCCAAAACACCAGAAACAACTGTTACCAAACGGCCCGGAGCAACACATAAGGAGCCTGCAGAGCCTCCAAAACAGCCGGAACTAGTGGCAGCCGCCCAATTGCAGTCAGCAGAAAAGATCACTGAAGGCAAAGCCGTCAATACATCTTGCGATCCAAAGTCGGTCCAACCAGATCGCCAAAAGGCTTCTGAAGCTCCACCAGACGAGACACAGAAAGTTGTTTTGCGAAGTTTTTCCCCTCTGCTTCTCGAAGCTTGTGCAAAAAAGACCAAACTTCGCAAAGAAGAGTCTTGCCAAAACCAAGACGACACTAAGGTCGAACAGAAACAAGTTCTCAACGCGATCGCACAGCAAACTATCCGCACCGGTCAAGCCGCACCACAGTTTCCGCCCATTCGCAAAGAAGGGGACCCGCTTAATACTCACAAAGAGAAGAAGGACTGTGTGGTCGACAAGACTGATTCTACTGTTGCAGCAAACCCCAATTCGAGAGACAACGGACTTACTTGCCGAACTGATAAACCGACCCAACAGGACCGTACCGAACGAGTTGAGCCCTATCAGGGTCCCACCTGTGTGGCTAACGTCCGCGAAAGGCCTGTCACTCCGTATAGTGTCGTCGCCGGACTGAACAGTATCACCGCACAGGCAGCTTCGGAATCGACAAAACAGACAGGCGGGCTTACCGCCAATCCACCTAAACAGGGAGACAACATTGACAACAACGGCAAAGGCGATCCGTGCCTCTCTAAAACCAACGTCCTGGCCGACCCAAAAGCCGGATGCACCAATATCATCGCCGGTGACTCCAAGCTAGAAGGTAGCACCGGCAAAACCCAACCAAGAACGATTACCGATCTTGATGGCACTATGATCCCGATGCGGCCCAGGGGTACGGGCGACAGCCAAGGCACAATTCCTCCATCTCATCGCTGCCACGGACAAAGGTCGGAACGTGAAGAAACTCCACCGGTCTGCCCAAGACCAGGTGTAAACACTACAACCGGTCAACCGGTCGAAGGACAGCCTCCGCAAAAAGGAACTGGCTCCATCAATGCCCCCGGAAACGATGGGAAATGTACAATCAACCAAGGCGATCTAAAGAGAACTGCTCAAACGGACCAGCCGGGATGCGACAGCCGCCTGTCGAATCCACCGGCAGGTAACATCACAAGCAATCTGCCCGAACCCAATTGCACTCGACGACATCCTAGTCAGCCTGGTCTGCCCGGATCAGACCTGCCGGCTAGTAACGAGAAACCGCGCCTGCCAGAGAGTTGTCATCACAATGGACAGACCGGTCGAATCGAGCAACCGACTAGCAATCAGACTAACACCCACTTGAATCAAGGACTAGAGCGCGCTTCGAATTTCACCGGTAGCTACGCTGGCACCGAAAGATTAGCCGGAGGAGAGACTGCGCTTCGACAGAATGCCGCTCTCATTCCTGAGCGCGTCGCAGTAAACGTAAAGGGCAATGAGACGGTCGAACGAGCAGCTGTAAATAACGCCAGCTCAGATAAGGTGAGCAGCCCCGACTTAACAGGAAGCCGCCTCGTCCAGCTTCAAAACACGAACCGTTCGGAAAGGATATCCGAACGAGCCAGTAGCGATCCTTTCAAGGTCGGCTTCGATAACAGCAGGTACTTGAATCAAATCAGCGAACGCACTGCCGAGACAAAATCTCCACCCAGCCCGCCCCAGGAAAGGCTTGCACTTCTTAGTGAAGCTGCTCGAATCGCTCCAATTGTAGATCAATACTTTTCCCGCTTTCCAGAATGGAAAAATCAATCAAAAGAACAGGTAATCGCCGAGCTTGTCCGGCAGTTGAGGGACAACGGCATCATCGGTGGTACCACCGGGTTATCCGAAGGCAGAGCAGTCGATATCGTTCGTCTTCTGGTTCAGCAAAGGGACGGCGGCATTAGGAACGGATTCTCTAACGTTCAACAACTGCAGCAGATTCAAACCGGGCAAAACAGCAATTCAATAAACGAGATTGTACAACTGCAAAACAAGCAGGCCGCCCTGCCACAACTCCTCAATCCGTATCAAAGCAGTCAAAGCAGCTTTACCTGGACCGTTGACCAAAACGGCAAGTTGCAGGTGGCCCGGCAGCCCAACACGAATACATCAGGCAATCAGACCAGATCCTCTTCATTCGATCAGTATGGGCTGCGTCCGGAAGGGGCAGCTCACCAAGCTACCAACAAAGCCGACGCCAAAGACCTTTACAACGCTGAAAAAGTTCCGCCGGCAAAGACAACAATCGATTCATCGGCGCTTGCTCCAAACAACCCTAAGTATGAAGAGCAGAGCCGCCACCACCAACACCACCAGTCGCAAGCGCCGGGACAAAAACATCAACCGGTTCGCGGTGAAGGAGTGGACAACATCACTGATAAGCGCTTCCCAGCGCGAAAGGAGACAGAGGAGATACCACCGGAATGGCAAGCCGTGCAAGTCGAGCCGGTAAACAGTGTCCACCAACCTTGGATAGGCATTATCGGAATTCCAGGCTTGAGCGGCTCCGGTCGTCCCGACGATGGGCACGGCGACAAAACGAGCTCTAGCAGTGGGAAAGCGCTGCCAGTCGAAACAAGATGTCCTGATCGCCGACTGCGATACATCGTCCAACAAGGTGACACGCTTGAATCAATCGCATGTAAGAAGTTGGCAGATGCTCGGTTTGCCGGTCTCATTTTGATCATCAATCGCTCAGTAATCGGTTTCAGGAACCAAGGGTTGATTCGAATTCCTGACCTGCAAATCGGGCAGGTGCTATGGCTTCCAAGTCAATTGGAACTCGAGATCCATCGCAAGCACTTTTTCCCAAAAGGTAAAAGTCCAATTCCAAGTCCAAATATTAAATTGATAGTCGAACCAGCAGATCTTTGCCTGCCGGAGGTCGAACCATCGGATGCCAAAACACTACAATCAGGAGCAAGACTTGAGGACGTCGAGCCATTTCAACCACCGCCGATGCTAGTCCTTTTCGATGGAGAGCTGCCGGTCACCGGCTCCAAACCAGGCGATCAATCGATATCTCCGATTCAAGACAAGCAAGAAGCGATCGAATCTCCAATCTCATCACCATTGTCACTCACCCTCTTACGCCTTAGACATTCCGGCAATCGCAGCCCAATTCCGCTCGATCTGACGATATCTCAACGGACTGTTGATGCTTTGAGACGTTGCTGGAAAGTAGAAGCAGGCGACAGCCTGTGCACCATCGCCTTGGATGACCGCTTGATGTCAGACCGCTCGATGTGGAGGCTGATTGCTCGAGTAAACGGGCTGCCTGAGTATGTGGAAGCCAACGGTGAGCCGGCTGTAAGACTTACGTCTGGACAAGAGATTTTCCTGCCAAATGCCCAGGAGATTGCTCAATTCCGCCTACTCAATCAACTGTCCCACGCGGCGCATCCCGAGTTCCAAGCTATTCTAGACCAGGCGGTGCTGCCCTCGACCACCAGACCGACCGTAAAAGCGAGTGGTCAGCCGGAGATCGAAGCAAGAATGCTGGTCAGCAAACTGTCCGATCTTTGCCGGATAGTAGTAGCAGCTCCGGGCGACAGGTGCGAAACATTTATTACCAGGCTACAAGCCGCCATCGATGGTCGATGGACTACGATCGCCGCCTATGAATCACGGATCGGAAAGACTGTCCGCTTCATCTACAATTTCGACGGAAGCCGCAAGTCATTTCACATGGACCTGCCGGCCGCAGTCGTAAAAGGCATGGCCGACGAAGACTTCAAGAGAAATTGGCAAGAGTACCTCGACAGCTTCATGCTGCAAGATAAACGCTCAAACGGACCTTCGGCATCATAAGTCGGTGACCGAGTCGAAACACTCCCTCGAAAGCCGCCCTACCATCGAAACGCTACTACAGATTGACTAAAGGTCACCGTCATCGAGTACCACGCGCAGCCTTTCGAAGACCTCCTCCAACATAATTCGGCTCATGCATTCGCCTGGTCCGGCAGTTTGAGTAATCGAACAGATCTTGACGTCATGACACTGGCAGTAGTGACTTTGACTGATTACATCATCTAGACAACCATATGGACCGCTTCGCTCCTTGAAGGTAGGACCATAGAGGCCGACAACTGGAGTTCCCGCCGCTATTGCCACATGGGCCGGACCTGTGTCTCCCGATACCACGACTTTACACGATTGCAAGAGAGCGGCAGTTTCTACCAATGAGAGCTTTCCGGCCAGATTTACACAACCGGCTCCCACCTTCTTAGCGACCTCATCACATAGCGATACCTCATCGCCCCCGCCAACAAGCACCGGTGTATAACGACTAGACTCGCACAAGATACGGGCAGCATAGCTCCACCCATCAGGTATCCAAGCGCGGTGTGATCGCAGCTTCCCCACTCCTGGCACTAAACCGACTAAGATTCGATCGTTTGCTCCTGCTTCCTTCAATCTCTGCTTGACCGAAAGGAGATCGGACTCATGCGCTGAAATAGTTGGAAACTTCAAGTCCATCGGCTGTAGTGAAAGCGGCTCGAGCGTAGCAAGAAAGTTATCGACCGCATGCATAATCGGAGTTGTAGCGTATGCCTGTTTTCTATACCGCACCACCTTGGCGCTATTAAATAACGTCAACCAGTTGGACCGACTTGATCCAGCTAGATCGACGAATAGATCTGGTTTGAGCGATCTGAGGAATTGCAGATGTGTTAGCAGACCCTCATCTTTCACAAAACCTTCAACTCGATCAACTGCCTTCAACAAGCCAAGCAAACTTATCAAGCTTGGATGAGTCCAGTAAGTAATCTTCGCTCTCGGGAAATTGGCTCGTAGTGCGGCGGCAACCGGCGTCGCAAGCATGACGTCTCCGATCGCTCCGGGATGAAACACGACAATATTTTTGAAGATCTTCACCGCTCTTCGCCCCGGCAATTAGATGAACTCTGCATCAAACAACGCTGGACTTATACAGCACATGAATTATGATAGTGAAGATCACCGAATTCATTAGCGTTAGTCGATGCCCGAAGAAGCTTACTATGTTTTAGGTTGGCAACAACCCTCTGGAAAAGTAGCCATACTGTGCAGATCGCGCGGAATGAATCCTGGTCCTGCCTATTGCTGGTCAAAACGCGAAGCGATTCAACTGCGCACAAGACTTGCAAATGACAAGCGCGGCGAGCAGAATCCATCCGCCAGACGAATCATCCGCCACCTGCTCGTTTACAAGTACCTCTTGCGCCAACCGTTACCGTGGCGACCTGGCGATCTCTGGGTTTACACCGACGCCTCCTATCTGGAGCCGGTTGAAGCCAGGGATATCTAGGAAGCACTTAAGGTAGCTTCGCGTTGCAATCTCCTTAACCGGAGCTTTAACGCAAATGTTTATACTCCGAAGTATGTTGAATAGAAGAGAGCTGCTCAGGAAATGAATTGGGATACCCTGATCGCCATTCTAGCCATAGCTCTGGCGTTGGGTTTCGACTTCGTAAATGGATTTCACGACACTGCCAATGCGGTAGCCACAGTGATATATACCAAGGCGCTCAAGCCTTCTCTTGCCATCTCGATGAGCGGCATATTGAATTTCTTGGGCGCAGTGCTTGTCGGCACCGCCGTTGCTCAAGTCATTACTAAGATTATTCCAGTCGACCTTGTCACTCTGCCGGTAGTGGTGAGCGTGCTGTTGGCAGCTGTCCTCTGGAATTTGGTGACTTGGTGGTACGGGCTGCCGGTCAGCTCATCCCATTGCTTGATCGGCAGCCTCTTCGGCGCCGGCGTTATGGCAGCCGGTCTGCAAGGGGTGGACTGGCACGAACTCAACAAAGTACTTTTGGCACTACTTGTCTCACCGCTCGTCGGCTTCTTTGCCGGAGCTGTCTTGACCGGTATCGCTTTCAACCTGTCTGGCGAAAAGACCAAGAAGGGTAAGGAGCTTCCGCATCCCAAACTAATGCGCTGGCTGCACATCCTGTCCAGCGCCTCGGTCAGCTTCAGCCATGGCAGCAATGATGGTCAAAAGACAATGGGAATAATTACGCTTATCTTGGCGACACATTTCGGCAGCTACGGCTACCGGCACGACAATGTTCCACTTTGGGTAATGTGTGCGGCAGCGCTAGCGATCGCTCTGGGCACCGTCATCGGCGGCTGGAGAGTAATCCGCACGGTCGGCACAAAGATTAGTCGCGAAGCACTCAGTCATTCTCAGGGATTCGGAGCGTCGATGAGCACGGCTATTATCATCATGGTGGCATCGGCGATCGGCGCCCCGATTAGCACAACACATACTCTCAGTTCGGCGGTTGCCGGCGGCACCATTCCGGTGTACGGAGCAGGCAAGCTAAATGTCAAGACGCTCAAACTGATTATCCTGGCATGGATTCTCACATTGCCTGTGGCAGCGAGTCTCTCGGCCGCCTGCTATTTCGGACTGCACCTCTTCTGGCGCTGAATTCGGGGTACAGTGGACGAGCATAATGCAGAACGTGGAAGTCGGTTCAGTAATACAATGTAGAGGTTGCGGGAGGCTTTCCAATGAAGTTCATGGTCGCATTTAGCAGCCCCAAACGCAGCGCTAAGACTGTCGAAGTGGCCGCTCAACACGCCAAGGCGTTGGGAGCTGAAGTACTTCTGCTTAGAATGGTCCCCGACCCGGAAAAAGTTGGGGTTGTGGCTCAGCTAATCGCCACTGGACGGCCCGAAGAGAAGGCCAGACAGCAAGTCGAAGAAACCGCGACTAACTTGAAAACGCAAGGCTTAAACGCTCGGGGGATAGTCAAAGTCGGAGAAGTATCGCGCGGCATCATTCAAGTAGCGCTTGAAGAGAATGTGGACTTGTTGTTCGTCGGGACCCAAAATGTCGCCAAGAGACCGATGTTTTTGATGGAAAGAGATCCGATCGTGCACTATCTGGTCAACCACTGCCCGATTCCGCTCTTTCTAGTGCGCCATGATGACTCCCTGGCGATCTCAGAGCCGGACAGCGAGTAAGCTCCAGAGTCAATAGCTATCCAACTTTTCATCAATCGAATCGATATCCTCTAGACTGCGAATGATGCGCATCGGCGGCAGACATTCCAGAATCAACCGACCATACTGCTTGCGTGTGACACGTGGATCGAGGATAGCAACGATTCCTCGGTCGCTTCGAGTTCTGATCAAACGCCCGACACCCTGTTTCAGCCGCATGATCGCATGCGGCAAGGCCAGCGATTTGAACCAGTCTCCGGAAGAATCATCTTTGATAGCCTCGCACCGTGCTTCGTAGATTGGATCATCCGGCGCTTGAAACGGAATGCGATCGATGATTACACAACTCAGCTGATCGCCATCAATTGATACGCCTTCCCAGAAACTATTTGTTCCAAATAACACTGCCGACGGTGTAGCGCGAAACCAGTCGAGCAAACGTTTACGCGGCATCTCACCTTGTTTTTTGCACTCGAACGGCAACACATCCTTCAAGATGTCGAAGGAACGGTTCATAGCACTATAGCTAGTGAACAGGACGAACGCACAACCATTGCTGAGCTTAACCAGCCGCTCTATCTCTCGGCAAGACTCCCAGATGAAATCTTGATGATTAGGCTCGGGCAGGTTAGCAGGCAGGTAAAGCAGAGCCTGCCTCTTATAGTCGAACGGGCTGGATACCTTCGACTGTATTACATGTCCCGGTGCACCAACTTGACTCTTGAAGTAAGCAAAAGGATCTTCGCCACCGGTTGCTAGCGTAGCAGACATCCACACTGACGCCTCAAGACCAGGCTTATCGAATAGCAGGCTGCTAAGAAAGCCAGAAACATCCAGCGGAGCCGCCACTACTTCAAAACGCGAACCGGCCGCATCCCCTCTTTCCGTCCAGATTACCCAATCCTTGCTCGGTTTCATCAAGAGGTCTAGACAATTGATGTAATTGTTTGTCGTCGTCAACAATGCCTTTGCTTTCAGCTTGGCTTTCTCTCTGGCCATCTCGACATCCAAGATATGCTCGAATTGTTGCTCCTCCAGCCAGGCTTTTAGAACCATCAGACTCGAGCGGAGCCCTCCGGCTTCCTCGATCGGGTCTTTCAATCTAGTCTTTGGCGCTGGAAATCTAACGTTAAGCCGGCTGAAGAAGTGATCCGATTCCAGCTCCATCTCGCGCACTATTGCCGGTGGCACAACCACTTTCTTGATGGCCTTGCTCGCCAGCATTCTAAGTCCTCTTACGCTAATAGAGACGCTGAAAGCATCTCGTGCAATTGACGGAAGGTGCTGGGCCTCGTCGACTATCAAGAGCTCGTACTGCGGAATAATGTTGCCATGAGAAGCGGCATCGGCAAGCAAAAGCGCATGGTTGACGACAAGTATGTTAGCTTTCTCGGACCGCTTTCTGGCATCGAAGTAAAAGCATTGATTGAACTGCGGACATTTGTTGCGCAAGCAATCATCCGAATCAGAATCAATTTCATTCCAGAGATCGAACGGTGGCATAAACTCTAGCTCAGCCACATCTCCGGTGCTTGTACTGTTCACCCAATTTACCAGTCGATCGTCAACTTCCCCCTCTAGCAATGCGTCCTTCCATCGTCTCAGCCCAATGTAATTTGAGCGACCTTTCATCACTTGAGCATCGATCTCAAAAGGCAGAATCGATTGCAACAGCGGAATGTCCTTATGGATATACTGCTCTTGAAGGGCGATAGTTGCACTTGAGATAACCACTCGCTTGCCAGAAAGAGCGGCCGGCACCAGCGCAGCCAAACTCTTACCGGTGCCTGTTCCGGCCTCGAACACGCCGGTTTCCTTGCGGCAGAATGATTGGTTCATTCGAAAGGCCAACTCGACCTGCTGAGGTCGATGTTCGTACGTGTTGAGGCTATCCGCTAGACGCGCGAAAACATCCTCAACGCTGAGTTGGCTTCTTTCAACTGGCACTAGCTACTACATCGAAGGAGTGGCAGCTCCAGTGGCAAGATTGCTGGACTGCGGGTGATACTCAGGAAGGGTTAGCTTTTGCCCTAGGCTCAAGACGTTTGCACTGCGCATATTGTTGGCTCTGCAAATCTCGTCGAGCATTCTAGGACTGACTCGCCTGTATGCCTTAAGAGCGATGCCCGCTAATGTGTCTCCGGTCTTCACTTCATAAGTAGTGAATGCTGGAATAAGTACTTCGGCTCCGTTGACTACGGTCGTGTGCGCGGATCCTTCAGCCGCCTGGCTCTTCGGACTAACCGGCAGACTGCCTGCAACCACTATCTTTTTGCCACCATCGGCAGCACCGCTGGTAACAACCGCATGGCTGATCAAGGAATAGCCAAAAACACCCAGTAGAGACACGAATGAACCGGCCATAAACCCGATCGTCAGGTAGAAGCTCGGAGAACGACGCCTGGGTTGAAGGAACTCTCTTTCAACTCCCGGCCAAAGGGTGTCTAACGCCTCGTGCTTAGGACGGACGATTTCATCAATATTACTGTCGAGATCTGGAAATTTATCTTGAACGGGCGCGTAACGCCCATCATATTGATGCCCGAACTTTTCGTCTATGCTCGCAAACCTGTCATCAGCTCTCGAACCCTTCGACGCTGTCGGCGGCACATACGCCTCTCTGCCAGCTGAATATGGTTCTCGAATAAACTCAGGTAAGGACTCGAATTCCAATTTCTCCCGCTCGCTTATCACCTCTAGAACCCCCGTTGATACCTCGATGCTGGAGAGCTCAAGTTTCATGGAGCCCCGCTAACCAATTCGATTAGCCATCGCAGGATATTATCTGAATTGTCACTAGAAAGTCAAACTTCTTAATTGCGTCCCCAAACGCTTACCAGCAGCTACTTTCAGCACAATCGTCGAAAACACCGGTCTGCTCCATGTTGCCTGGAAACCTGAATCTGAGCCGATTAGATTAATTCGCTGACAACTTGACCGCATTTTACAATCGAATCTTAACGCACACCGCGGCTGGGAATTGGAGATTTGGCAGTTCTTCGCACCTAGTACAAGCTCTAGCCAATCAGACCCCAACTTGACAAGGCGAATTCATTACTGACATCCACCCGTCCGATAACGAGCGAATCTCCAACTGGGCCGCCAAGAGATATATAAATACACGTCGTGAATCGCAACCCTCCGGCGCCAAACATTAACACCAACTCAGTTTTGAGCCAAACTAGCTTTACTACCAGCACTTTTCTTAGGCTCTATTTATCGAATTGATTTCTTTACATCCAGGTTTGCTTTCTAACCACCATTCACCAACAAAGACAATCGATCAACGAAGCGCTGCAATCGACTGCTGTCGGGCTAACTGTGAAAGACAAACAGTTGTCAGTGGAACTTTTGAATTTCAACCGATATCGGTTGAAATTCAAAAACACTTATCAAGCACAGGAGAGGCAGTTGGTAGCTATCGCAAACTTTCCCGCCAAGGGTGCAGTTATTCCTTTCCGCTTGGCTTAGAGTTGCCAACAGGAACTATTTGCGGCGAAGGCTCTCGTTTTTCCGCCTGATTGCGAACAGCTGCTATTGACTGGTCACTCCCAGCCACTACCAGCGATGCCAAGTCGGGACGGAAGGTTGTGCGAATCAACTTATTTACCGAATCTGCGGTTGCGCCCTTAATCCCCGCCAAAATCCGAGCCAGGAAGTCCGGTTCGCCCCCTTGCAAAATTGACTCGAGCACATTGTCAGCTGCAGCATCAATAGTAGACATCGAGCGCACCGGAATCGCCCCCAATAAATAGCGTTTTACTTCACCAACTTCCATCTGCGTCAATCCATTCTTCGTGAAGTTCCTCAACTCGTTCTGCACCGTCCTCACAACATAAGGCACCGCATTCGGTTCTGGCGAGAAGGTTAGAGACCATTCAACAGCATTGGAGATCGCCTCGACATCAGACTCGAGCGCATCGGATCCAACAGCATTCGCCATCTGTGGCTCATTATTGACCAGCTGTCCTAGTCTAGAAAAGATCGGGTGATTCGTAAGTGCACAGTCCGCTAACAAGAATGTCGCATAATCCTGATGATTACGCGACAACGGCACTAGTTGTCCGAAGCAGAGCATCGTCCCGCTCTTTTCCTTCAAAGGAACAGACGTACGCAGAACACGCTTCGAACTGGCTTGAACGGAAGGCAATTGTCGACTACCACGGCCTGTCCAAGCAGATAGATACTTTTCCGAAGCCAAAACTGCCTGATTTAGGGTCACGTCACCAGCAATCACGATGTATGATGAGCCCGGATTCAAGAAATGCGCTTGAAAGTCCTTTAGATCATCCGGCGTAAGCTTACTGATGGACTTCAGGCGATCGACGGGATCACCTGGGCAGTAAGGAGAGCTAGATGAAACAATGCTCCTCAATAAAGCGCGGTTGACCTTAGACTCTACTTCGTCCTGCTGGCGCTTCATCAGAGCCAACACATCCTGCTTGGCTCTGTCCACATCAGTTTCCTGGAAACCTGGCGTTGAAAGAATCTCACCGATTAATCCAAGCTGGCTTCCCAAGTCTCTCGAAAGACACCTCGTTCGAAATATGATCGTCTCCTGCCCAGACTCAAAACGAAGCATTGCCGGCGGTGGCAGACCGTTATCCTCTTGCAGTGACATCATCTGCATTCGCGTCCGCTTGACGGAGCCATAATTAAGCGCAGCCGCTGTCACCGCGGAGATCCCCTTCTTTCCCGACGGGTCAAACACTTCACCAGCTTTGATCGCTCCTACCATCTGCACCACCGGGCTGAGGTGGCTTTCCAAGACAACGAGCATGACACCATTTGACAAGACCTTTTGATGAGCAGTCCGAAATCCACCTTCGGAAGGAATCTTCGGCAGACTCGGTAGTGATGGAGTGCCAAGCGATTGATGTGTCGCTCCTTCGGGAGCCGTAGCCGTGGAGCTCTTATTGCCCTTATCCTGCAGACTGTTTGCTTGCGGTTTCATATCTCCCGCACTAGCCGGCTGAACTCGGTTGGCAGAATTAGACGCTTCGACAGTTTTCTTAGCAGGGCTGGCTTGCGTTGACGCAGACGCGTCGGTGGTCTTCTTAGCTCCGCTCGCTTGCACTGAAGCAGCTTTGTCTGCTTCTTTCTTAGCTCCGCTCGCTTGCACTGAAGCAGCTTTGTCTGCTTCTTTCTTAGCT